>NZ_MUNE01000377.1 GCF_002154605.1 Streptomyces milbemycinicus | reverse complement strand
ATGTCGGTGGGGTTGCCGTTGTCTGAGGTGGAGTCTCGGCTTGAGCGGTTCGGGGGGTTGGTTGAGGTTGCGGCGTTGAATGGTCCGGCGTCGGTGGTGGTGGCGGGTGATCCGGGTGCGCTTGATGAGTTGTTGGCGGAGTGTGAGGCGCGGGAGGTGCGGGTGCGTAAGGTTCCGGTGGATTATGCGTCGCACACGTCGCATGTCGAGCGTATCGAGGGGAAGCTGGCCGGGCTGCTGGCGGGCCTCGAACCGCAGCCGTCCCGGATCCCGATGTACTCCACGGTGACGAGCGAGGTCATCGACACGGCAGGCATGGATGCCGCGTACTGGTACCGCAACTTGCGCCAGACGGTTCGTTTCGAGGAGACCATCGGCGCCGTCCTGGAGGCGGGGGACGCTGTCTTCATCGAGGTGTCCGCGCACCCGGTGCTGGCCGTCGGGGTGGAGGAGACCGCTGAGGCCCGCGGCGCGGAGGGCACGGTGGCGCTCGGATCGCTGCGCCGTGACGAGGGTGGCTTGGACCGCTTCCTGACCTCCCTCGCCGAGGCCTACGCCCAGGGCGTGGCCATCGACTGGACGCAGGCATTCAAGGGGGTCGGGCCCGTGCGAGTGGACCTGCCCACGTACGCCTTCCAGCGCAAGCGCTACTGGCTGGACACCTCCGGTGTCTCGGCCGGTGCGGGCGCGGCCTCCGGCCTCGGGATCGACTCCGCGGAGCACCCGTTGCTCGGCGCCGCCGTGGAGCTGCCGGACTCCGAAGGCGTCGTGTTCACGGGCCGGTTGTCGCTGCGTACGCACCCATGGCTCGCCGACCACGCGGTGGGGGACACCGTGCTGCTGCCCGGCACCGCATTCGTGGAACTGGCCATCCGCGCGGGCGACGAGGTCGGCTGCGATGTGGTCGAGGAGCTGACACTCCAAACCGCGCTGATCCTCCCCGAGCGCGGCGGCATGCAGCTGCGGCTCACGGTCGCCGAACCGGACGAGACCGGTCGCCGCGCACTGAGCGTCTACTCGCGGCGCGACGTGGAGACCGCCGACGAGCCCTGGACGTGCCATGCCACGGGAGTGCTGGCGGTCGGCGCGCCCACCGCGTCGTGGAACCTGGCGGCGTGGCCCCCCGCGGGTGCGACCGCCGTGGCCACCGACGGGCTGTACGACGCGCTGACCGAGGTCGGGCACGGCTACGGGCCGGTCTTCCAGGGCCTGCGCGCGGCCTGGCGGCGTGGTGAGGAGATCTTCGCCGAGGTCGTGCTCCCCGAGGACCATCAGTCCGAAGCCGCCCGCTTCGGCGTCCACCCGGCCCTGCTCGACTCCGCGCTGCACGCCGTCGGGCTCGGCATCGTCGCCCCGGAGACGGCCCGCGACAGCGGCGCCGGAGCTCCCAGGGCTCGGCTGCCGTTCGCCTGGCGCGGAGTGTCCCTGTACGCCGCGGGCGCCGCGCTGCTACGGGTGGCCCTGACGCCGGGCGGCGCGGACGCGATGACCGTGGCGGTCGCCGACGGGACCGGCGCCCCGGTGGCCAAGGCCGAGTCCCTTGTGCTGCGCCCCGTCGACCCGCAGCAGTTCGGCGGCGCCCAGGGCGGTCAGCACGATTCGCTCTTCCACATCGAGTGGATCAGCCGACCGGTGTCCGGCGACGCCTTCGCCCCCACCACCGCTCGCTGGTCACTCGTGGGCGACGACCGCCTCGGCCTGGGGGCCGGGCTGAGCGGCACACGGGTCTTGGCCAAGCCGTACGAGGACCTGGCCTCGCTGCGTGACAGTCTTGCCGAGGGCGAGCCCGCTCCCGAGGTCATCCTGGTCAGCTGCGCGCCCCAGATCGAGGCCACGCCGGGGGCCACGGCCGACGCCGCGCGCGGCGCGGTGCACCAGGCCCTCGCTCTGGCGCAGCAGTGGCTGGCCGCGGACCAGCGGTTCGCCGAGTCGAGGCTGGTCGTGGTGACCCGCGGCGCGGTGGCCACGGGGACGGGCGAGGACGTAGGAGACCTCGCGGCGGCCCCGGTGTGGGGTTTGCTGCGCTCGGCGGAGTCGGAAAACCCGGGCCGCTTTGTCCTCCTGGACACCGACGACTCGGAGCCGTCGTGGCAGGCCCTGCCCGCGGCGGTGGCGTGGGCGGTGGCCCAGGACGAGTCGCAGGTGGTGCTGCGCGCCGGCGAGGTACGGGTGCCGCGCCTGGCGCGGGTCCCGCTCCCGGCCCGGGCCGACGAGGCGCAGACGGAGCCCGCGGCGAGCGCGTTCGGCTCGGGAACGGTACTGATCACGGGCGCGACCGGAACGCTGGGTGGCGTCTTCGCCAAACACCTCGTCGCCAGGCACGGCGTGCGCCGACTGCTGCTGGTGAGCAGGAGCGGGCCCGCCGCCCAAGGCGCCGATGAACTGGTGGGACAGCTCGCCGAGCTCGGGGCCGACGCCACCGTGGCGGCATGCGATGTGGCCGATCGCGTGGCGCTGGCGGAACTCCTCGCCTCCGTACCGGCGGAGCATCCGCTCACCGGCGTCGTGCACACCGCCGGCGCGCTGGACGACGGGGTGATCTCCTCCCTGACCCCGGACCGCGTCGACAAGGTGCTGCGCCCCAAGGTAGACGCGCTGTTCCATCTGCACGAGCTGACGCGTGACCTGGACCTCTCGGCGTTCGTGTTCTTCTCCTCGGCCGCCGCGACCTTCGGCAGCGCAGGGCAGGGAAACTACGCAGCGGCCAACGTGTTCGGCGACGCACTCGTCCACCACCGCAGGGCCCAGGGACTGCCCGCGGTTTCGCTCGGCTGGGGCTTCTGGGCCCAGAGCAGCGGCATGACCGGCGACCTCACCGACGCCGACATACAGCGCATGGCGCGCGGCGGTATGACCCCGCTGCGCACCGCGAAGGGCCTTGAACTGTTCGACACCGCCCAAGGCATCGATGAGGCGCTGCTGCTGCCCATGCAGTTGGAGGCCGCCGCGCTGCGCCGCCCGGTCACCGCCGATGCCGTTCCCGTGATGATGCGCGGCCTGATCCGCGCACCGGCGCGGCGCACGGCCGAGGCGGGAGCGGCGGGCGGCGACGCCACGCTCAAGCAGCGGCTCGCGGGCCTCTCCGACACCGAACGGGAACGCGCGCTGCTGGACCTCGTTCGCGCGCAGGCGGCGGCCGTGCTGGGTTTCGCCACACACGACGCGGTGGATCCCGGGCGAGGCTTCCTGGAAGTCGGATTCGACTCGCTCACGGCGGTCGAGCTCCGCAACCGTCTGAACGCCGCCACCGGGCTGCGGCTGCCCGCCACCCTGATCTTCGACCACCCCACGCCCCATGCGCTGGCCGCATTGCTGCGCACCGAAATCCGCCTGGACGGGGTCGAGGCCGGGCCCTCGCTGGTCGAGGAATTCGACCGGCTGGAGTCGGTGCTGTCAGCCGTGGCCGCGGACGACGGTAAACGCGTCGAGGTCATGGTCCGGATGAAAGCCCTCATGGCCAAGCTCGGTGGCACGGAGGGAGCGACCGCCGACCTCGATGACGACGGGGATCTGGATGACGCGACGGATGACGAACTGTTCAGCGCTCTCGAGAACGAGCTGAGGAAGTCCTGAACCACATGACCGCGACTATGGCCGTGACGGTGTAGGCGGCACAGACCGTGCCGATAGTGCACAACCGATGTTTCGCCCGAAGTTTTAGCCACGTTCGCCGATTTTGTGAGGAACTGATCCCGAATGGCCAGTGAGGATAAGCTCCGCGCCTACCTCAAGTTGGCGACCACCGACCTCCGCCAGACCCGTCGACGGCTGGAGGAACTGGAAGCCAAGGAATCCGAGCCCATCGCGATCGTGGGCATGGCCTGCCGGTATCCAGGTGGCGTGGCTTCGCCCGAGGAGCTGTGGGACCTGGTCGCCACTGGCACCGACGCCGTCTCCGACTTCCCGGTGGACCGTGGCTGGGACGTCGAGAACCTGTACGACGCGGATCCGGACCGACAAGGCAAGAGCTATGTGCGGGAGGGCGGTTTCCTGCACGACACCGCCGACTTCGATCCGGCGTTCTTCGGGATCTCGCCGCGCGAGGCGTTCGCGATGGATCCGCAGCAGCGGCTGCTGCTGGAGACGTCCTGGGAGGCGCTGGAACACGCGGGTATCGACCCGCACTCCGTACGGGGCACCAAAGCTGGTGTCTTCGCGGGCGTGATGTACAGCGACTATGTGTCCCGGCTGAAGGCAGCCCCTGAGGGCTTCGAGGGCTACCTGGGCAATGGCAGTGCGGGCAGCGTCGCGTCGGGACGTATCGCTTACACCCTGGGCCTTGAGGGGCCTGCGGTCACGGTGGACACAGCCTGCTCGTCCTCGCTGGTCGCCCTGCATCTGGCGGCCCACGCGCTGCGTCGTGGGGAGTGCACGCTCGCCTTGGCCGGCGGTGTCACCGTGATGTCGTCGCCGATGGCGTTCGTGGAGTTCAGCCGCCAGCGCGGCCTTGCGCTCGACGGGCGCTGCAAGTCCTTCTCGGACGCGGCGGACGGCGCCGGTTGGGCCGAGGGTGCGGGGATGCTGCTGCTGGAGCGGCTGTCCGATGCGCGGCGCAACGGGCATCCGGTGCTTGCGGTGGTGCGGGGTTCAGCGGTGAACCAGGACGGCGCAAGCAGCGGCCTGACCGCGCCCAATGGTCCAGCTCAGCAGCGGGTGATCCGGCAGGCATTGGCCAGCGCCGGACTCTCGGCCGCAGAGGTGGATGTGGTGGAGGCGCATGGTACGGGGACGACGTTGGGTGATCCGATTGAGGCGCAGGCGTTGTTGGCGACGTATGGGCAGGGTCGGCCGGGGGGTCGGCCGTTGTGGTTGGGGTCGTTGAAGTCGAATGTCGGTCATGCGCAGGCGGCTG
>NZ_MUNE01000376.1 GCF_002154605.1 Streptomyces milbemycinicus | reverse complement strand
GCCGCCGCGGAGCGGAGCGCGGTGGCTCCGCCCGCGCGGCGGCGTCAGCAGCTGAAGGCCGCCTCCGCCCAGTCCCCGTGGTCGCTGGTCACGTCGTCACCGGCGTCGGTGGTCACCAGCCGGACGGTCGTCGCGCCGCCGAGGGCGGCGGTGACGGTCGTGGCCGGGTCGGCGTTGGTGAGCGTCCCCGTCGAGGCGACCTTCTCGCCGTCCGCCCACACCTCGAAGGCGACCGTCCCGGCGGCGTCCTCCTCGTCGTCCACGCCGACCTGGGCAGTGAAGCTCGTGCACCGGCCGCCGGTGTAGTACGTCACCTCGCTCGGCGCATGCACTCCAAGGCCCTTGGCGTGGACGGTGCCGCCGATAGTGATCGGATGTCCGTCGCCCGCCGCGTTCTCGCCCACGCTGGTGTCCTTCTCCACCGGACCCCAGCCGTTGACCGCGCTCAGCCACGGCAGATCGCTCGCGTACGAGGTCCCGGAGGGCGGGGCCACCACCACATGCACCGGAGCCGGCAGCTGTGCCGTGGCCCGGGTGCCCCGCGGGGAGCGGTAGTCCGCCGAGACCTTCAGCTCGTACGCTCCGGCCGGGGTGCCGGCGGGTGCGGTGACTTGCCAGCGGGTGGTCAGTTTCCGGCCGGTGGGCAGGGTGGTGGCCCTGGTCGGGGAGGTGGCCTCGACGCGCCAGCCGTCGGGGCCGGTGAGGCGGACCGAGACCTGGCGGGCGGGGGTGCGGCCGAGGTCGGTCACGACCGTGGCGACCTGGGCGGTGGTCCCGGCCTCGGCGAGCGCGGCCGCGTCGGTGCCCAGTTCCACGGCGGGCGGGTAGGCGGCCCAGCGCCGGTCGGCGCTGACGCGGAACAGCGCGGTGCCATGGGCCGGGACGGTGGCCGCCACGTCTCCGGCGGTGTTGTAGCTCCGGTGTTCCCACAGGTCGCGCAGCTGGTACCCGTCCGCCTCCGGCAGGCCGAGCGCCGCGGCCGTGGTGGCGATGTGCCGGGGCCGGTCGGTTTCGTTGAAGAGCGCGACCGCCCGGTCGCCGCCCGCGAGCTCCTTGGCGATGACCCAGCCCCCGCCCCCGGAGGAGAGCACCTGGCCCTGTTTGCCGAGTCCGTCCTGGTCGACGGCGATGACCTCGCGGTTGCCCAGGATCTCGTATGTCTCGGGGGTGGCCTTGCGCAGGTCGGTCCCGATCAGCAGCGGCGCCGCCATGATCGACCAGAGGGAGAAGTGGCTGCGGTACTCGGTGGGCGTCATCCCGCCGTTGCCGACCTCCAGCATGTCGGGGTCGTTCCAGTGGCCGGGCCCGGCGTACGGGGTGAGCGGGAGGTTCTTCTTGGCGATCGAGAGCATGCTGCCCCAGCTGTCGCTGATGTCGCCGGTGGTACGCCACAGCTGGCCGACGTCCGCGGCCCACTCCCATGGCTTGTTCTGGCCCCATTCGCAGATGCTGTAGACGATGGGGCGGCCGGTGGCCTGGAGCGCGTCGCGCATGGCGAGATAGCGCTGTTTGGCGTCCACGCCTTGGTTATTGCAGTTGTCGTACTTGAGGTAGTCCACGCCCCAGTCGGCGAACTGCTGGGCGTCCGACCGCTCATGGCCCAGGGCGCCGGGAAAGCCGGCGCTGTTGCAGGTCTTGGTGCCGGCGCTGGTGTAGATGCCGAACTTGAGCCCCTTGGAGTGCACATAGTCGGCGACGGCCTTGATGCCGTTCGGAAAGCGCTCCGGGTCCGGGACGAGCTTGCCGTCCGCGTCGCGCTGGGGCAGCGCCCAGCAGTCGTCGAGGTTGACGTACTGGTATCCGGCCTCCTTCAGGCCCTTGGTCACGAAGATATCGGCGATGTCCTTGACCATCGCCTCGTTGAACTCGGCCCGGCAGTGGGTCGAGTTCCAGTTGTTGAAGCCCATCGGGGGAGTGAGGGCGAGCCCGTCGCCCGGTGCCGCGGCGGCGTTGGCGCCGGTGCTGACGGGATGGGTCGTGGGCTGGGCGGCGGCCGGGATGGTCAGCCCGGCGGCCCCGGTCGTACCAAGCAGTGCGGCCGCCATTCCTCCGATGATTCTTCGGCGGATGGCCAGGGAAGAGACATGGCGCATGATGCGGGTCCTCCGTTCTCGACGGGGTGACGCTGCGTCAAAGCACGTAACTCGCGGTCGTTTACGGTAGACCCTGTTGGAGTCTGTTGGAAGAGAACCGGTAACGGTTGTTCGATATCTCGTCATAACCCTTGACTGGGCCCCGTTCGACGGGTGTGATCCATTCACTCGCGTTCGGTTGTGTTCGATTGAACCTCCTTGGAGGGGCACATGGCACAGTCATCGTCAGAACATCGGATCTCCCGTCGTGCCCTGCTCCGGGGCACTGCGGTCGGAGCCGGTGCGGTCGCCCTCCCGGCGCTGCTCACCGCCTGCGGGGGCCCCAGCGACGAGGTGAAGGTAGGGTCCAACGCCTCGGACGCCGTGCCGCGCAAGGCGTTCGCCGAGGTGTTCGACGCGTACGAGAAGAAGTCCGACAAGAAGCTCAAGGTCAACACCGTCAACCACGAGTCCTTCCAGGAGAACATCAACCGCTATCTCAAGGGCACCCCGGACGATGTCTTCATGTGGTTCGCGGGCTACCGCATGCAGTTCTTCGCCAAACAAGGGCTGCTCGCCGAGATCAGTGACCTCTGGAAGGGCTTCGAGGGCTTCTCCGACGCGCTCAAGCAGCAGTCCACCGGTGAGGACGGCAAGCAGTACCTCGTGCCGTATTACTACTATCCGTGGGCCGTCTTCTATCGGAAGAGCGTGTTCCAGCAGCACGGCTACGAGATCCCCAAGACCTTCGACGAGTACCGCGCGCTCGCCAAGCGGATGGACAAGGACGGCCTGGACGCGATCGCCTTCGGCGACAAGGACGGCTGGCCCGCCATGGGCACCTTCGACTACCTCAATATGCGGGCCAACGGCTACGACTTCCACATCTCCCTGATGGGTGGCAAGGAGTCCTGGACCGACCCCAAGGTCAAGCAGGTCTTCGACCTGTGGCGCGGGCTGATGCCGTACCACCAGAAGGGGGCCAACGGGCGCACCTGGCAGGAGGCCGCGCAGAGCCTGGCGAAGAAGAAGTCGGGCATGGCGGTCTTCGGCCTGCCGCACCCCGGCCAGCAGTTCCCCGAGGCCGACCGGGACGACCTCGACTTCTTTCCCTTCCCCGAGATCGACTCCGCCTACGGCCAGGACGCGGTCGAGGCGCCGATCGACGGCTTCCTGCTGTCCAAGAAGTCCAAACGGCAGAAGCAGGGCAAGGAACTGCTGAAATACCTCGCCACCCCGGCCGCCGAGGAGATCTACCTCAAACGGGACCCCAACAACATCGCGGTCAACGAGGGCGCGTCCACCTCCTCGTACAACACGCTGCAGAAGAAGGCCGTCGAGCTCATCGCCAACGCGAAGCAGATCTCGCAGTTCATGGACCGCGACACCCGCCCCGACTTCGCCTCCCAGGTGATGATCCGGGCCATTCAGCAGTTCATCAACAGCCCGAACGACATCGACTCCCTGACGAAGAGCATCGAGTCCCAGAAGAAGACCATCTTCACCAGCGACTAGGAGACACACGCCGTGCCGCACACCACCGCGCGGCGTGCCAGGCGGCGGGGCCCGCGGAAGTTCTCCTCCCGCGACCTCGCCGTCATCGGCGTGCTGCTGGGCATACCCGTACTGCTCGACCTCACCCTCATCTGGGGGCCGACCCTCGCCTCCATCGGTCTGTCCTTCACCAGCTGGGACGGCATCGGCGATATCCACTGGGTCGGCGTCGACAACTACCGGACTCTGTTCACCGACTATCCGCCGTTCTGGCCGGCCGCCCGCAACAACCTGCTGTGGCTGGCGTTCCTGGGGTTCGTCGCCACCCCGTTCGGGCTGCTGCTGGCCGTACTCCTCGACAAGGGCGTCCGGTTCAGCCGCTTCTACCAGTCCACCCTCTACATGCCGGTGGTGCTCTCGCTCGCCATCGTCGGCTTCATCGCGCAACTGGTCTTCTCCCGCGACCAGGGCGTGCTCAACGCCATTATCGGCAACACCGACGACCCGGTCGACTGGCTCGGCGACCCCGACCTCAACATCTGGGTGGTGCTGCTGGCCGCCGCCTGGCGGCACACCGGGTATGTGATGATCCTCTACCTGGCCGGGCTGAAGTCCGTGGACCCCTCGCTCAAGGAGGCCGCGGCCCTCGACGGGGCCAATGAGCGGCAGACCTTCTTCCGGGTCGTGCTGCCCACGCTACGGCCGGTCAACGTCATCGTCGGCGTCATCACCGTCATCGAGGCGCTGCGCGCCTTCGACATCGTCTACGCCATCAACCACGGGCGCAACGGGCTGGAACTGCTCTCCGTGCTTGTCACGGACAACATCATCGGCGAGGCCAGCCGCATCGGCTTCGGATCCGCCATCGCCGTCGTCCTGCTCACCGTGTCCCTGGGATTCATCGTGACCTATCTGGTCCAGGAGCTGCGAGGGGAGAAAAAGCGATGACCAAGGGGATGACCGCATCCGCCCGGACCGCACCCGCGCGGACCCCCGCGCCCGCGACGCCCGCGCGGGGCGGGCGCCGCCGGACGCGCCCCGGGCGCCTGGGGCTGCACGCCTTCCTGATGACCGTCTCGCTCGCCTTCCTCGCCCCGCTGCTGCTGGCCGTCTACGCCTCGCTGCGCCCGTACGAGGAGACCGCCGAGCACGGCTACTTCTCGCTGCCGCGCCATCTGTCGTTCGACTACTACAAGCAGGCGTTCAGCGACTCGGGCATGAGCAAGTACTTCGTCAACTCGCTCATCATCGCGGTGCCCGGGGTGCTGCTGACGCTCTTCTTCGCCTCCTTCGTGGCCTTCGCCGTCTCCCGGCTGAAGATGCGCGGCGGGCTGATCCTCCTGATGGTCTTCACGGCCGGGAACCTGCTGCCGCAGCAGGTGATCGTCACCCCGCTGTATGTGATCTTCACCAAGATCGACCTGCCGTACTGGATGTCGGACTCGATGACGCTGTACGACTCCTACTGGGCGGTGATCGCCGTCCAGGTCGCCTTTCAAGTCGGCTTCTGCGTCTTCGTCCTGGCAAACTTCATGCGCACCCTGCCGCTGGAGATTCTGGAGGCGGCGGTGGTGGACGGCGCGGGGGTGTGGACCCAGTACTGGCGGATCACCCTGCCGCTGTGCCGTCCGGCGCTGGCGGCACTCGGCACGCTCCAGTTCACCTGGATGTACAACGACTTCCTGTGGGCCCTCGTCTTCGTCTCCGACGGCGACAAGCTCCCCATCACCTCCGCGCTCAACAATCTGCGCGGGCAGTTCTTCACCGACTACAACCTGCTGGCGGCCGGCTCGGTGATCGTGGCACTGCCCACTGTGCTGGTCTTTCTGATCCTCCAGCGGCACTTCATCGCGGGCCTCACCCTCGGCGCGAGCAAGGGCTGAAGTGCGGCTCCGGGGTGCGCTGACGGCCCGCGCCGCCGCCCCGGCGGCGGCGCGATCCGTCACTCCCCTGCCCCCGGGCGTTTTCACAACAGGGTGATGCGGGCAACTGACAGGGGGCGATGGAATAGGGGGAAATGTGATCGTCTGGCTGAACGGTGCGTTCGGCGCGGGCAAAACCACCGCGGCCCGCGAATTGGTGGACTTCTTGCCGGGCAGCACGTTCTATGACCCGGAACTTGTCGGCGACGGCCTGCGGATGATGCTGCCGCGCAAGCGCCTTGACGAGGTGTCCGACTACCAGGACCTGCCGTCCTGGCGGCGGCTGGTCGTCGACACCGGCGCGGCGCTGATCGCCGAGGTCGGCGGCCCGCTGGTGGTGCCGATGACAGTCCTGAGGCAGGAGTACCGCGATGAGATCTTCGGCGGCTTCGCGGCCCGGCGCATCCCTGTGCGGCATGTCTTGCTGCACACCGATGAAACGATACTGCGCGAGCGAATAACGGAGCGTCAGGCCATCCCGGGCGACGCGGACGCCAGCGAATCCGTCCGCCGCTGGTGCCTGGACCACCTCGAGCCCTACCGCTCGGCCCTGCCGTGGCTCCTCGACGACGCGTATGTCGTGGACACCACCGAGCTCACCCCCCGGCAGACCGCCGAGCACATCGCCGACGCCGTCCGCGAGGGCGCGGGCAGCTGCGACATCGTGCAGACCCCGGAGCCCAGAGCCGAGACCCTGGCGGCCGGGGTCCTGCTCTTCGACGAGGACGACCGGGTGCTGCTCGTCGACCCCACATACAAGCCCGGCTGGGAGTTCCCCGGCGGCGTCGTCGAGTCCGGCGAACCGCCCACCCACGCCGGCGTCCGGGAGGTGGTCGAGGAACTGGGCCTCAGGCCGGCCGAGCCGCTGCGGCTGCTGGTCGTCGACTGGGAGCAGCCCTGCCCGCCCGGCTACGGCGGCCTGCGGCTGCTCTTCGACGGCGGACGGCTCACCGCCGAGGCGGCCCGCGACGTCCTCCTCCCGGCCTCCGAACTGCGCGCCTGGCGCTTCGTCACGGAGGGGGAGGCCGCTGAGCTGTTGCCTCCGGTACGGCTGAGCCGACTGCGGTGGGCCCTGCGCGCCCGCGAGCAGGGGCGCCCGCTGTACCTCGAGGCGGGGACGCCGACGGGCTGACCGCAGGGAGACGGGCTCGGTATGGCTCCGTGGCGCCTGTCCCGCGCCGCGGTACGGGGCGGCTTACGGTCCGGCGCCGAGCCCGCCGTCCGGTCCAGCGCCGAGCCCGCCGTCCGGTCCGGCGCCGAGCCCGCCGCCTGGTCCGGCGGCTCCCGGCCCCGGTCCGGCCCGGGGCGACCTGGTCCGGCCCGGGTCTCCCGGCCCTGGTTCGGGGCTGCGGCCGGTCGAGGCCGGGGCCGGCGGCATCGGTGGGCCTTCCGCCTCGCGGGAGCATGACGTCGGCTCAGCGGACGCCCCGCGCCGCGGCTACCGGGTCGGGGCGGCCACCGTATCCGCGGCCTCGTCCGCGTAAGAGCGCAGGAACAGCGCCTCCGCGAGCGAGAGCCGTTCCAGCTCCTGTGGCGAAACGCTCTCGTTGACGGCGTGGATCTGCGCGTCCGGCTCGCTCAGCCCGATCAGCAGGATCTCCGCCTCCGGGTAGAGCGAGGCGAGCGTGTTGCACAGCGGGATCGAGCCGCCCGCGCCCGCGATCGCCATCTCCTGCCCGTCGTACGCCTCGCTCAGGGCCCGCCCCATCGCCGTGTACGCGGGGCTGGTGGTGTCCGCACGGAACGGCTGGCCTTGGCCGACCTGTTCGACGGCGACCCGCGCGCCCCAGGGCGCGGCGGACTGAAGGTGGGCGGTGAGCAGTTCGGCTGCCCGGCTCGCGTCCACGCCCGGCGGCACCCGCAGGCTGACCGCCGCCCGCGCGCTCGCCTGCACCGACGGGGTGGCGCCGACGACCGGTGGGCAGTCGATGCCCAGGACGGTGATCGCGGGGCGGGCCCAGACGCGGTCGGCGACCGTGCCCGAGCCGATCAGCTCGACCCCGTCCAGGACCTTGGCGTCCTTGCGGAAGTCCTCGTCCGGATACTGGAGTCCGTCCCAGGTCCCGTCGGCCGCCAGACCCTGGACTGTCGTGGAGCCGTCCTCGGCCCGCAGCGAGTCCAGGATGCGGATCAGCGCGGCGAGCGCGTCCGGGGCGGCGCCGCCGAACTGGCCGGAGTGAAGATTGCCTTCCAGGGTGTCCACCCGGACCCGCAGCAGCGCCATGCCGCGCAGCATCGCGGTGACCGTCGGCAGCCCGCAGCGGAAGTTGCCGGTGTCCCCGATGACGATCGCGTCGGCGGTCAGCAGCTCGGGGTGCGCCTCCGCGTAGCGCTCCAGGCCTCCGGTGCCCTGCTCCTCCGAGCCTTCGACGATGACCTTGACGTTCACCGGGATCCCGCCGTGCTGCCCCAGCGCGCGCAGCGCGGTGAGGTGCATGATCAAGCCACCTTTGCAGTCGGCGGCGCCGCGCCCGTACCAGCGCCCGTCGCGCTCGGTCAGCTCGAAAGGCGGCGAGATCCAGGCGGCCTCGTCCAGCGGCGGCTGGACGTCGTAGTGCGCGTAGAGCAGCACCGTCGGAGCCCCGGCCGGGCCGGGCAGAAAGCCGTAGACCGACTCGGTGCCGTCGGGGGTGTCCAGCAGCGCCACGTCCGTGAACCCCTCGGCGCGCAGCGCGTCGGCGACCCATCGCGCGGCGGCCTCGCATTCGCTCTTGGGGAACTGCGCCGGGTCCGCGACCGACTTGAAGGCCACGAGCTCGGCCAGTTCGGCCTTGGCGCGGGGCTGCAGCGCGGCGACGGTGGCGGCGATGGCCCGGCGGTCGGCCGGGGCGGTGGCCGCGGGGCCGTCGGATCGGGCGTGAGGTGCCTGCTCCATGTGGGGACGCTCCTGTGGGATGCGCGCGATGGCACGTATGTACGGCTTGATGATGTGCTGCCGATCATCCCACAGCGGGGTCACCCGCTGGTGAGCCGTAGGATGCGACGGTGGCCCGCGGCGGAGGTGGCGCAGGGCGATCAGGTCGGTCGAGTGGGAGCGGAAGCACACGTGAGCAGCGACAACGCGGCCCGGAACGGGGCCTCCCCGGCGGAGCCGGCGGACGAGTCGGTATGGGACGTCGTGGTGGTGGGGGCGGGCCCGGCGGGTGCGTCCGCCGCTTACGCCGCCGCCTGTGCGGGCCGCCGGGTGCTGCTGCTGGAGAAGGCCGAGCTGCCGCGCTACAAGACGTGCGGCGGCGGCATCATCGGCCCCACGCGCGATGCGCTGCCGCCCGGTTTCGAACTCCCGCTGCGCGAGCGTGTGCACGCCGTGACGTTTTCGCTGAACGGCAGGCTGACCCGCACCCGTCGCTCCAAGCAGGCCCTGTTCGGGCTGATCAACCGGCCCGAGTTCGACGCCGGGCTGGTCGAGGCGGCCAAGGACGCGGGTGCTCAGGTGCGCACCGGCACCGCGGTGGCGCGCGTCGAGCAGCACGGCCCGTCCGTGCCCGACCGGCGCACTGTGGCCGTGGTGCTCTCGGACGGCGAGACCGTGCTGGCCCGGGCCGTGGTCGGCGCGGACGGCAGCGCCAGCCGGATAGGCGCCCATGTGGGGGTCAAGCTGGACCAGGTCGACCTCGGCCTGGAGGCGGAGATTCCGGTGCCGCCGACCGTGGCGGAGGACTGGTCGGGGCGGGTGCTCATCGACTGGGGCCCGCTGCCGGGCAGTTACGGCTGGGTCTTCCCCAAGGGCGACACGCTGACGGTCGGGGTGATCTCGGCCCGTGGCGAGGGCGCCGGGACCAAGCGTTATCTCGAGGATTTCATCGCCCGGCTCGGGCTCGCCGGGTTCGAGCCGCGGATCTCCTCGGGCCATCTGACCCGCTGCCGCTCCGACGACTCGCCGCTGTCGCGCGGCCGGGTGCTGGTGTGCGGGGACGCGGCGGGGCTGCTGGAGCCGTGGACCCGGGAGGGCATCTCCTTCGCGCTGCGCTCGGGGCGGCTCGCGGGGGAGTGGGCGGTGCGGATCGCCGAGGCCCATGACGCGGTCGACGCCCGGCGCCAGGCCCTGAACTACGCCTTTGCGATCAAGGCGGGGCTCGGGGTGGAGATGGGGGTCGGGCGGCGGCTGTACTCGGTGTTCGCGCGCCGCCCCGGAATGTTCCACGCGGCGCTCACGGGCTTCAGGCCGGCGTGGCGGGCGTTTACGAAGATCACGCGTGGCACGACGACCCTCGCCGAGATCGTCCGCACCCATCCGGCGGCCCGGCGGGCGCTGACCGCGTTCGACCGCCGGTAGCGGCACGGCCGGCCCGTCGCCCGGGCGGCCCCGCTGCCCTCCGTCGGCCGCTCACGCCTTGGTGGCCGGGGCCTCGGCGACGGTGGTGTGAGCGTCGGCGGAGGCGTCGGCGTCGGCGGTGGTGATGCGGAAGACCGGGTGGAGCGGCGAGATCCGCGCCAGTTCGTCGTCCGAGGACTTCGCGGTCACCCCGTCGAAGTAGCTCTTCACCTCCCAGCCCCAGCGGTCGAGGTAGGCGCGCAGCGCCTCGGCCTTCTCCGCGCCCTCCGGCAGCTCGATGGCGGTGAAGGTCTGCTGACGGCGCCCGAGCTGCAGTCGCCCGCCGCCCGCCGCCCGCATATTGCGCACCCACTGGGAGGCGCCGCGGGGGGAGACCAGATAGCGCTCGCCGTTCAGCGACAGCGGGTTGACCGGCACCCGCCGCCATTCGCCGGACTTCCGGCCGACGACGGACAGTTCGGCGGTGCCGAAGAAGCTCACCCCGCGCCGGGCGAGCCAGGCGACGGTGGCGTTCATGGCGCTGTCGAACCGGCTGGGCTTGATGTGGTGTTCCGACATGGTGTCCTCCTGTGCTCGCTGTGCTCCTTTTCGAGAGCGGTGCTCTCGCTTGAGATCAGTGTGCATGAAGCGGTGCGCCGTTGCAAGAGCACTGCTCTTGTTGTTGGCCGGTGCTCCGCCTAGATGAGAGACTGGCTGCCATGAGTGCGATCCGAGGGGCCAGGGAACGGGCCCGTACCGAAGTGACCGCCGCCATCAAGGAAGAGGCGCGCCGACAGCTCGCCCGCGAGGGCGCGGCCAAGCTGTCGCTGCGTGCCGTCGCCCGCGAGCTCGGCATGGTCTCGTCCGCCCTCTACCGCTACTTCCCGAGCCGCGACGAGCTGCTGACCGCGCTCATCGTGGACGCGTACGACGCCCTCGGCGCCGGCGCCGAAGCGGCCCTGGCGAAGGCGGACGGCCAGGAGCCCGTAGAGCGGTGGAGCGCGGTCTGCCGGGCCGTACGGGAGTGGGCGCTGGCCCATCCGCATGAGTACGCGCTGATCTACGGCTCCCCGGTGCCCGGCTACTCGGCGCCCCAGACCACCGTCGTACCCGCCTCCCGCGTGGGCCTGGCCCTGCTCGCCATCGTGGGCGACGCCCACGCCGCGGGGACTCTGAGCGTCCCCGGGGAGGCCGAGGTGCCCGAGGCGGTGCGGGGAGACGCACGGGCTCTGGCCGGGACCCTGGGGATCGAGCTGCCCGACGCGGCGCTCGCGAGGTTCGTCGCGGCCTGGGCGCAGCTGTTCGGCCTGGTCAGTTTTGAGCTCTTCGGTCAGTTCAACGGCATCGTCGAGGCGCGCGAGGAGTTCTTCGGCCAAGCCGTGGCGACCCTCGGCCGTACGGCCGGCCTCCCCTAGCAGGCCCTGTCCAGCGCGGGTGTCTACCGGGCACGGCGTGGCGCGAAGCGCACGGCCGTGCCCGGGACGGCCTGGGCGGCCGCGGCGAGACGGCCCTCGGGGACGACGCCGACGACGGGGTAGCCGCCGGTCGTGGGGTGGTCGGCCAGGAACAGCACCGGGCGGCCGTCCGGCGGGACCTGCAGCGCGCCCAGGACCATGCCCTCGCTGGGCAGTTCGCCGTCCCTCGCGCGCTCCAGCGAGGGCCCCTCGGTGCGCAGCCCGATGCGGTTGCTCGCGGCCGACACCCGGAACTCGCCGGTCGCCAGGGTGCGCAACGCCCGGGCGGTGAACCAGTCGTCGCGCGGGCCGAGCGCGACCGGCAGGACCAGTTCGCGCGGCGGCCCTGGGCAGGGCGCCGCATCCACGGCAGGCGCCGGGCCGTACGGCGCGCCCAGCCGCAGCATCGCGCCGTCGGCGAGCGGGGGCGGGCCGAGGCCGGAGAGCAGATCCGTGGAGCGGCTGCCGAGCACCTGCTCGGCCTCCACGCCGCCGCCGAACGCCAGATAGCTGCGTACGCCATGGGTGGCCGCGGCGACCTCCACCAGCGCGCCCGAGCGCACCCGTACGGGCGCGCCCCATGCGGCGGGCCGGCCGTCCACGGTGACCGGGCAGGGCGCGCCGGTGACCGCCACGGTCGCGCCGCGGCGCAGCCGTACGGCGCAGCCGGTGAGCGTGGTCTCCAGGGCAGCGGCCCCATCCGGGTTGCCCACCAGGCGGTTGGCGAGCCGTAGGGCGGGCTCGTCGAGCGCCCCGGAGCGCGGTACGCCGAGGTGGGCGTGGCCGACCCGGCCGAGGTCCTGGACGGTGGTCAGCGCGCCGGCCCGCACCACCGCGAAGGCGCTGTCCGTCATGTGGAGGCCTCTTTCCGTGCGGGCTGCTGTGCAGGCAGGGGCTGCTGTGACGGCGGTTCCGGGATGGGCCGTTCCGGTACGAAGCGGACGCGGGTGCCGGGGGCCAGGAGCGTGGCCGGGGTGCGCGCGGTGTCCCACAGCACCGCGTCGGTGGTGCCGATCAGCTGCCAGCCGCCGGGGGAGGAGCGCGGGTAGACGCCGGTGTACGGGCCCGCGAGGGCGACCGAGCCGGCCGGGACCCTGGTCCTCGGGGTGGCGCGGCGCGGTACGTGGTGGTGTTCCGGCAGGCCGGTCAGATAGCCGAAGCCGGGGGCGAAACCACAGAAGGCGACTCGGAATTCGGCGGCCGCGTGGATGCGTGCGACCTCGTGCGGGGCGACCCCCCACAGCTCGGCGACATCGGCCAGGTCCGGGCCGTCGTAGCGCACCGCGATCTCGACGGTGGCGCCGTAGCCGCCGGCCGGCGGGGGGATGTCCCACCGGGCCACCTCGGCGGCGAGGCGGCGCGGATCGGCCACCCCGTCCAGGAGCACGGTGCGCGCCGCGGGCACGATCTCCCGTACCGCGGGCAGCGTCCGGGCCTCGGCGCGGCGCAGCAGCTCGGCGTGGAGGGCCAGGGCGGCCTCGCCGGTGTCCACCTCCAGCAGCAGCGCGTGGTCCCCGACCGGCAGGCCGCGCACGCGGACTCGCCCGCCGGAGCCGGTCATACGAACGGCTCCACGCGCACGCCGGCGCTCTCCAGTTCGGCCCGGACCCGGCGGGCGATATCGGCCGCCCCGGGGGTGTCGCCGTGTACGCACAGGGACCGTATGTCCACCTCGACCGGTCGGCCGTCGATCGAGGTCACCGACTTGTCCCGGGCGAAGGCGAGCGAGCGCTTGACGATGGTGCCCGGGTCGGTGACGACGGCGCCGGGCTCGGAGCGGGGGACCAGCGTCCCGGCCGCGGTGTACGCGCGGTCGGCGAACCCCTCGCGTACGACGGGCAGTCCGGCCGCGCCGGCCGCCTCGTGCAGCCGGGAGCCGGGGAGCCCCAGGACGGGCAGCGGGGCGTCGGCGGCCAGCCGTATGCCCTCGACGACCGCGGCGGCCTGGGCCTCATCGTGTACGCAGCGGTTGTACAGCGCGCCGTGCGGCTTGACGTAGACCACATCCGACCCCGCGGAGCGCGCGAACACCCTTAGGGCGCCGATCTGATAGGCGATCTCGTCGGTCAGCTCACGCGGCGGTACGTCCATGGCGCGGCGGCCGAAGCCCGCCAGATCCCGGTACGAGACCTGTGCCCCGATGCGCACACCGCGCTCGGCGGCCAGCTCGCATACCCGACGCATGGTCGAGGGGTCGCCGGCGTGGTAGCCGCAGGCGACGTTGGCGCTGGTGACGACGGACAGCAGGGCGTCGTCGTCGGTGAGCTGCCAGCGGCCGAAGCCCTCGCCGAGGTCGGCGTTGAGATCGATGGTCGGGTCCGTCATGGCAAGACAACGTAGGCGATCGTTGAACGATCCGACAAGAAGAATGTTGTTCCCGGAGGGGTTCTGGGATTGACTTCTCGCCATACGGGATTCAGAAGCGGCGAAGGGGATTAAGGGTGAAAAACGGGGCGGATCGGCGGATTGCGGAGGCGTCCTCACTGGTCGAGTTGGAGGGCGACCGCGCACTCCTGGGGCGGACGAGCACCGCCGAGCGCGTCGCGGACGTCCTGCGCGACCGCATCGCCGAAGGGTTCTTCCCGCCCGGCACCCGGCTGTCCGAGGACAGCGTCAAAGGGGCGCTCGGTGTCTCGCGCAACACCCTCAGGGAGGCGTTCCGGCTGCTCACGCACGAGCGGCTGCTGGTGCACGAGCTCAACCGCGGCGTGTTCGTACGCGTCGTGACGGTGGACGACCTCAACGACATCTACCGCGTGCGCGCGCTGGTGGAGTGCGGCGCCGTACGCGGCCTAGGGAAGCCGCCGTACCCGCTGGAGGCGGTCGAGTCGGCCGTCCTGGCCGGGGAGCGCGCCGCGCAGGCGCGGGCCTGGCAGGACCTGTCGACCGCCAACATCCGCTTCCACCAGGGGGTCGTGGCGCTCGCCGGCAGCCCGCGCGCCGATGAGCTGATGCGCGGCGTGTTGGCCGAACTCCGTCTGGTTTTCCACGTCATGGACGACCCGCGACGCTTCTACGCGCCGTATCTGGTCCGCAATAGGCACATCCTGGAGGTGCTGCAGTCCGGGGACGCCCTTGAGGCCGAGCGGCTGCTCGCCTCCTATCTCGAGGACTCCCGGCTCCAGCTGTCCGACGCCTATGCGCGGCGGGTTTCCGAGTCGTAAACGATCCCCGGGGCGAGGAACAACTGCGTATCGAAGTCTTGTCGGATCGTTCAACGATCGCCTAGCCTCCGGTGCATTCTTCCTCACGGCGTCGCTCGTGAGGTCCTGCTCACGGAAGGCGGGACATGATCGTTCTCCTCGGCGTCCTGGTGGTGGTCCTCGGATTCGCCACCCGACGCAACCCGTTGCTGGTGGTGGGGATCGCCGGCATCGTCACCGGGCTGCTGGGCAAGCTCTCGCCGCAAGAAGTCCTCGCGGCCTTCGGTAACGGCTTCGCCTCCAGCCGCTCGGTGACGATCTTCGTCATCACCCTCCCGGTCATCGGCCTCCTGGAGCGCAACGGCCTCCAGGAGCAGGCCCGCGTCCTCATCGGCCGGCTCGGCAAACTCACCGCCGGCCGCTTCCTCGCCCTCTATCTGGGGCTCCGTCAACTCACCGCGGCCTTCGGCCTCACCAGCATCGGCGGCCCGGCGCAGAGCGTGCGGCCCATGGTCGCGCCGATGGCCGAGGGGGCCGCCGAGCGCCGCCACGGCCCGCTGCCCGAGCAGGTGCGCGAGCGCGTCCGCTCGTACGCCGCGAGCGCCGACACCGTCGGCCTCTTCTTCGGCGAGGACTGCTTTCTCGCCATCGGCTCGATCCTGCTGATCACCGGCTTCGTCAACACGACCTACGACACCCACCTGGAGCCCCTGCAGCTGGCGCTGTGGGCGATCCCCACCGCCGTATGCGCCTTCCTCATCCACGGCGCCCGGCTGCTGCGCCTGGACCGCACCCTGGACCGCGACCTGGCGGCCGCGGCCTCCCGCTCGGCCCAGGCCGGCGACCGCACCCCGGAGGATGCCAAGTGATCAAGGTCGAGTGGTTCTACTGGCTCGTCGGCGCCGTCTTCCTCGCCATGGCCGCACAGATGGCGGTCGACCGCAGCAACCCCAAGCGCCTCGGCTCCGCGGCCTTCTGGGGCCTGCTGGGCGGATGCTTCCTCTACAGCACCTGGGTGGTGAAGAAGCAGGCCCCGGCCGAACCGCTGGGCCTCGCCGTGCTGGTCATGGTCTGCCTGGCCGGCTTCGGCCGCACTGGGCGCGGCACCCCGCGCACCACCACCGCCGAACAGCGCACCGCGCTCGCCGCGCGGCTGCGCGGCAAGCTGTTCATCCCCGCCCTCACCATCCCGATCGTCGCGGTGGTCTGCGCCTCCGCCCTCAAGCACTGGCGCGTCGGCGGCGAGCCGGTCCTGGAGCCGGGCAGCGAGACCGTACTCGGCCTCGGCTTCGGCGCCATCGCAGGTCTCGTGGTCGCCATGTTCGTGGTCCGCGAGCGCAACCCCGCCGTACCGCTGCACGCCGGGCGCGGCCTGCTGGAGTCCATGGGCTGGGCGCTGCTGCTGCCCCAACTGCTGGCCGTACTCGGCTCGATCTTCCAGGTCGCCGGGGTCGGCACCCAGGTCGGCAAGATCACTGAACAGCTGCTGCCGGACGGCCAGAAGTACGTCGCCGTGGCCGTCTACTGCGTCGGCATGGCCCTGTTCACCACGATCATGGGCAACGCCTTCGCCGCGTTCCCCGTGATGACCGCCGCCATCGGCTGGCCCGTGCTCATTCAGCAGATGCACGGCGAACCGGCGGTCGTCCTCGCCGTCGGGATGCTGGCCGGCTTCTGCGGCACCCTCGTGACCCCTATGGCCGCCAACTTCAACCTCGTGCCCGCCGCGCTGCTCGAACTCAAGGACCAGTACGGGCCCATCAAGGCCCAGATCCCCACGGCCGGGGCGCTGCTGGTCTGCAACATCGTCATCATCTCGCTCTTCGCCTTCTGAGGGGGTCCGCGTGACGTCAGTGACCACCCAAGGGACCCCAAGGACCCCCGTGATTCCCGTGCCCGCCGCGATCCACGTGCCCCCCGAGATTCCCGTGACCCGCGTGCTCCTCACCGGCTTCGAGCCCTTCGGCGGCGAAGCCGTCAACCCCTCCTGGCAGGCCGTCTCACTGGTCGCCGCCGCGCCCCCGCCCGGCATCCAGGTCACCGCCGCCCGGCTGAGCTGTGTCTTCGGCACGGCGCTCGACGAGCTGGCCGCGGCCGTGGAGCAGGCCGACCCCGATCTGGTGCTGTGCGTGGGGCAGGCCGGGGGCCGCACCGGCATCAGCGTGGAACGCGTCGCGATCAATGTGGACGACGCCCGTATCCCCGACAACGCCGGGAGACAGCCCGTCGACGAGCCGGTCGTCGCGGGCGGCCCCGCCGCCTACTTCGCCGCCCTGCCCGTCAAGGCGTGCGTCGCGGCGGTGCGGGCGGCCGGAATTCCCGCCTCCGTGTCCCAGACGGCCGGGACCTTCGTGTGCAACCACGTCTTCTACGGGCTCGCCCACCTGACAGCCACCCGCAAGCCGGCCCTGCGCGGCGGATTCGTCCACGTCCCGTACGCCCCCGAGCAGGTCGTGGACCGGGCCGAGCCCTCGCTGCCCACCGACACGGTGGCGCGGGCGCTGCGGGCGATCATCACCACGGCCGTGAACACCCGCGAAGACCTCCGAGTCGCCGAGGGAGCCACCCATTGAGCAGCGGCCGACCCGATACGACGCCACCCCGGACTGCCGTGGCCCCGGAACTCGCCGAACTCGCCGGCCGATTCGCCGCCGTGGCCACGGCGAACGTGACCCGGCCCTACCCGTACGCCCCGGCCCATCTGCTGCACGGCCCCGAGGACCTGGCGCCGCCGCGCGATTACCACCCCGCTTTCTACGGCTCGTACGACTGGCACTCCTCGGTGCATATGCACTGGCTGCTGGTCCGGCTGCTGCGCCGCTGCCCCGACCGGGTCCGCGCCGAGGAGGTGACCGAGGTGCTGGACCGTCACCTCACGGCCGCGCACCTGGCGGCCGAGGCGGACTATCTGCGCGCCCATCCGTCCTTCGAGCGGCCCTACGGCTGGGCCTGGCTGCTGGCGCTGAGCGCCGAATGCCGGGCCCTGGGCCCGGCGGGCAGCGGTTGGGCGGCGGCCCTGGAGCCGGCGGCCGCCGCCGTCGAGGCGCTGCTGCACGACTGGCTCCGGCGGGCCACCTACCCGGTCCGGCACGGCGTCCACACCAACAGCGCCTTCGCCCTCGGCCTGATCCTGGACAGCGCCGCCGCGGCCGGGCGGGCGGCGCTCACCGAACCGGTCGTGGCGGCGGTCGTCCGCTGGTTCGGCGACGACCACGACGCCCCGGCCCACTGGGAGCCCTCAGGACAGGACTTCCTCTCACCCGCCTTGACCGAAGCCGAGGCGGTCTGCCGGGTGCTCCCGCGGACCAGGTTCGCCGGCTGGCTGGACGGCTTCCTGCCCGGCATCGAACGCGGCGCCCCCGCCCCGCTGCTCACCCCGCCGGTCGTCTCCGACCCCACCGACCCGCAGATCGGCCATCTCATCGGGCTCTCGCTCAGCAGGGCCGCCGCGCTGCGCCGCATCGCCGCGGCGCTGCCCGAGGGCGATCCGCGCGGCCCTGTCCTGATATCGGCGGCCGAGGACCACCTCGCCGCCGGGCTGCCCTACGTGGTCTCCGGATACTTCACCGGCGACCACTGGCTCGCCACCTTCGCGACGCTCGCCCTGGACGAGGGCCCGCCCGGCGGCTGACGAAGGCAGGTCCGCGCAGCAGGTCCGCGCAGCGGCCGACAGGGGTACGCACAGCGGCTCCGGAGGCGTCGTAAACTGATGGATCCGTCCGCGTGCCCGGCCGCTCCGCGCCGTTTCGTCCGTTGTCGGTGCGAGCGCCTAATCTGTGCGACGTGACTTCTCCACCGCCTGGAGCCGCCGCGCCCCAGCTCAACGGGTACGCCGGGGCCGCACGCCCGGCCCCGGGTCCGGCCGCAGACGAGGGCCTGGCCCGGCGGCTGCGCGCGCTCGCCTGCACCGCGCCGCTGCACGACCTCGACGCGCGCAAGGGCAGCCTCGCGGGCGAGTACTCGGTGTACGCGATGGCGGAGGTCGCCCTCGCCGCGATCGACCTGGTCACGCTCAACATGGACTTCGACACCGGCGCCGACCACGAGCAGATAGTGGCCAGGCTGCTGCCCCGCGTCGGCGCGCAGGCCCCGGACCGGCCCACCGCCGAGCATGAGCGAGTCGCCCGCTGGGTGCTGGAAAACCTGATCAACGTCGGCAGTGTGGACCGCGGCTTCCGGGCCGTCTACGGCACGTTCGGCCCCGACGGCGTCTATGTGCGCCGCGATTACGACTTCAAACTGGTCGAGGAGGTGCCCGGGCCCGGCGGCAGCGTCTATCTGCGCACCACCGACGAGGCGGTCAACGTCCTGGTCGGAGCGCTCGACACGGACGTCACCAGCGCCCAGATCGCCGCCGAGGTGAAGCTGGAGGTGCTGATCAGCCGCGGCCGCCTCGCCGACGCCCAACTCGCCGCCGAGCAGGCCCGCTACCGCACCGTGCAGTACTCCGAGACGCTGCGCCGCACCCTCGACGCCACCCGGCGCAATGTGCGCGCGGTCGACTGGCTGCGTACGGTCCCCGACCTGATCAGCGAGGCCCTGGACCACGTCGCCGACCGCTACCGCCATGAGAACGCGATCCTGACCAACATCCGCAAGGCCCGCGACGAGGCGGAGAGCGCGGAGAACAAGCGCCGCGCCGCCGAGCTCGTCGACATAGTCAAGGACTGCATCCGCCGCCACACCCAGCTGCAGTCCCGGCTGCTGGAGGCCGGACCGCTGTTCCGCGCCGAGCAGGACCGCCAGGCCTTCGCCACCCCGGCCGCGCACGCCGGACTCGACCTGTACGGGCAGCTCCTCGCGCCCCTGCTGCCGCTCCCCGTGGACCGCGCCCTCCGCGTCACCGACGCCTTCTTCGCCCGTGGCACGGGGTATCGCACCCCGACGTCCGTGCGCGTCGGCGACCTCGTGGACATGCTGCTGACCCCGCCCGTGGAGCGCGAGCACCTGGGCGCGGAGATGCCCGAGCCCGACCTGATCGCCACCCCCGACGACAGCCGCTTCAGCGAGGAGCAGCTGGCGTCCGCCATGCAGCTGCTCGACCTCCCCGCCGACGCCCCCCGCCGGCTCTCCGGCCTCCTGGCCGAGGCCCGCCGCCGCGACCCCGAACTCCCGTACCTCATCGCCCTGCTGGCCGTCCACGCCGCGAGCCCGCCCGTCGGCACCGCCTACCGCCAGGGCGAGGAGCGGCTGCTGTTCGCCGTCGACGACGGCACCGAGCTGGACGACCCGGAGTTCGGCGGCGCCGACCTGATACTGGGCATGGCACTGCTGGACGCGGCCGGGATGGCGGCGGACCGCGCGGAGGTGGCGTAGTGCGCGCGTTGGGCAGGCGTGGCGGCCCGGCCGTAGCGGCGCCGGGGCCGCCGCGTGTATGCGCGCGAGTGGGCGACGGCGTGGGGGCCTGCCGCAGGGCGGCCGCTCGCCCCGCCGGGCAGCACCCTCCACCGCCTCCGCTTCGGCGAGCGACCCAGACGGCGCAGGCCGGCGCCACCGGATTTACCGCGACCCGCGACCCTGACCAGGCCGCGGCCCACAAGGAGCTTCACCCGTGAGCGAGTACGACCCCACAGACGGCGCGCAGCCGGAGCTGACGTCCTCGGCGCAGAGCGCGTCGGGCGCGTCGGGCGCGCCGGGCGTTTTGGGTGCGGGCCCGGCGGGAGTGTCGGGGGCGGCGGAAGGCGCCGCTCCCTTCACGCCCGCCGACGCGGCCGACGCGGCGCGTCTGGTCGCCTTCGGGCTGCAGCCGAAGCTGCTGCCCGCCCGTGACGTCGAGTACGCCGAGCTGCTGCGCCGCCACCGCGACGACCCGGCGTTCGCGCGGCTGGCCGACGCCGTGGCCGCCGGGCTCGGCCTGATCGTGCTCGAAGTCTCCACCCGGGCCGGGATGGCCGTGGCCGCCGCGGAGGACTCCGTTTTCGCCGTCCGTATGGGCGACTACGCCCGCCGGGCCTCCACCGACTCCGCCGACCGCTTTCTGCACGGCCTCGCCCATCTCGCCGTGGCGGCCATGGCCTTCCCACGCCCCGAGGACCTTGCCGACGACGGCTACATCGGCCGGGTCACGGTCAACGGCATCGACGCCTTCGTCCGGCAGGCCTGCCGCCGCCTGGAGGAGCGCGCCGAGGAAGAAGGGGAGAACACCGACCCGGCCACCGACGCACCCGGCCTGGAGGCCGCCTGGCGGGTGTACGCGCGGCGTAGTGCCACCGGCGCCACCAAGGACGCGCGGCGGCTCGCCGGTTCGACGACCGGCATCGTCGGCAAGGCCGTCGCCTTCCTCGTCGACTCCGGATTTCTCCAGCGCACCGGGGACGACGCGGGAGGCGCGTACCGCACGACCGCCCGCTATCAGCTTCAGGTGCGCGACATGGCGG
>NZ_MUNE01000375.1 GCF_002154605.1 Streptomyces milbemycinicus | reverse complement strand
GGCGGTGGTGCGGGAGGCCGTGAAGATCCTTTCGGCGCTTGGCCGGGTCCGGGCGCACAAGGGGCGCGGACTGTTCGTCGCGGACGACGAGGGCATGCTCCTCACCAGCCGGTGGGGCGGCTTTTTCCGCCCCGTCGACCTTGATCACGTCCTCATGCTGTTCGAGTTCCGCAGGATTCAGGAGATGGCTGCCAGCAGTCTGGCCGCCACCCGTGCCACGCCCGCCGAGCTCCGTACCATTGAAACCGCCACGCAGCAGTGCCGAGACGGGTTCGTCCACGGTCAGGTCGATGTGTTCAACCAGGCGGATGAGGACTTCCACGCGGGCGTCGCCGCGGCCTCGCACAACACCTTCCTCGTCAGCGCCGTGCGGGACGCACGACGACTGCAGCGGCAGTCGAGCGCGATCGGGATCCACGACAGGCTCGGCGAGGGCACCGAGTCGGCGGTCGAGGAGCATGAGGCGATCTACCGGGCCATTCGTGACGGCCGGCCCGACGAGGCGGCCCAGGCCACGGCGGCACATCTCGACAGGACGCTCGAGGACTACCGGCGGGAGATCCAGCGGCGCCTGTTCGGATAGCGTTCCCCATCGGACCCCGCCGCGACACGCGGTCTTCTCGGCCGCCTGTCACGCGGCCTGTCGGCGCCCGGGGCGGCAGGCGGTAGACCGCTCCAGCCGCCCNNGAGGAAGCGGAGGTTGTGGGCGTGGTCGTTGGCGAACATGGGCACGCCGTCTGAGGCCAGGTACCAGTTCGGCTTGCCCCCGCTGTCGCGGATGACCCGCCCGTTGATGACAAGGTTTTCGAAAGTGATGTCCTTGATGACGTGGTCGGCGTCGAGGCCGATGAGCAGCGACGTGCCGGCG
>NZ_MUNE01000374.1 GCF_002154605.1 Streptomyces milbemycinicus | reverse complement strand
GTAACGCACCGAGGGCGGACCGCTTTTCCCCGTGACGGGGAAGAGGGTCCGCCCTCGGTGCGTTACGCCTAAGACATTCCGTACGTAGCTACTTTGGAGGCACAGCGTCATGACCACCTTCGTGGACCGCGTCGAGCTGCACGTCGCCGCGGGTAACGGAGGCCACGGCTGCGCCTCCGTGCACCGCGAGAAGTTCAAGCCGCTCGGCGGCCCGGACGGCGGCAACGGCGGCCGTGGCGGCGATGTGATCCTGGTCGTCGACCAGTCGGTCACCACGCTGCTCGACTACCACCACAGCCCGCACCGAAAGGCCACCAACGGCAAACCGGGCGAGGGCGGCAACCGCTCCGGCAAGGACGGTACGGACCTGGTCCTGCCCGTCCCGGACGGCACCGTCGTTCTCGACACGCAGGGCAACGTCCTGGCCGACCTGGTCGGGGAGGGCACCACCTTCGTCGCCGCCCAGGGCGGCCGCGGCGGCCTCGGCAATGCCGCGCTGGCCTCGGCCCGCCGCAAGGCCCCCGGCTTCGCGCTGCTGGGCGAGCCGGGCCACGCCGGGGATGTGGTCCTGGAGCTCAAGACCGTCGCGGACGTCGCGCTGGTGGGCTATCCGAGCGCCGGCAAGTCCTCGCTGATCTCGGTGCTCTCGGCCGCCAAGCCGAAGATCGCCGACTATCCCTTCACCACCCTGGTGCCCAATCTCGGCGTGGTGACGGCCGGCTCGACCGTCTACACCATCGCCGATGTGCCGGGCCTGATCCCGGGCGCCAGCCAGGGCAAGGGGCTGGGCCTGGAGTTTCTGCGCCATGTCGAGCGCTGCTCGGTGCTCGTCCACGTCCTGGACACGGCGGCGCTGGAGTCCGAGCGCGACCCGCTGACCGACCTCGATGTCATCGAGGCGGAGCTGAGGGAGTACGGCGGCCTCGAGAACCGGCCGCGGCTGGTCGCGCTCAACAAGGTCGACGTCCCCGACGGCCAGGACCTCGCCGACATCATCCGGCCGGACCTGGAGGCCCGCGGCTACCAGGTCTTCGAGGTGTCGGCGGTCTCCCGGCACGGCCTCAAGGAGCTCTCGTTCGCCCTGGCGAAGATCGTCGGGGATGCGCGGGCGGCCAAGCCCAAGGAGGAGGCGACCCGTATCGTCATCCGCCCGAAGGCCGTGGACGACGCGGGCTTCAAGGTCGTCGCCGAGGACGGCTTCTACCGGGTGGTGGGCGAGAAGCCCGAGCGCTGGGTCCGCCAGACCGACTTCAACATCGACGAGGCCGTCGGCTACCTCGCCGACCGGCTGGCCCGGCTGGGCGTCGAGGAGGCGCTGGTGAAGGCCGGGGCGCGGGCGGGCGACGAGGTCGTCATCGGCGCCGCGGACGACGCCGTCGTCTTCGACTGGGAGCCGTCCCTCACGGCCGGTGCGGAGATGCTCGGCCGCCGCGGCGAGGACCACCGCTTCGAGGCCCCGCGCCCGGCCGCCCAGCGCCGCCGTGAGCGCGATGCGGAGCGGGACGAGGCCCAGCACGAGTACGACGCGTTCGAGCCCTTCTAGCGGCGCCTGAGGGCCCGCTACGGCGGCGCGTACGGCAAGCCTTGGCAGGCGCGTACGGCAGGCCCCGCTACGGCGGCGCGTACGGCAAAGGGCCCCGGGAGAACCGAGCGTTCTCCCGGGGCCCTTTGCGACGCGTCCAGGGGCGTGCGGTGGCGGGTCAGACCGCCGCCGTCTCCTCCGCCTCGGGCGAGCCCGGCTCCAGCTCCGCCTCCTCGGCGGCGTCCCTGGCCTCGCGCTGCGCGGGGATCTCGTCGGCCAGGCGGGTGGCCATCCGGGCCCGGCGGGCGTCGGCCTTGGCGCACAGGGCCTGGGCGGCCGCGTTGAAGCGCACCAGCGACGGCGGGTCGGACGGGCCCAGCAGATGCACCTTCAGCTCCGCGCGCGCGGCCACGTTGGTGTCCTTCGCCGGGTCGCGGACCGCATCGAGGAGCGTGGTCACGCCCTTCGCCTTCGGGGTGAGGATGGTCGCGGCGCGCACCGTCGGGAAGCCCGCCTTGAACTCGGCCTCGGACAGCCCGCTGGTGTTCGCCACCGCGTACGGCTTCTCGCTGGTCAGGTAGTCCGAGACCACGCTCGAGACATCGCTGATCAGCAGGTCCGACTGGTTGAAGCAGGCGAAGATGGCCGGCCGGGGACCGGTGACGATCTGGTGCTCCCACACCGGCATCGACGCCCAGTAGGCGTTCTCCCAGGCCGTGGTGGCCGCCGTGACGACCGCGGCGCGGTCCTTGTCCGGGGCGCCCTGGAGCTTCATACGCTCGATCTCGTCCGCGCTGGGGCGGAAGGAGGTGCTGGTGAGGCGGTTGAGCTCATCGGTGCGACGGGCCAGTTCGGCGGCGGCCTCCGGGCCGGGCCGGTCGCCGCTCCGCTTGGTGTTGGCCTCGGCGATCATCGCCATGATGCGCTCGTTGGCGCGGCCCGCGCGCGGGTCGACCGAACCGGTCATCGGGTGCGGCTTGTACAGGAGCCGCACCTTGGGGTCGGCCAGCAGCTCGCGGACGATGTTCTCACCCGCCAGGATGACCGAGGTGTTGCCCGGGTTGCCGTCCCAGCCCTCCCAGGTGGGCGCGTACAGCACGGTGGTGAAGTGCTCCGCGCCGGCGCCGCCGAGCGCGCCGGTGGCCGCGGCCGCGTAGGGGCGGATCGGGGCCAGCTGCGGGCGGCCGACCTCGGCCACGTCCTTGTCCTCGACGCCGATGTCGGCGAGCTGGTAGCGCTCACGCGCCGCCGGGCCCGCGACCCACACCTCGTCGTACGCCTTGGCGTACGGGTTGCAGCTGGAGAGCTTGTCGCTCTCGCCGTGGTTGATGAAGGCGTGCTTGATCGACGGGATGCGCAGGACCTGCGAGGTCTTACCGGAGTTCGCCGGGTGCAGCAGCACCTTGAGCGTGGAGTGCTCGAGCCGCATCAGGTGCGCGACCTTGGGCAGGCACACGATCGGCACGTCCGTCGCGTCGATCTTCTGCACCATGAAGCGCTCGCGGAGCACGATGATCGGGTTGCCGTCGAGGGCGGCGAGCGTGGAGAGCCACATGTTCGCCTGGTACGCGGAGGTGGTGCCGCCGGAGAAGTACATGCCGACCGTCGGCTGGTACTCCGCCAGCCACTTGTCGAGCCACTCCAGCGCCTTGGCCTCGCCGGCCACCTGCTTGCGCGGCAGCAGCCAGGTGCCCAGGTGGACGGTGCCGGCGACCGCGATCAGCAGACCGACGGCCACGCCGATCCCGCCCCACAAGGCGTCTTTGGTGCCCGCGGTGACCAGCAGACCCGCGGTGACCGGGATCGACAGCCGCACCAGCCGGCGGGCGTGCTGGCGGGCGAACAGCCGCGGCGGGGCGTCGCTCAGCTGCAGCGCCGACGCGTCGATGTTGCGGGTGACGAACGGCAGCTGGCGGGTGCGGCGGACCACTATGGCGACGGCCTGGCAGGCGAAGTGCGTCACATAGAACAGCAGCAGCCCGGCCGTCAGCGGCGCCTGCTCGTTCAGCGGGTCGATGCCGTCTATGCGCAGCAGCCCCACCAGGATGAGCATGTCCCGGAACAGCTGGCGCACCGTGACGTCGAGGCGGACCTTGCCCAGCAGCGACAGCAGTCCCGGTTGCTTGTGCTGCAGATAGAGATCGAGCGCGAGGCCACCCGCCGAGGCGGCGATCAGAAGGGGCACGTTCGGGAGCACGGCGCCGACGAGCTGTGTGGTGAAGAACACCAGCATCGCGAGCAGCGCAGCCAGCTGTACGGCCCGGCGGGGGGCGATTCCGGCAGAGGGCACGGGTTGAGCTCCTGGCAGGAGGACGAGGGAACTGTATGGGGGGACCCCTGACCGTATGCCGCAGCCCGGCCCGGTGACAATCCGCGCCCGCGCCAACCATCTCGAATCGGGTCCAAAGGAGCCTCCCAGGGCCGCTCAGGCGACCACCGGACGACTTCGAGGCGACTGCCGGGCAGCCGGAAGACGACCCGTGGACGGCCATCGGGGTGTTCGTCAGGCGTTCGTCGGGTGTTCGTGGGGGCGGCGCGTCCAGGGGCTGAAATACGCGGGCACCCGGCGGCCCGGCTGACGTACATTGCGCGCTTGTCATGATGAGTGTGTAGAAAGAAGCGCTCTTCAGGGCGCGCACGACCAGGGGACGAGCAGGGGAGCGGTGTGAGCGAGCAGGACGGGTCGGCTGCGGTACGGGACGAGGTGGCCGCGGCCCGCAGGATCGTGGTCAAGGTCGGTTCGTCCTCCCTCACCACCGCGGCGGGAGGTCTGGACGCCGACCGGGTCGACGCGCTGGTGGACGTCCTCGCCAAATTCGCAGACGGCCCAGGCGCCCCAGGCGCCCCAGGCGGCCCCGGCGGCGCGGAGGGCAAGGAGATAGTCCTGGTCTCCTCCGGCGCCATCGCCGCGGGCCTGGCGCCGCTGGGTCTCGAACGGCGCCCGCGCGACCTCGCCCGTCAGCAGGCCGCCGCCAGCGTCGGCCAGGGCCTGCTGGTGGCCCGCTACACCGCCTCCTTCGCGCGCTACGGGCGCCGGGTCGGCCAGGTGCTGCTCACCACCGACGACACCAGCCGCCGCGCCCACTACCGCAACGCCACCCGCACCCTGGACCAGCTGCTGGCCATGGGGGCCGTGCCGATCGTCAACGAGAACGACACGGTGGCCACGGACGAGATCCGGTTCGGCGACAACGACCGGCTCGCGGCCCTGGTCGCCCATCTGGTGCGGGCCGATCTGCTGGTGCTGCTCTCCGATGTGGACGGCCTCTACGACGGGGATCCCCGCACCCCCGGCACCTCCCGGATCGCCGAGGTCACCGGCCCCAAGGACCTGGACGGCGTCTCGATCGGCAGTGCGGGCCGCTCCGGGGTGGGCACCGGCGGCATGGTCACCAAGGTCGAGGCGGCCCGGATCGCGGCCGCGGCCGGTGTCCCGGTGGTGCTGACCTCCGCCAGCCGGGCCGGTGACGCCCTGCTGGGCCGCCCCACCGGCACGTTCTTCCACCGCACCGGCCGCCGCTCCGCCGACCGGCTGCTGTGGCTGGCGCACGCCTCCGCGCCGCGCGGGGCGCTCACCCTGGACGACGGTGCGGTGCGGGCCGTGGTGGAGCGCCGTACCTCGCTGCTGCCGGCCGGTATCGCCGCCGTGGAGGGCGAGTTCACCGCGGGGGACCCGGTCGAGCTGCGCGACACCGAGGGGCGGGCCGTCGCCCGTGGGCTGGTCAACTTCGACGCCAAGGAGATCCCCCGGCTGATCGGGCGGTCGACGCGCGAGCTGGCCCGCGAGCTGGGCCCCGCGTACGAGCGCGAGGTCGTGCACCGGGACGACCTGGTCGTGTTGCACACATGATGCACACGTGACGGACGTCACTCAGGGGAGAGAAAATCCGACAAGTCCGTTCATTCAACGGAGAGCTTCCGGAAAATCGCCACGCGGCCTCCCGCGGACTGGTCAACTTTGTTGCACGGGGCCGCACCGGCAGTGGGCCCGTACACCGAACCGCGGGTAACCGCAGCACAACACCGGCTCCGCCCGGCGCGTGAGCGGAGCAGCGAGCAACAGGAGGCCGCCGGTGAGACGAGGGCGCTCGGGGGCGCTGCCCAAAGCAGGGGCGCTGCCCAAGGAAGCGGTGGGGCGCACCCTGACCAGTGTCGGGACCGTGGGCGCGGGGGTGAGCGAGGCGCCCGACGCGGTTGGCGTGGCGGATGCGCCGGGCGTGCCCAGTGAGGCCACCCGGATGTGGCACGTCACCCTCAGCCTCTCGGGTGCGGAGGCCCCGCTGCGGGACGTCCGGCAGGCGCTCGAGCGGCTGGCGCATGACCATCCGTTCCTGCTGACCAGCCGCTATGCCAACGATCACGCCGAGATCCGCTACTGGGAAGAGGCCCGGGACCTGCATGACGCGGCGGCGGTCGCCCTGCGGCTGTGGGGCGAGCACCGGTCCACGGCCAAGCTGCCGCCCTGGGAGATCGTCGGCCTCGAGGTCATCGACCGCGAGACCTACCATCAGCGCATCGCGGAGGGGTACGGCCCGCCGCCGGCCGCGCCGGTAGGGGTGCACCCGTACTGACAGGGACCGATAGGGCCGGCTGACAGGGACCGATAGGGCCGGCCCTTGGCGGCCCGTGTGTCCTGATGCGGCTCGGCCGTTCCCATCGTGAGAATTCCGTCTCGAAAAGCGGAACGGCGGAGGGCATACGGCCGAGCGCTCAGTAGGCTTCATTCCATGACCAGCGCACCCACCTCGCCCCTCACCGACCCCTGGCCGAAGTCCCCGGTCCTCCAGACCGCCTACCGGGCCCGGGTCGCGGCCACCGACCTCGCCCCGCTGCCGCGCGCGGCCAAGGACGACGCGCTGCTCGCGATGGCCGACGCGCTCGAGGTGCGGACCAAGGAGATCGTCGAGGCCAACGCGGCGGACGTGGCGCGGGCGCGCGAGGCGGGCACGAGCGAGGCGATCATCGACCGGCTCACCCTCACCCCCGAGCGGGTGCGGGCCATCGCCTCGGACGTGCGCGACGTGGTGGCGCTGCCCGACCCGGTCGGCGAGGTGGTGCGGGGCTCGACCCTGCCCAACGGGATCGATCTGCGCCAGGTGCGGGTGCCGCTCGGCGTCGTCGGAATCATCTACGAGGCCCGGCCCAACGTCACGGTGGACGCGGCCGCGCTGTGCCTGAAGTCGGGCAACGCCGTGCTGCTGCGCGGCTCGTCGTCCGCGTACCACTCCAACACCGCGCTGGTGAAGGTCCTGCGCGACGCCGTCGGCGGGTCCGGACTGCCTGCGGACGCCGTGCAGTTGGTGCCGGGCGAGGGCCGGGATTCGGTGGCCGAGTTGATGCGCGCCCGCGGTCTGGTGGACGTGCTGATCCCGCGCGGTGGCGCATCGCTGATCCGTGCGGTCGTCGAGCAGTCGACGGTCCCGGTCATCGAGACCGGCACCGGCAACTGCCATGTGTACGTGGACGCGCAGGCCGATCTGGACATGGCGGTTGAGATCCTGGTGAACTCCAAGGCACAGCGGCCCAGTGTGTGCAACGCCGCCGAAACCCTGCTGGTCCACCAGGACATCGCGGCCGCGTTCCTGCCGCGCGCGCTGGACGCGCTGGCCGAGGCCGGGGTGACGGTGCACGGCGACGAGCGGGTGGTGGCCCTGGCGGAGCAGTTGGAGGGTTCCAAGGCCACGGTGGTCCCGGCGGTGGTGGAGGACTGGGAGACCGAGTACCTCTCGTACGACATCGCGGCGGCGGTCGTGGACTCCCTGGACGCCGCGGTGGCCCACATCCGGCTGTGGTCCTCCGGTCACACCGAGGCGATCGTCACCACGTCCCAGATGGCCGCCCGCCGCTTCACCCAGCTGGTGGATTCGACGACGGTCGCGGTGAACGCCTCCACCCGGTTCACGGACGGCGGCCAGTTCGGCTTCGGTGCCGAGATCGGCATCTCCACGCAGAAGCTGCACGCGCGCGGCCCGATGGGCCTGCCCGAGCTGACCTCGACCAAGTACATCGTCACCGGCGACGGCCACACCCGCTGAGCGGGATTTCCCGCTGCGGCATCCCCCATGTGGCGTCCCCCGATCGGGGGACG
>NZ_MUNE01000373.1 GCF_002154605.1 Streptomyces milbemycinicus | reverse complement strand
GACGCACCGCCGCCCGGGCCGCCGCGCGGCGCGGTCGGCCCGGGCGGCGGTGCGTCGCTGTGTTCGGGGAAGCCGGGCGCTCCAGCGTGTGAAGTTCACCGGGGGTTACCTCGCGAGGTTGTGGCTGAGCGGCGCGCCGGCGCGGGGGTACGGAAAGGGGTGTGGGTGCGGGGGACGGCCCCCAGGGGAATGCAGCAAACTTCCGAATCCTCGCGATTGTCACTCTTTGCAGGTACGAGCCCACCCATGGTCACACGTCCAGTGTGACCGACCGGACTGACATCCGTGAGACGCCGGTCGGGTGGGGGGAGTTCCCGCCTCCGCTCCAACGGGCCGAACGGGGCCGAACCGGCGTCGGCTGGCGTCAACTGGCCTCGGGATGGCGGCCGGTGTCGGCGGCGAGCTTGAACTCGGCCCGCGGGTTCTCCAGCGACCCGAGCGAGACGATCTCCCGTTTGAAGAGCCCCGACAGGGTCCACTCTGCCAAAACGCGCGCCTTCCGGTTGAACGTCGGCACCCGGCTGAGGTGATAGGCGCGGTGCATGAACCAGGCGGGGTAGCCCTTCAGCTTCCGCCCGTAGACATGGGCGACGCCTTTGTGGAGGCCGAGGGAGGCCACCGAGCCGGCGTATGTGTGCGCGTAGTCCTTCAGCGGCCGGCCGTGCAGGGAGGCGATCAGGTTCTCGGCGAGCACCTTGGACTGGCGCAGCGCGTGCTGGGCGTTGGGCGCGCACTCCTTGCCGGGCTCCTCCGCCGTCACGTCCGGGACCGCCGCGGCGTCGCCCGCGCTCCAGGCGTGCTCCACTCCGTCCACATGGAGGGCGGCAGTGCACTTGAGGCGGCCGTGCGCGTTCACCGGGAGGTCGGTGGAGGCCAGGATGGGGTGCGGTTTGACCCCCGCGGTCCACACCAGGGTGCGGGTGGGGAAGCGCGAGCCGTCGCTCAGCGCCGCGACCCGGTCCACACAGGAGTCGAGGCGGGTCTCCAGCCGTACGTCGATATTGCGGCCGCGCAGCTCGCGGACCGCGTACTTGCCCATCTCCTCCCCGACCTCCGGGAGGATGCGGCCGGTGGCCTCCACCAGGATCCACTTCAGGTCCTCGGGCGCGATGTTGTGGTAGTAGCGGACGGCGTACCGGGCCATGTCCTCAAGCTCGGCGAGCGCCTCGACGCCCGCGTATCCGCCGCCGACGAAGACGAAGGTGAGCGCGGCGTCCCGGACGTCGGGGTCCCGGGTGGAGGAGGCGATGTCCAGCTGCTCCAGGACGTGGTTGCGCAGGCCGATGGCCTCCTCCACGGTCTTGAAGCCGATGCCGTGGTCGACCAGGCCGGGGACCGGGAGGGTGCGGGAGACGGAGCCGGGCGCCAGTACGAGCTCGTCGTAGTGGATCTCCACCGCGCCGGTGCCCTCCTCGGTGGTGGCGAGGGTTTTGATCGTCGCGGTGCGTTTGCCGTGGTTGATCGCCACGGCCTCGCCGATCACGACCTGGCAGCGGGGCAGGATGCGACGCAGCGGCACGACGACATGGCGTGGCGAGATCGATCCGGCCGCGGCCTCCGGGAGGAACGGCTGATAGGTCATGTACGGCTCGGGGTCGACCACGATGACCTGTACGTCGCCTTGCCCCAGCTCCCTCTTCAGCTTCCGCTGGAGGCGCAGCGCGGTGTACATCCCGACGTAGCCACCGCCGACAACGAGAATGCGCGCAGGTTCCTTCACCCTCCCATGAGGCACGCACAGCCGCGGTTTGTCCACAGGCCCGACGAATTGTGTGACCGGCGGTTTCGACGCGCCCCGCCGCGCCCATTCGGTCAAGCGTACGGAAGGTGCGCAGGTCAGTAGGGGGGCGCGGGGTGGTGGGCGGGTGGGGAAGCGCGGACGGGCGGTGCGGTACTCCGAACGGGGGTCGATCTGTCCGGACCTACCCCCTTCTTTCTTGACCGGCGCTCAACTATGTTCGTACTCCGTCGGGGTCGAGACTGCCCCGGCGTTCTGGGCGGGGAGTCTCCGGGGGGAGACGTCATAACCGGGGGATCACTATGCAGCTTCAGGGTTCTCATTGGTCGTCAGCCGTCGCGTCGGCGGACGGTGCCGGCGGCCGGAACACTCCGCTGCGCGTGGACGCGCAGCGCAATCTCGAGCATGTGCTGCGGGCGGCGCGCGAGGTCTTCGGGGAGCTGGGGTACGGCGCTCCCATGGAGGACGTCGCGCGGCGCGCGCGGGTCGGGGTGGGCACCGTCTATCGGCGCTTCCCCAGCAAGGACGTCCTGGTCCGTCGTATAGCCGAGGAGGAGACCGCCCGGCTGACCGACCAGGCGCGCGCTGCCCTCGGCCAGGAAAACGAGCCGTGGTCGGCGCTGGCCCGGTTCCTGCGCACCTCGGTGGCCTCCGGCGCGGGCCGGCTGCTGCCGCCCCAGGTGCTGCGGGTCGGGGTCGAGGTGGAGTCGGATGTCCGGGTGCCGCAGCAGCGGCAGGTGGGGTTAGCCGACCCTCCCCAGCCGGAGCTGCGGCTGGTGGAGCAGCCCAGCCCCGTCGTCCCGGGCGGCCCTGACGACGCGGGCGCCGCGGCGCTGCTGGAGGTCGTCGGGCAGCTGGTGGACCGGGCGCGGGAAGCGGGCGAGCTGCGGCCGGACGTGACGGTGGCCGATGTGCTGCTGGTGATCGCCACGGCGGCGCCCTCGCTGCCGGACGCGGTGCAGCAGGCGGCGGCCTCCGCGCGGCTGCTGGACATCCTCCTGGACGGGCTACGGTCGCGCCCTGCGGGGTGACGCGCGTCCTGGGCCGGGCAGCGGCCGTCCGGGGCTGTGGCAGCGGTCGGGCTAGGCCGCGGTCACGAGTTCGTCGAGCAGGGCGATGACCTGCTCGACGGACAGGCCCGCGCCCTCGGCGCGCAGCGCCTGGGCCGCCTCGCGGCCCAGGGCGCGCTGCGCGGCGGCCTCGGTCTTCTCGGCCTCGCGCAGCAGGAGCGGGGTGCGGTGCAACTCGCCGCGCCAGGCGTCGGCCGCGCCCAGCAGCCGGGCGGCAAGGCGCTCTTCGTCGCAGCCCACCAGGGCATGCGCGGCGGTCTCCGCCTGCTGGGCCAGCAGGAGCTCCGCACAGCCGGTCTCGACGCCCCTGCCCAGGTTGTCGCGCACCTTGCGCAGTGCACCGGGCGCATCGCCCTCGTCGGCGGTGATGCGGGCGTCCATGCCGTCCAGGAGTATCCAGAACTGCGGGGGCGGGGTCGCCTGCTCCCCGATGCGCCGAGCCTCGTCGCACAGCGTCCGCGCCCGGGCCAGATCTCCGCGGTGCAGCTCGATCAGGGAGCGCAGCAAGCGGTTGAAGGACTGTACGTCCCTGGAGCCGCGGTGCGCCGCCTCCTCGTCCGACTGGTCCAGCAGCTTCTCGGCCCGGTCGAGGTCCCTGCCGTTGATCGCCACATCCGCCAGCCGGGTGATGAGGAACGGCGTCTCGGTATGTGCGCCGATCTCCCGTGCGAGCCGCCGCGCCATCTCGTAGGCGGCCCGCGCCTCGTCGAGCCGGGCTCGGCTCGCGGCCATCTCGCCGGCGGCGGTCTCGACCTGGGCGAGCATCCACCGGTCGCCGACCCGTCTGCTCAGCTCCCGCAGCTCCGCCCAGTCCGCCTCGGCGTTCTTCATACCGCCCGAGGAGTCGATGGTTATGTGCGTACGGAACATCAGCGCCACGCCGACCGCCCAGTCGTCGCCGTACGCCCTGCAGTGGGCCACAGCCTCGCTCATCAGCGGGACCGCCCCGGTGTGGCCGTCGATGACGAACCCGGCGAACGGCCACAGCATGCCGGGGAAGCGAGCGGTGCGCGGGCCGGGGTGGCCCATGTAGGCATCGCGGATGCGCAAAGCCGCGGTCACGGCCCCGGGGCTGGTCAGGGTCGGCCCATCAGCGTTGTCGGCGTTCATGAAGAACAGCAGGAGCCGCAGGTCCATCTGGTCCCAGTAGCGCGTGACGGCCGCGTCGACGCCGTCCTGCCCGGGCGGGACCTCCTCGGGGATCGAACCGAGCATGCTGTAGATGTCGTCGCGCCCCATGGAGCCGCTGAGGATCAATGCCTCGCGGGTCCAGGCGATGCCCTCGTCCCGGTAGTTGCGCAGCCACCAGAACCAGCTCATGGCCATGATGAAGTCGGTCGCGGTCTGCTCGTCGCGCGCCTCTAGGGAGCGGTTCAGGGCGGCTCGGATGTTGTCGAGTTCCGTCTCGACGCGGCGCAGCCAGTGAAGCTGCTCCGCGGAGCGCAGCCGTGGCTCGGCGGTGCGGGCGAAGTCGAGGAAGTGGGTGGTGTGGCGGGCCACGGCGGCGGCGTGGTCGGCCCGGGCGGCGGGGTCCTCGACGGCCCGCTCACCGACGTACTCGTGGATCGTCTCCAGCATGCGGTAACGGACCTCGGAGGGGGCCGCGGCGCCGACGGGATCCCCCAGGGCCGGACCCTCCGGGGCCGGGGCTTCTGGGGCGGCCGGGTCCTCTGGGGCCGGGTCCCCTGGGGTCCGGTCGGCCGTCGGGTGGTCGACGACCAGGAGCGACTTGTCGACCAGCGCCCCGAGCAGATCGAGCACATCGCCGGGGGCTATGTGCTCGTGGGGGCGGGCAGGCAGGTCGGTGGCGGGCAGGTCGGTGGCGGGCGGCGCGTCCGCGCACACCGCCTCCGCCGCGCTCAGCCCCCATCCGCCCGCGAACACCGACGCCCGGCGCAGCACCGTGCGCTCACGCTCGTCGAGCAGGTCCCAGGACCAGTCGACGACGGCCCGCAGCGTCTGCTGGCGCGGCAGCAGGGTCCGGCTGCCGCTGGTCAGCAGCCGAAAGCGGTCATCGAGCCGGTCGGCGATCTGCCGCGGCGTCAACAGCCGCAGCCGCGCGGCCGCCAGCTCGATCGCCAGCGGCAAACCGTCCAGCCGACGGCAGATCTCGGCGACCGCGGCCGACGTGTCGGCGTCCCGCGCCGGGTCGAACCCCGGCAGGGTGGCCGCGGCGCGCTCGGCGAACAACTGGTGGGCGGGCGCGGGCCGAAGCGGCTCCACGGGCCGTACGGTCTCGCCCGGCACGCCCAGCGGCTCCCGGCTGGTGGCCAGCACGGTCACCCCCGGGCAGTGCGCGAGCAGCGTCTCGGCGAGCCGCGCCGCGGCGTCTATGACGTGCTCACAGTTGTCGAGCAGGAGCAGCAGGCGGCGGTGGGCGCAGAGCTCGACAAGGCGTGCGGTCGGGTCGGCGCCGTCCGCCGGGCCGATCCGCCCTTCCAGCCCGGTGGCGAGCAGGGACGTCTCACGGTCACCTACAGCGCTCAGGACGGTCCCGGGGACGGCGGCGGGATGGTCGAGCTTGGCGAGCTCGGCGACCCAAACCCCGTCGGGGTAGGCAGTTGTGACGGTTGAGGCGGCCTCCTCGGAGAGCCGGGTCTTGCCGGAGCCGCCCGGGCCGGTGAGCGTGACCAGCCGGGCGCCGCGCAGATCCCCGTGGAGGTCCCCGATCTCGCTCTGCCGCCCGACAAAGCTGGTGAGCCGCGCCCGGAGGTTCCCGCGCGGACGGAAGCCGCCGCCTTGCGGCCCGCCCGGCCCTGGCCCGCCGTTCGACGGCGCGGCCGGGGCGCCGACGAGGGCGGTTCCGGCGCCATGGCCTGCCCCGGCACCGTGCTCCACCCGAACGCCGTCAGCCGTCCCGGCACCAGGGACTCTCCAAGCGCCTGGGGCTGCGTCGGCGCCATGGCCTGCCCCAGTACCGTGAACCGCCTCGACACCAGGGGCCGTCCCGGCGCTATGGACCGTCCTGGCGCTATGGGCCGTCCCAGCGCCCTGGGTGGTCCCAGCACCTTGGGCCGTGTCAGCACCGTGGTCCGTGCCGGCACTGTGGACCACCCCGGAACCGAGGGCCGTCCCGGCGCCGTGAGCCGTCGCGGCACCAGCGGCCCTCTCCGTCCCAAGGGGCGCCTCAGGGTCACGGTCGGCGTGCCCGCCGTCGAGGGCCTGCGCAGCGTGGGCACCCTCATCGTCACGGGCCGCACCGGAAGGGCTGTGGGCGGCGTACGGCGGGCGGGTCGGCTCCAACCCGCGCGTCGCCGCGGGCCCGTACGGCCCCTGCCCAGCCTCGGCGCCAACCCGCAGCCCCCCAGGATGCCGTACGGCCGCGGACCCCGTACCCGCCGAGGGCGGCACGGGCCCACCGGACAGCGGCCCTCCAGAAATCGGCCCCCCGGTCAGCAGCAGCCCATGCAGCGCCTTGAGGTCCGCGCCCGGGTCCGTGCCGAGGTGGTCGGCGAGCGTCCGGCGGACCGCCTCGTACGCGGCGAGCGCGTCGGCCGGGCGGCCCGCCGCGTGCAGCGCGCGGATCAGCTGCGCGTGGAAGGTCTCGTCGAGCGGGTGGTCGATGACGAGTTCGCGCAGCTCCGGTATGACGTCCGCCGCGTGGCCGAGCGTGAGGTCGGCGTCGATACGGCGGTGCAGCGCGGTGAGCCGCAGCGCCTCGGGGCGGGCCGCGGCGGCATCCCGGTCCGGCAGATCGGCCAACGCGGGGCCGCGCCACAGCGCGAGCGCCTGCCGCAGCACGTCGGCCGCCGTTCGTGCGTCACCGACGCCGAGGGCCCGCGTGCCGTGTTTCGCCAGCGCCTCGAAGTGGAGGAGGTCGACGTCCCGGGGGCCGTTGGTGGCGAGGCGGTAGCCCCCGGGCGCGGAGACCACCGCGTCCCGGCCGATGGCCCTGCGCAGACGGCCCACGAGCGCCTGGAGTGCGGCGGGGGCGTCCTGGGGAGGGTCGTGGGTCCACACCTCGTCGATGAGGACGTCCACGGCCACGGGGGCGGGGCGTGCGGCGCGCATGGCGAGCGCGGTGAGCAGCGCGCGGAGACGGGGACCGCCCAGCGGCAGGAGGTTCCCGTTGTCGTCGCGTGCTTCGGCCGAGCCGAGGATCAGATACCGCACGGGGTCATTGTCCTCGCGTCAGCGGTCGGACCATACGAACACGTGGTCAATTGGCGTGCCGTTACCCGGCGCGGGCCGGACTCACGGCCCGAAGACAAACCACAGCACCACACCACACCACACCCGCACCCACAACCACACACCCGCAGCCCTACAGGCTCGGCCGCGGAGCCACTCCACCCGCCACCGCCTGCTGCCGCGGCGCCGCCGTCCCCGTCCAGCAGGTGCCGCGCCGGGCCAGCAGCCGCCGCAGCCAGACCTCCGTGGAGACGAGTTCGGCCAGCCCGTCCAGGGGCAGCCGCTCCCCTTCCGCCGCCGCGCGCAGCGCCTTGCGTACGACGCGGGCCTCCACCAGGCCCGCGTCGGCGAGCAGCGGCGCGTCGAAGAGGTTGACGACCTCGCCGACCCAGGCGCGCAGCCCGGCCCGTACGGCGGCGGCGTGGGCGGCGTGGGAGGTGGCTCCCCAGCCGGGCGGCAGGTCGCGGATGCCCGCTCCGGCGAGGACCGCGCGCAGCGTGGCCGCGCGCGCCCCAGGTTGCACTCGTAGCGCTTCGGGGAGCGCGCGGCAGGCCCGTACGACCTGGTTGTCGAGGAAGGGGGCGTGGAGGCGCTGGCTGCGTACCTCGGCCGCCTGCTCGAACACCCGGTGGTCGGCGGCGTGCCTTGCCAGGGCCGCGTCGGCGCGCCGCTCCCCGGGGCGGCGCAGGGTGACGGGGCGGGCCGCGGCCTGCTCCAGGCGCAGCGACACCTCGGCCAGCGCCTCGCCGGTGAGCCAGCGGGCGGCGGGGCCGGGCCGGCACCAGGCGAGCGCGGCGAGGGAGGCGGAGACGACCCCGGGTCCGGACCTGCCGCCTTCTCGCCCTCCGCTGCCGTCGTCGGTGAAGCGCCGTTCCAGGAGGCGGCTCGCGGCGTCCTCGACGCCGTCCCGGTAGGACGTACGGGCCAGTTTGCGCGCCGCCCGGTAGACCGTGAAGGGCACGAAGAAGGAGTGGCCGGAGGGCCCGTCGGCCTTGGCCAGCGCGGTGGCGGGGCGCAGCAGGTGGCGGCGTCTTCGGTCGAGGAGCAGGTCGGCGAGGCGCGCCGGGTGGGCGTCGAGCGCCTGGCGGGCGCCGTGGCCGACGAAGTGGTCCGCGCTGCCCGCGACAAGCCGGCGGCGGTGGCGTTCGGCGCTGACGATGGAGGGGCCGGGTTCGTCGGTGAGCGGGCCGATGTCCAGGGCGGCGTACGGGAGCGCTTCCTCGCCCGCGGTGACGACGACGTGGTGCAGCCGCGGGTTGGCGGCGATGGTGCCGGCCCGTTCCAGCTCGGCCTCGCGGGCGCGGGCGCCGCCCGCGGTGGCCAGGTCGTTGAAGGTGACGGCGAGGAGGCGTTCGCCCGCTTCGGCGCCGTGGCCGAGGAGGGTGCCGGGCATCCCGGGAAGTCCGGCGGCCAGCAGGGCCAGGGTGGCGGAGGCGCTGCCTCCGGAGAGGTCGGCGCCGATGCCGGGCGCCGGTGCGCCGCGGGCCGCGCGCCGCTCTGCGGGGCCCATGCCGGGGACCGGGCCGGGGTCGAGGTCGCCGCTGGTTTCGGGGGCGTGGCGGGGCGCGGTGAGCCTGGCCCGTACGGCCTCCACGAGGGCGTCCCGCACGCCGTCCACGGCCTGTTCCTGGTCCACTTGGGGCGCGGCGACGGCGAGCGAGGCGGTGGGCTCGTAGCCGACGATGTCGCGGGCCCCGTCGCGCAGGATCAGGGCGTGTCCCGGGGGCACCCGTCTGACGCCCATGTACGGGGTGCCGTCGCCCATCGCCTCCGGGGCGTCGGGGCAGGCCAGGAGCGCGCCGAGGTGTCCGACGTCGAGCTGCGCCTCGATGAGGTCGGCGAGCGGGAGGGCGGCCGTGGCGTATGCGGTGCCGCCGCCCCAGTCCGTGTGGAAGACGGGCCGGGCGCCGGCCAGGTCGCCGACGATGGTGGTGCGGCGGCCGACCTGGGCGACGGCGGTGTAGCTGCCGGACCAGGCGGTGAGGTGGCGCAGGGCGCCGCCGCGGGCGGCGAACAGGCCGACGCGCAGCTCCTCGTCGGAGGCGCCGCAGCAGCCGAAGACGGCGAGTCGGGAGAAGGGGTCGGCCTGGACGACGCGTACCTCGTCGGGCCGCCAGTCGCCGACCGCCCACAGCGGATCGGGGTCCGACCACAGGAGATGGGCGCCGACCGGCTGGACCGCGCGGCCCTGCGAGGGGTCTGGCCCCGATGCGGTACTGCTCCACCCCACCAACCACCGCATCGCGCCTCCACAGGGTGTGGGCAAACAAGGCAACCAAGAAGTAGGTGCCATCATGCACAGCACGTCGACGGTTTCGGCATCGAACCGGACAACTACATGGATCTCCTGGATGTCCTTTGACCGCAGTCGACCACAGGAACAACAGGGTTGATCACAAGACGTGATCCCGCCAAGCGCGGACGCGCACGCGGGAACCGTCGTCGGCGCGACGGACCGCTCCGCCGTGACCCATGCTGCCACGAGAGGGGCGCAAAGGGGCGCGCAAGGGCGCAGAGGCGCCAATTGGGCGCCGGCGAGGGGCGCTTGGAACGAGCTGCACGGAGCCGCACGGAGCCGCACGAGCCGTACGAGTCGTCGGCGCGGGGCGCGGTCGCCGGCGCGAGGCACCTGCGCTGAACGCCGCAGGCACGCCACGGGGAGGACTGCCGCGCCGGGCCTTCCCCTCCCCGGCCCGGCGCGGGAGCCCGGCCGTGATCAGCACCACACAGGGCCGCGGCGGGTGTCGACCGGCGATATTCAGCCAAACTTCCGTGGCGCTCTTGATCGGCTTACGGAAGCCTCGCGGTGGTTTGCGACCGCCTTGCGCCGGCCTGGCGGCGGCCGCGACGGCAGCCCGGCGGGAAGTCCTCACCCCGCACGACACCTGACGGTACGTCAGTCCGGGAGGCGGCATCCGCCTCCCGGACCGCTCCGCCACCCGCGGGGAATGAGGCGGCGGCGTCCCCCAGCCCACTGATTCCGTACAGCGGGCCGACCCACGCAGGATCCATCGAAACGTTCCCGCGAACCCTGAGACAGAGCGCACGGACAGGCGCACAGCCACACACAGCAGGAGCACACACCCCGCTCCGCACGTCCGTTCGTACAAGAATCTCGCCATCCGGGACACCACCTCTTAACGGTCGGGATGCGGCGAACTACGCTGGGTTTACGAATGCCCCGCGCCTATGCCGGGGCGGCCGTCGGTGCTGTCGAGGGGTACGCATGACCAGGGAGCCACGCGGGCCGAACGAGAAGCTCGGCACCGTTCTCGCCCTCGCGGGGATCAGCAATGCCGGGCTGGCGCGGAGAGTCAACGACCTCGGAGCCCAGCGTGGCCTGACGCTTCGCTATGACAAGACGTCCGTGGCCCGCTGGGTCTCGAAGGGCATGGTGCCCCAAGGCGCCGCGCCCCATCTGATTGCGGCCGCGATCGGGAGCAAACTCGGGCGGCCCGTACCACTCCATGAGATCGGGCTCGCCGACGCCGATCCGGCGCCCGAGGTCGGCCTCGCCTTCCCGCGCGACATCGGCCAGGCCGTGCGCTCGGCGACCGAGCTCTACCGGCTGGATCTGGCGGGCCGGCGCGGTGGCGGCGGGATCTGGCAGAGTCTGGCCGGATCCTTCGCGGTCAGCGCATATGCCACGCCCGCGTCCCGCTGGCTGATAACCCCGGCCGACCCGTCGGTCGCGCGCGAGCCCAAGGACGCCGAGGGCAGCGTGGGCCTGGACGGTTTACCGCAGCGCGTCGGGCACAGCGACGTCACCAAGCTGCGCGAGGCCGCCGAGGACGCGCGCCGCTGGGACTCCAAGTACGGCGGCGGCGACTGGCGTTCGTCGATGGTGCCCGAGTGCCTACGGGTCGACGCGGCGCCCCTGCTGCTCGGCTCGTACAGCGACGAGGTCGGCCGCTCCCTGTTCGGCGCCACCGCCGAACTAACCCGGCTCGCCGGGTGGATGGCCTTCGACACCGGCCAGCAGGAGGCCGCCCAGCGCTACTACATCCAGGCGCTGCGCCTCTCGCGTGCCGCGGCCGACGTCCCCCTGGGCGGCTATGTGCTGGCCTCCATGAGCCTGCAGGCCACCTATAGGGGCTTCGCCGACGAAGGCGTGGACCTGGCCCAGGCCGCCGTCGAGCGCAACCGCGGCCTGGCCACCGCCCGCACCATGAGCTTCTTCCGCCTCGTCGAGGCCCGCGCCCAGGCCAAGGCCGGGGACGGACCGGCCTGCGGCGCGGCGCTCAAGTCCGCCGAGGGCTGGCTCGAGCGGTCCCGTTCGGGCGATCCGGACCCGTCCTGGCTGGACTTCTACTCGCATGAGCGGTTCGCTGCCGACGCCGCCGAGTGCTACCGCGACCTGCGACTGCCGCGCCAGGTACGGCGGTTCACGGAGCAGGCGCTGGCCCGGCCCACCGAGGAGTTCGTCCGCTCCCACGGGCTGCGGCTCGTCGTGTCCGCCGTGGCCGAACTGGAGTCCGGCAATCTGGACGCGGCGTGCGCGGCGGGCGCCCGTGCCGTGGAGGTCGCCAATCGAATATCGTCCGCGCGCACCACCGAGTACGTACGGGACCTGATGCACCGCCTGGAGGCCTACCGCGACGAGCCGCGGGTCGCCGAACTGAGGGAGCGGGCGCGGCCGCTGCTGATGGCGCCGGCGTGACACCTGATGGCGGCGGCGTGACGGGCGTGACGCACGATGACGGCGGCGTGACAGGGGTGACGCCTGATGGGGGCGGCGTGACGGGCGTGACGCACGATGAGGACGGCGTGACGGGCCGGACGGCTGACGGCTCCGGCCCGGCCGCCTGATCACTCGATGGCGAGGCGGAGCAAGCGATCATCCGCCGTGATCGTTTGGTGTCGGCGGAGTGGCGGGGGACGGGGGTTTCGGATGGCTGTCAGTGGCGCGGGTCATGATAGTCATCGAGTTGGGTGAGTGGATTGTGCGCGGTGTGGGGAGGTGAGGTGACGTGAGGGCGCTGGACTGCGATGTGCTGGTGGTCGGGGGCGGGATCGTCGGCCTGTCGACGGCGTATGCGATCACGCGCGCCTCGCCCGGCACCCGGGTGACCGTCCTGGAGAAGGAAGCCGGCCCCGCCTGCCACCAGACGGGGCGGAACAGCGGCGTGATCCACAGCGGCATCTACTACCGCCCCGGGTCGCTGAAGGCGCGGTTCGCGGCCCAGGGCGCGGCGGAGATGGTCAAGTTCTGCGCCGAGCACGGCATCGCCCATGAGGTGACCGGCAAGCTCATCGTGGCGACGGAGCGGGCGGAGCTGCCCCGGCTGCACGCCCTGGTCCAGCGCGGCCGGGAGAACGGAATCCCGGTCCGCGAGCTCGGCCCCACCCAGCTCGCCGAGCACGAGCCGTGGGTGCGCGGCCTGGCCGCCATCCATGTGGGCACGACGGGCATCTGCGACTTCAAGGCCGTGGCGGCCCAGCTGGCCCGCCTCGCGCGCGACGCCGGGGCGTCGGTGCGATACGGGGCGGGGGTGACCGCCATCGGGCGGCGCCCGTCGGCGGTCGCGGTCCGTACGGACGACGGGACGGTGCTGCGGGCCCGGGCCCTGGTCAACTGCGCCGGCCTGCACTGCGACCGGATCGCCCGGCTGGCGGGCGACGACCCCGGCATGCGGATCGTCCCCTTCCGCGGCGAGTACTACGAGCTGGTCCCCTCGCGCGCCTCCCTCGTGCGCGGCCTGGTCTACCCCGTCCCCGACCCGGCCTTCCCCTTCCTCGGCGTCCATCTGACCCGCGGCGTCGACGGCTCTGTCCACATCGGGCCCAACGCGGTGCCGGCCCTCGCCCGCGAGGGCTACACGTGGCACACGGTCCGCCCGCGCGAGCTGGCCGGGACGCTGGCGTACCCCGGCTCCTGGCGGATAGCCCGCCGCCACTGGCGTTACGGCGCGGGCGAGCTGCGCCGCTCGCTGTCCAAGGGCGCCTTCACCGACGCCGTCCGCCGGCTGCTGCCGGATGTCACGGCCGACGACCTGATACCGGCCCCGGCGGGCGTGCGCGCCCAGGCGGTGCTGCCCGACGGCACGCTGGTGGACGACTTCCTGATCAAGGAGTCCCCCCGCGTCGTCCATGTGCTGAACGCGCCCTCGCCGGCGGCGACGGCGTCGCTGCCGATCGGGCGGGAGGTCGCGAGGCGGGTGCTGGAGCGGATGTGAGGCGGGGCCTGGGCGCTGCTGCCCGGGCACGGGCACGTCGGGCACGGGCACATCGGGCACGGGCACATCGGGCACGGGCACATCGGGCACGGGCATGAGGGGCCCAGGCATGAGGGGCCCGGGCGCTGCTGCCTGGGCCCGTAGAATCAAAGCACTGTGTCCGAGAACCACACCGCCGAAACCTCCACGGCCAAAGACCCCACCGGCAGCCCCACATCACCCGCTCCCCGCCCCGAGCGGGGAGCTGGTGCTGTGGGCGTCCCGGTCCCCTCACCCGTCCCCGCGCGACCGTCGCGCCGAGCCGATGTTCCCGGGCGGCCCGCTGGCCGACCCCGCCGGCTCGCATCACGAGCGGCGGATCCGCTCGTTCCGCCCCCGTCGCGGCCGGGTGACCTTGGGCCAGGGCGAGGCGCTGCGCCGCCTGTGGGGCCAGTGGGGCCTGGATATCGACGGCCTCTCGCGTATCGACCTCGGCGAGCTGTTCGGCGACCCGGACCTGCCCGTCGTCCTGGAGATCGGCTTCGGCATGGGCGAGGCCACTGCCCAGATGGCGGCCGCCGACCCCGGCACCGGCATATTGGCCGCCGATGTCCACACCCCCGGCCAGGGCAATCTGCTCGCTCTCGCCGAGCGGAAAAACCTTTCCAACATCCGGGTGGCGAACGGCGACGCGATCATCCTGCTGCGCGAAATGCTGGAGCCCGCCTCCCTCGCCGGGCTGCGCGTCTACTTCCCTGACCCCTGGCCCAAGAAGCGCCACCACAAGCGCCGCCTCATCCAGCCCGAGTTCATCGCCCTCGCCGCCACCCGGCTGCGCCCCGGCGCGCTGCTGCACTGCGCGACCGACTGGGAGCCGTACGCCGAGCAGATGCTCGAGGTCCTCACCGCCGACCCGCACTTCGAGAACGCCCAGCCCGACGGCGGCTACAGCCCGCGCCCGGACTTCCGCCCGCTGACCAAGTTCGAGGGACAGGGCCTGGAGAAGGGCCATGTCGTCCACGATCTGATCTTCCGCCGCAGCGAGACATAGCGCACACATAGCGCCCTTTGGCGCCTGGGCATAATCCTGCGGTCCGCCATTCCGCCGTTCGTTAGGGTCGTCAGGTGCACCAGTCCCCGCCCCCGCACCAGCAGCCCGGCCCCCCGGCCACGGCATACGGACAGCAGCCGTGGACCGGCCCCACGTCCGCGCCGCCGGCCGGAGCCGACTGGCCACACCCGCCGGGCCCCGGCCCATGGGGCGGCCGACTGAGCGCACTGTGGGCCAACAAGTCCCTGCGCGCCACGGCGCTGATCGTCCTGCTCTCCCTCTCCGGGCTGATCATCCTGGCCCTGGTCCGCCAGCAGACCGGCACCGAGGGCTTCCTGGTGGGCCTGGGCCTGGCCATCCTGCCCGTACCGCTGCTGATCGCCGCGTTCCGCTGGATGGACCGCATCGAACCCGAACCCTGGCGGAACCTGATCTTCGCCTTCGCCTGGGGAGCGTGCGCGGCGACCCTCGTCGCCCTCATCGCGAACGGCTTCGCCACCGAGTGGCTCATGACCACCGTCGCCGACTCCTCCTCCAGCCAGGCCGACGCCGACACCTGGGGCGCCACCCTGGTCGCCCCCGTCGTCGAAGAGAGCGCCAAGGCCGCCGCCGTACTGCTCCTCTTCCTCTTCCGGCGCCGCGACTTCAACGGAATCGTCGACGGCGTCGTCATCGCCGGAATCACCGCCACCGGCTTCGCCTTCACCGAGAACATCCTCTACCTCGGCACGGCCTTCGTCAGCGACCAGGAATTCGGCTACTCCGGCATCCGCTCCACCACCGCCGCGACCTTCTTCATCCGCGCGGTGATGTCCCCCTTCGCCCACCCCTTCTTCACCGCCGCCACCGGCATCGGCTTCGGCATAGCCGCCGCGGCCGCCCAGCACCAGCGAGCGCGCCGCGTCCTCGTCCCCCTCGCCGCCCTGCTCGGCGCCATGGTCCTGCACGGCCTCTGGAACGGCTCCGCCACCTTCGGCGGCTACGGCTTCCTCGCCGTCTACGCCCTCTTCATGGTCCCCGTCTTCGGCCTGCTGACCTGGCTGACCATCTGGTCCCGCAACAACCAGCTGCGCACCATACGCACCCAGCTCACCACCTACCAGGCCGCCGGCTGGTTCACCCCACCCGAGCCCATCGCCCTCTCCTCCATGCGCGCCCGCGGCATAGCCCGCGACCTCGCCCGCCGCACCCAGGGCCCGGCCGCAGCCCGTATCGTCGCCGACTACACCGCGACCGCCACCTCACTCGCCTTCCTCCGCCACCGCGCCTACCTCGGCACGGCGGGCCCCGACTTCACCACCCGCGAACGCGAGCTACTGGACCAGCTCTGGCAACACCGCGAAACCGCCCAACCGGCCCTGGCCCACGCCGCCCTCTCCGTC
>NZ_MUNE01000372.1 GCF_002154605.1 Streptomyces milbemycinicus | reverse complement strand
CTCCTCGGGCAGCAGTCCCAGGGCCTTGAGCTCGGCCCAGAAGGCGGGCGGAATCGGGTGCGCGAGGAGACCGGCGCTCTCGGCGATCTCGTGGGGCGCGCGGGCGCCGACCACGACGGTCACCACCGCCGGGTGTCCCAGCGGGAACTGGAGCGCGGCGGCCAGGGGCGGCACCGCGTGCCGGTCGCATACGGCCCGGATCGCCCGCACCCGCGCGCCCAGTTCGCGGGGGACGCTCCGGTAGCCGTGCGGCGCGCCGGGGCGGGGATCGGCCAGCAGGCCCGACTGGTAGACGCGGACGGTGACGCTCCGCCGGGGCCGTGCCGGCAGCCGGGCACGGCCCCGCGCCATCACTGCAGGGAGACCCCGTAGCCCGCCATGGGCGGGGCGAAGGGCGAGACCATGGGGGCGAGTTGTACGCCCGGGGCGAGGCCCAGGGCGACAAGCGCGTCGGGCAGGCCGCGGCCGGTGCGGGCCGCTTCCCAGGAGCCGGGGATGGCCAGCGGGCGGCAGCCGGCGGCGATGATCTCGAACAGGCGCTGGACGCGGCCGGGTCCACGGGGCGGCAACTGGCCACGGAAGTCCTCGTGGTGGGCGAGGACGAGGGCGGCGAGACCGGCGACATGGGCCGAGGCCGGGCCGGTGCCGTCCAGCGCCGCGTAGCCGCCGTGCGGCGAGCAGGACAGGATCGCCACCCCGGGCGCGACCACGTCGACCTCGGGGCCGTACGCGCTGAACCGCGCGGTGAACAGGCCCTCCGGGGTCAGCGGCGGGCCCGCGTGGGTGGCNNNGGGCGTCGGCGAGCTTGCGGGACACCAGTTCGGAGGAGTACGGGGTGGCCACCGCGATATGGGCGATGTCGACCTCGGCGTCGATGCAGTGGTCGAGCGCGGCGATCAGATCGCTGAAGCGGCCGCCGGGCAGCACCCGGCAGGCCTCGATACGGGC
>NZ_MUNE01000371.1 GCF_002154605.1 Streptomyces milbemycinicus | reverse complement strand
CGCGACACCTCGGCCAGCCCCTGGTCGATCGAGTAGGACGGCCCTTCCACCACCCCGTCCGTGATCAGTACGAAGGCTCCCGCCCGCGTCAGCCGGTGCCGGGTCACCGGATAGGTCTCGCCGCCCTGGATCCCCAGCGGCAGGCCTCCGGGGTCCCAGACGACCTCGGCCGGGGAGTCGGCCGAGGCCTGTATGGCCGGGACATGGCCCGCGCGGGAGCAGGCCAGCTCGCCCGCGACCGGGTCGAAGCGGACGAAGGAGCAGGTGGTGAACAGATCGCTGCCCATCGAGATGAGCAGTTCGTTGACCCCGCGCAACACCTCGCCCGGGTCGCAGGTGGTGGTGCAGACGGCGCGCAGCCCCGTGCGGACCTGGCCCATGAAAGCCGCCGCCTCCACGTCATGGCCCTGGACGTCGCCGATGGCGAAGCCGACCGAGGTGGTGCCGGGCAGCGGGAAGGCGTCGTACCAGTCGCCGCCGACATCCAGCCCGTCCCGCGAGGGTGTGTAGCGGGCGGCGGCCCGCAGACCGGGGAGCGCGGGCAGTTCGGCGGGCAGCATCTGCCGCTGCAGGGCCACGGCCAGCTCCACCCGCGCCTGCTGCAGCTTGATCCGCTCGAGGATCTGAGCGGTCAGCCGCCCCAGGGAACGCAGTGCCTGTTCGGGGGATTCCGGGGTGGTACGGCGGCGGCGGTTCATCGGTGCTCCGAGTGGTACCTCCAGCGCAGGCTGGGGGAGCTCTGACCCGCGTCTTATGTTACGCGCGGTCACGGCGGAAGGGGACGGGGGAAGGGGCGGTCGCGGGCGCGGGAGGACCATTCGATTTGCGGCTGCCGCTCGATATGCGGCTGCCGCCGTGCGGCGCGATCGTCGCCGTTCGCGCCCAGGTCGGCACCGTACGTGAGCGGGTGAGCGGTGCGCGCCCCGCCCCGTTGTCTGTCAGATCACGGTCAGGCTTCGCTCGCATATGCGCAGCGGCCTTGCCGAGGCCGCCGGTTGACGACACCGTTGTCCGGCAACGGGCACGCGCGCCGCGCGCCCGTCTTCGACTGGGACCGGAGGTGCCATGGAACCGATCGTTCCACCCCTCGTTCCACCGTTTGAGCTCGTCGGCGAAGGGCCGCACCGGGTCGTGGCCATACACGGCTGGTTCTCGGACCGCGCCGCCTTCGCGGCCATGCTGCCGCATATCGACCGTCGGGCCTTCACCTACGCACTCCCCGATCTGCGCGGCTACGGGGAGGCGCGGGACATTCGCGGCGAGTACACCACCGGCGAGGCGGGCCGCGATCTGCTCGCGCTCGCCGATCACCTCGGTTGGCAGCGGTTCTCGCTCCTCGGGCACTCGATGGGCGGCGCCGTCGCACAGCGCGTCGTGGCCGCCGCCCCCGACCGGGTGGGGCGGCTGGTCGGGGTCGCCCCCGTCCCCGCGAGCGGGATGCCGATGGAGGGTGAGCAGTGGGAGCTGTTCACCTCCGCCGCCGAGCGCCCCGAGAGCCGGCGGGCGATCATCGACTACACCACCGGCGGCCGCCACCCCGCCGCCTGGCTCGACATGATGGTCCGGCACTCGCTGGAGCACAGCGACGCCAAGGCGTTCCGGGCCTGGCTGGACTCCTGGGCCCTGGAGGACTTCCACGAGGACATCCTGGGCTCCCGGGTGCCGGTCCGGGTGGTGGTCGGGGCGCAGGATCCGGCGGTGACGGCGGAGCTGATGCGGCAGACCTGGCTGCGCTGGTATCCGCGCGCCGAACTCGTCGAACTGCCCGGTGCCGGGCACTACCCCGCCGACGAGTCGCCGCTCGAACTCGTACGCGCCGTCGAGGACTTCATCGCGGCGGACGCGTGATCACGGACCGGAGTCGGCGGATTTGAGGGCCGCGCCGGACGGGGCGGAATCCGAGGGGCGTGAGACGCGAGCAGAAGGGCGCGGCGAGTGCTTCGCCGCGTACTTCTCCTCGCTCTCGCGGTACTGGGGGAGCAGCGTGTTCAGAATGCGGTCCACGTACTCGCGGGTCTCGGCGATCTTCGGGATCCCGCGGGCCTCGAGGACCGCGGTCGGACCGGCGTTGTACGCGGCCAGCGCCAGCTTGGTCGGGTTGCCGGGCAGGGATTTCACCATGCCGTACAGATGGCACATATAGCGGGCCTGCGAGGGGATGGCGTCCTTGGGCTCCCAGACGTCGGCCTTTCCGTCGCCGTCCCCGTCGCGGCCCCACTCGGCCCAGGTCTCCGGGGTGAACTGCGAGATGCCCTGCGCATGTCCGGAGTCCGCGTCCGGCCGCCAGCCGCTCTCCGCGTGGATCTGCGCGGCCAGCAGCGGCACGTTCACCTTGGGGCAGGCGCGGGCGGCCGCCTCGACCACCGGGCGCTCGGCCGCGGGGATGGTCGGAAGTTCGGGCTCCGACGGGGTGGTGAAGTGCCGTACGACGAGGATCCCGGCGGCGAGCACCAGGGCGGTGCCGACGAGGGTGGCGGTGGTACGGCTGCGGCGGGTCACCATGCGGGCGCCGGAGGGACGGGGATGCGCATGAGGGGACGGTAGCCGGAATTCCGGGCCGGATCCGGAATTCGCGCGTTCCGTGGCCAGGTCCGCAGGATCAGGGCTTCCGGCCGGGTTCGCGGGGCCAGGTCTTCTCGTGACATCGAGTGGCGTCGTGCGGTGTCGAGTGACATCGAGCGGCGTCGTATGGTGTCGCGTCGGTTGACGTCGGCTCCGCCTACGGCTGTCCGGCTCCGCCCACCGCCGGCTGCGCCGCCGGGAGCGGCTGCTCCTCGTCGACGGGGCGCTTCATCACGTACGCCGCGCCCGCGCCGGCCGCGAAGAGCGCGAGCACCGAGACCGCTGTGCCCAGCCAGGTGGCGCCGAGCCATTGGCCGCCCACGTAGCCCAGGCTCACGCTGTAGGCGGCCCAGGCCAGTCCGGCCACCGCCGACCAGGGCAGGAACTCCTTGGCCCGGCGGTGCGCCGCGCCCGCGCCGAGGCTGACGACGGATCGTCCGGCGGGCGCGAAGCGGGCTATGACGACCAGCGCGCCGCCGCCCTTGACCAGCGCCGTGCCCAACTTCTCCTGGGCGGAGGTCAGCCGGCGGGAGCGGGCGATGGCGCGGTCGAGGCGGTCGCTGCCGCGCCAGGCCAGCCGGTAGGCGACCATGTCGCCGAGGACGGAGGCGGTGGCGGCGCACAGCATGAGGGCGAACATCTGGGAGAAGTCCGCGGCGCCCGCCTGGACGCGTACGACGCCCACCGCGTCCACGGTGGTTCCGGCGGCGGCGGTGGCCGCCGTGATGACGAGGACACCGCTTGGCAGGACGGGGAGGAACACGTCAAGGAGAACGGACATGCCGACAACCGCGTAAATCCATGGGGTGTTGGTCAGCGACCCCAAATGTTCCAACAACGTCTCTCCCGATCCGGTTCCCCCCGGCCGCGTCGCCGCCGGGGAGCGGCGGATGCGGCCTTCACAGCCATACAGCGTACGCCTGTGACGGGTGAGGATATCGACAAGGAGGTGATGATGTTGTTCGAATCACGTCACACGGGGGTTTCCTCCCCGGTGACGAAAGGGAGGTACCCCCGCATAACGTGATCTGCGGCTTGGAGCGGACGTTCAGGCGGATGTTCGGGCGACGGCCGAGTTGACCGCTCAGACCGCGGTCGGCTGACGGTGTGTCTCGGGGGCGGTGACGGCCTGGCGCGCCGAGCCGAGGAAGCGGTCGAGGGCCCAGGGGCCGGGGCCGGTGAAGACGATGAGCAGGAACGCCCAGCAGAACATCGCGGCCGCCTCGCCGCCGTTCTGGATGGGCCACAGCTTCTCGGGCTGGTGCTCGTGGAAGTACGCGTACGCCATCGAGCCGGAGGAGATGAACGCCGCGCTGCGGGTGCCCAGGCCGAGCAGCACCAGGCCGCCGCCGACGAGCTGGATCACGGCCGCGTACCAGCCGGGCCAGGTGCCGGCGTCGACGGTCTTGCCGGTGCCCATGAGGCCGCCGAACCAGCCCAGCAGCGAGGAGGCGCCGTGGCAGAAGAAGAGCAGGCCGACGACTATGCGGAAGAGCGAGAGGACATACGGTCTTGTGCCGTCCAGGCGTTCGGCGAGACCTTGGGGGGTGGCGGACGGGGACATGGGGACTGCTCCTTGTTCCGGGGACGGGAAACAATGGGACAGTCAGGTTAGGTTCCCCTTACCTTTTGTTGCAAGTTCAAGTTCCGCCAACTTTGACCCCGCCGCGCGCAGCGCCGCACGGGCCACCGCATCGGTGTCGCACAAGGTCACCGAGTTGACCCCGGGCCGTGCGCCGGCCGCCGTCACCCAGTGCACGCCCTCCGTCGGCACCCCGATCGCAAAGCGCCGCGGATGGGGCCGCCCCTCCGCGTCCACCAGGCGATATGGGCTCGGAGTGACATCCAGACCGCCCGTCTCGTAGCCCTCCACCCGGTGTGGACGGCACCCCCCGGTGCGCAGCAGCCGGGCCAGCAGCGGGTCCGCCGTCCGCCGCAGATCGGGCTCCGGCAGCCGCGCCTCGATCAGCGTCGTCGCGATCACCACAGGGCCCGGCACCCGCGCCGAGTGCCCCCCGAAACCGGGGGTTCCACCCGGCTCCGCGGCGGTCACTTCGGTCACCTCCAGATGCGGACCGAGGACGTCCAGCACCCCCGCCTCGATCAGCGCGGCCATCTCCTCGATGCGGCGGCGCGGCGGGCCGATCGACAAAAAGGCGTTGAGCGGGGTGTACCAGCGATCGAGATGGGACCGCCGCGAGCGCCCCGACAGACCGCCGTGGTCGACGATTTGCCGCAGCTCATTGCGCAGATCACGAAATACGTCCAGGGCCGCCTTGACGGGGCCCGACACATTCCCGAGCCGGGCGTGGGCCACGTCCTCGCGCGCGTACCCCAGCAGCCAGTGCCGGAAGTCCTCCCGCCCGGTGAACTCCCGGTTCCGGTGCGGATGGGCCACCGAATCCCAGCACCATCGGTCGGCCGGTGCGATGCCGAAATCGTCCAGTACCGCCGCCTCTTCAGCCCCGCCGTGCTCGGTGGCCAGAAAGCGCCCCCTGAAACCCGTGGGGCCCGTAGATCCCTGGCGTCCCGGCTGACTCTGCTGGCTCGATTCACCCGACTGCCCCTGCCGGCCCGGCGGGTCCGAACGGTCCAAGCGGCCCGGCCGGTCCGGGTGGTCCGGGCGGTCCAGCAGCGCCTCGTAATAGACCGTCTCGGCCTCCTTGGCGACCAGCGGCCAGACCTCGGTCAGGAAGTCCGGCGGATCGCCGGATTCCGCGCGCTTGCGGAAGTGGCTGATCACCTCGGGCGTCAGCAGCAGCGGATGGTGGCGCCCGTGGGCACCCTTCGCGTTGTCGCCCCGCGCGTGGTACGGAATGCCGCGCCGGGAGCCCGCGTACAGCCGTGGCTCACGGCCCGAGGGGTGATACACCAGCTTCTCGCCGTCGCCGTCGCCGTCGGGTGCGAAGCTGCCGCCGCGGCCGACCGTCAGCAGCGCCATGTGGTCGAAGAAGTTGAGGCCCAGACCGCGCAGCAGTACCGGCTCACCGGGCGCGATGCGCGACAGGTCGATGTCGGCCGGGTTGGCGGGCGGGTAGTAGCGCAGCCCGTGGCGCTCGGCGTGGGCGGCGAACCGTTCCTCCACCGCGTCCGTCACCGTCGGCAGATGGCCCTGGGCGAGTACGACCGCCCGCAGCCCGTCGAGCCGGCTGCCGTCCTCCAGGGTCAGCACCTGCTCGCCGCCCGGGCGTTCCTCGAGGCGTACGGCGCGCGAGGTGTGCACCTGGACGGTCACCGTGTCCGGCGCGCCCCGCACCACCTCCCCGAACACCCACTCCAGATAGCGGCCGTACAGCGCGCGGCTGGGGTAGTCGTCCGGGCCGAGGGCCGGGTCGAGCCCGCGTTCGGCGACCCACTCGTGCAGGCTCGGCCCGGTGCGGACCGGCCCCTCGCATTCGACGCTGGCGTCGGTGAAGAGGGTCACCTGTGAGGCCACGGTGTTCATCAGCAACTCGCCCGGCTGGGCCGTACGCCACACCCGGCCGGCGCCGGGCGGTGACGGATCCACCATGTGGACGGTGAGCCGCGCGTGGGGCGCAAGCTCTGGGGCCGAGGCGCACAGCCGCTCGAGCACGCTGGTGCCGCGGGGACCGGCACCGACGACGGCTATGGCGTGGGGGTCTCCGGCCAAGATTGTGTCTCCCGGGGCAGATGTGACTCAGGGTTCGCCCATCATGCCGCTCGGGCTCCCGGGAATCGCGCCGAGGTAGGGAACTCCGGCCTCTGTTGTGGGAGGGATCACGCCGGGGTGGTGTTTTGACGCACAGCCCGGCGCCGGGCCGCCTGGCGCCGGGTCGCCCGGCAGTGAGCCACGCGGCGGAGCCGCAATTCGACTGCGGGAGCCGGAATTCGACTGCGGAGCCGCAATTCGACCGCGGGGGCGCAATTCGACCGCGGGGGCGCGGGTCAGCCCTCGGGCCAGTCCGCCTCCAGGGCCGTGACCAGCCGCGCCCCGCCGCCCGACGGATCGGGCCGGGCCTGGTCGAGCCGCAGCCGCGCGGAACGCCCGCGCAGCGTCAACGTCATCAGCTGGTTGCCGAACCACGGGCCGCCCGTCTTGCGCCAGTCGAGCCGGTTCGGGGTGACTCGTCCATGCCGGGCGAAGGCGCGGCCGAGCCGGCGGCCCGCCCGGCTCCAGCCGAACCGGAAACCGAGCCGGATCGAGGCGTAAGTGCGGTTGTGCACGGGCGAACACGTCAGCTGCCGCACCTGGCTGTCCGGCGGCTGCGGCCAGCGCGACCAGTCGGGCTCGGCGACATACGCATGGTGCACATCGCCGGACAGCACGCTGATCGTCGCCGGAGCCGAGGGCCCGCCGCCGACCTTCGCGATCAGCTCGGTCAGCGCGTCGAAGGACGCGGGGAAGGCGGCCCAGTGCTCCAAGTCGCCGCGCTGGCGCAGGTCTTCCGCGATCCGCGCCCAGCGCGGACCGCGCTTGCCGCGGCACACCGCCGCGTTCCACGCCTCCACGTCATGGACGAAGTGCGGCAGCAGCCAGGGCAGCGAGGTGCCGATCAGGAGGTGGTCGTACGGCCCGGCGCGGCCGCTCGTGGCGTAGCTGTCGGTGCCCTCCAGCGCCTGCTCGCGCAGCCACGCCAGCTCGGGCTCGGCGACCATCGCCCGCGCGCCCTCCTCCAGCACCCGCGCGGCCCGGGTGTCGACCATCAGCAGCCGCACCCGCCCGAAGTCGCGGCGGTAGCTCCAGCGGGCGTACGTGGGGTCGGCGTCGGCGCGGGCGGCGAACTCCCGCAGCAGGTCCGTGCCGTCGCCCTCGGGCGCGGCCCGCACCGCCGCGTACAACTCGTCGGCGGCCAGCTCGGCGGGGGAGAGATTGCCCAGGTGCTGATGGACCCAGTACGACATCAGACCGCTGAGGATCCGCTCCCGCCACCACGGGGTGGCGCGCATCTCCCGCTGCCATGCCTCGCTGGTGTTCCAGTCGTCGATGACGTCATGGTCGTCGAAGATCATGCAGCTGGGGACGGTGGACAGCAGCCAGCGCACCTCGGGGTCCAGCCAGGACTCGTAGTAGAGCCGGGTGTACTCCTCGTAGTCGGCGACCTGCTGCCACGGGGGCTGGGTCACATCGCGCCGCGCGGTGAGCCAGCGGCGGGTCTCCTCGGAGGTCTCGTCCGCGTAGACCTGGTCGCCCAGCAGGACGAGCACGTCGGGACGCTCGGCCCCGGGAGTGTGGGCGAGGGTGTACGCCAGGGTGTCCAGGGCGTCGGGGCCCATCGGGTCGGCCGAGGCGTCGGCGGGCGGCGCGGCCCACCGGCAGGAGCCGAACGCGACGCGCACGGCGGCGGGGGCGGGGTCGGGGTC
>NZ_MUNE01000370.1 GCF_002154605.1 Streptomyces milbemycinicus | reverse complement strand
CCGCTGGTCCGCGCCGGGCTGCGGCTGATGCTGGGCGGCGCCTCCTCCGGTATCGAGATCGTCGGCGAGGCGTCCGACGGCGCGGAGGTGGCCGCGCTCGTGGACCGCCACTCCCCCGACGTGGTCCTCATGGACATCCGCATGCCCACGGTGGACGGGCTCACCGCGACCGAGCAGCTGCGGCAGCGCGAACCCGCCCCCGAGGTGGTGGTCCTGACGACGTTCAACGCGGATGAGCATGTGCTGCGGGCGCTGCGCGCCGGAGCGGCGGGCTTCGTGCTCAAGGACACGCCGCCCGCCGATCTCGTCGCGGCCGTGCGACGGGTGGCGGCGGGCGAGCCGGTGCTGTCCCCCACCGTGACCCAGCAGCTCATCGAGCATGTGGCGGGCTCCGGCAGGGACGCGCGGCAGGAGCGGGCCCGGGCGCTGCTCGACCAGCTGAACGACCGCGAGCGCGAGGTCGCGGTCGCCGTGGGCGAGGGCAAGTCCAACGCGGAGATCTCCGCGGGCCTGTTCATGAGCGTCGCGACCGTCAAGACCCACGTCTCACGGATCCTGACCAAGCTGGATCTCAACAACCGCGTGCAGATAGCCCTGTTGGCCCACGACGCCGGCCTGCTCGAATGACGGTCCCCGCAACCTCACGGCGCGGTGGGTGATTCGGCCTCGTAGGCGTTGTGCAGCAGCTCCAGGAAGGACGGCGCCTCGGGCAAGGACACGGAGCCGATCCGGCTCACCGCCACGCCCGGCGTCCAGGAGTTCATGACCACGCCCCCGGCCAGCGCCGGCAGATCGGCGAGCGTGATGTCCTGGACGCGCTGGGGGACGCCGAGGCGGTCCAGTTGCCGACGGACGATGCTCATGGTGATCCCGCCCAGCACCTCGGCCTGGGGCCACACCACCGAGTCACCGTCCCAGAAGGCGAGATTCCAGATCGTCGCCTCGCTCAGCCGCCCCCGCCCGTCGACGAACGCGGCGTCGTCGAAGCCCTGCGCGACGGCCTGGCGGAGGAGGTACGTCTTGGCCACCTCGCCGACATGCTTCACCGCCGGGAGGAACCGCTCATGCTCGACCGCCGCCAGCGCCAGCGGGCCCTCCGGGCCGGCGGACGGCGGTCCGGTACGGACCAGCACCTCGGGCTCCGCCCGGGCCGCGGTGAACTGGCCCGCCCTCGAGTAGACCGTGGCCGTCAGCGAGAGGTCGGCCGGTCCGGCCTCCAGCGCCGCCCGCAGATACGACCGCACCTGGTCGTCGGGCAGCGCGCGCCCGAACAGCTCCACCGACGCGGTCCGCAGCCGCTCCAGATGGAGGTCGAGACCCCGGACCCGGCCCCCGCGCACCTGCATGGCGGTGAAGTGGGCATAGCCCGCGAAGGCGAGCGGCGCCAGCTCCTCGGCGGTCGCCGCCCGGCCGTTACGGTGTGCGACGAATGACGTCATGATCGCTCCAGCGGTGGGGACGGTAGGGAAGCTACGGAGCGGGCGCGCAATGCCCGCCCCCTGAGCCGACGTTATGGGTTGACATCAATGAGAAGGTCAAGCGCGAGGAGGGCGAGGCGCGCGCGGGGCACCTTCCTGAGCCGTTCCAAAAACGCCTGGACAACGGTTCGTCGGCCCGCATAGAGTGCGGACACGCCCAAGATCGAGGAAGGAGGCGAGAGCCATGAACACCACGACATTCCCGCGCTCCCGCCCCTTGTCCACCGGGCGTACCGCCGTCTGATCATCGATCCGACCGGGAGCGCATCGCCATCCCGGAAGGATTCTCATGACCGAGCTGGTCATCCGCGCGCTCACCGAGAGCGACGCACATCTCTTCAACACCCTGCACGACCCCGGGCACGTCGGCCGTGCCCGCTTCGGCCACACCTACCGCACCCGCGCCGAGGGCGGCGAATACCGCCCCGACTGGACGTGGGTCGCGCTGCGCGACGGCCGTGTGGTCGCCCGCGCCGCCTGGTGGGGTGCGGCCGATGACACCAAGCCCATCGCCCTGGACTGGTTCGACTTCGCCGACGGTGAGGCCGACGCGGCGACGGAGCTGCTGCGCATCACCCCGCTGCGCGCCGAGTACTGCCTGCTGGCGGCGCCCGGCTGGCGCGACCGGCCCGAGGAGCGGGCCGCGGTGCAGGCCCGGATCGACGCGGCCGTCGCCAGCGGGATGGAGCCGCTGGTGGAGCGCTACCACTACGCGTGGACCCCCGAGTGCGGACTGCCCGAGCGGCCGGGGCGGCTGGAGTTCCGGCCGGAGCCCGACGACACGGTAATCGCCGACGTGCTGCGCCAGGTCATGAAGGGCACGCTCGACGCGCACGACCTCCGGGCCATCGCCCAAGGAGGCGTCGACGCCGCGGTGCGCGAGCTGATGGACTTCCTGAACTGGTGCCCGTCGCCGCGCGAATGGTGGCGGCTGGCCTGGACGCCGCAGGGCGAGCTGGTCGGCATCCAGGTGCCCGCGCACAACCCGTCCGGCCCGTGCGTCGGCTACATCGGGGTGGTCGAAGGACAGCGCGGTCACGGCTACGCCTACGACCTGCTGGTCGAGTGCACGCACGACCTGGTGGAGCGGGGCGCGACGAAGATCGCGGCCGCCACCGACCAGCCCAACCTCCCGATGGCCGCGCACTTCGCCAAGGTGGGCTATCCCATCACCCAGGAGCGCATCCACCTCGTCTGATGCCCGGATCCCGGCGGCGTCCTGCTGCGCGGCGCACCCCGCGTCGCGCAGCATGGTCTCCCAGGCACCGCTGAGGTGAGGAGACGCCAGTGCTGTTCGAGGTGTGGGCGCCGCGCGCCGGGCGGGTCGAGCTCCATCTGGAGGGCCGTATCGCCCGTACGGGCGATGCCGGCCGTACGGGCGATACGGGCCGCACGGGCGATACGGGCCGTACGCACCCCATGGAGCGCGATCCGGCCCGGGAGGGGTGGTGGCGGGTGGCGGCCGAGGCCGTCCCCGGCGCGCGCTACGGCTTCGCGCTGGACGGCGGCGCGCCGCTGCCCGACCCGCGCTCCCGCCGCCGGCCCGACGGCCCCGAGGGCCTGAGCGCGGTCAGCGACCCCGCGGGCTTCGAGTGGCGGCGGGAGTGGCGGGGGCGGCCGCTGCCGGGCGCGGTCCTGTACGAGCTGCACATCGGCACCTTCACCCGCGAGGGCACCTTCGACGCGGCCGCCGAGCGCCTGCCGCACCTCGCCGAACTGGGCATCACGCACGTCGAGCTGATGCCGGTGTGCCCGTTTCCGGGGGCTCACGGCTGGGGGTACGACGGTGTGGCGCCGTGGGCGGTGCACGAGCCGTACGGAGGGCCGGAAGGGCTCGCGCGCTTCGTGGACGCCGCGCACGGCCACGGCCTCGGCGTGGTTCTGGACGTGGTCCACAACCATCTGGGCCCCTCCGGCAACCATCTCCCCTCCTTCGGCCCGTACTTCACCGACACCCACCACACGCCCTGGGGGGCGGCCGTCAACCTGGACGCCCCCGGCTCGGACGAGGTCCGCGCGTACTTCCTGGGCAGCGCCCTCGCCTGGCTGCGCGACTACCGCCTGGACGGGCTGCGGCTCGACGCGGTGCACGCGCTGCGCGACACCCGCGCCCGCCACTTCCTCGCCGAGCTGTCCGCCGCCGTGGACGCGCTCGCCGCCGAGGTGGGCCGGCCGCTGTTCCTCATCGGTGAGTCCGATCTGAACGACCCGCGCACCACCACCCCGCGCGAGGCGGGCGGCCACGGGCTGCACGCGCAGTGGAACGACGACTTCCATCACGCCCTGCACACCCTCCTCACCGGCGAACGGCAGGGCTATTACGCCGACTTCGCCGCCGAGGGGCCGCATGCCCTCGCCAAGACCCTGACCGGCGGCTTCTTCCACGACGGCACATACTCGGCGTTCCGCGGCCGCGGCCACGGCGCCGCGCTGAACACCCTGACCACCCCCACGTACCGCCTGCTGGCCTACGCCCAGACCCACGACCAGATCGGCAACCGCGCGGTCGGCGACCGGCTCTCCGCCCGGCTCTCCCCCGGGCTGCTGGCCTGCGCGGCAGCCGCCGTACTGTGCTCGCCCTTCACACCGATGCTGTTCATGGGCGAGGAGTGGGGGGCGGGTACGCCCTGGCAGTACTTCACGGACCACCAGGACCCGGAGCTCGCCGAGGCCGTACGGCGCGGCCGGCGCCGGGAGTTCGCCGCCCACGGCTGGGCGGAGGAGGACGTCCCCGACCCGCAGGACCCGGCGACGCGGCTGCGCTCCTGCCTGGACTGGACCGAGCCGGCCCGCGAGCCGCATGCGAAGCTCCTCGACTGGCACCGGCGGCTGATCGCCCTGCGCCGCGCCGAACCGGCCCTGACCGACCCCCGGTGGTCCGCCACCCGCCCGTCCGTCCCCTCGGACGGCTGTATCCACTTCCGGCGCGGCCCGCTGTGTGTCGTGATCAACCCGTACGGCCACCCGGCCGAGGCCCGCCTCGGCCCGCACGCCACCGACTGCACCGAGGTCGTCGCCGCCTGGCGGCCCATCGACCCGCCCGACCCGGACGGCACCCTGCGGCTGCCGCCGGAGACGGCCGTGGTGCTGCGGTGGCGCGATCTCTGACCGGCCGCCGACACCGGACACAGATGTCTGCGGCCGTGGCGAACACCTCTCGGGTTGCTCCACCTGCGAGGGGCATGGCAGCGGGGGCGAACTCCGAAGCGCTGGCCAGAACAGTGCGCAGGAACTGCGCGGACTCATCGATGTCGAGCGCTGCCATGCAGAGATGGCTTGAGTACCCGCTCCTTCACGAATGCGGCCACGTGCAGCCGGTTCGCAGCAGCCGGATCGATAGCCGCACCGTCAGCCCCGCCGGACCGCCCCGAGCTGGGCACGGTGCAGGTCTGGGGCGGTGAATCGCTGCGCCACCGTGCGAAGGACGCGGACCATCGCCTGGGCGGGTGGAGTGGCGGGGCGTGCCGCGGCGCGTGCGAGGAGGATGCGGCGAGTGGGGGCCGGGACGTCGGAGGCGAACGGCAGGAGGCGTACGTCGCTGCGTCGGCTGGTGAGGGCCAGGCGGGGTGCGAGCGCGATGCCAAGACCGGCGGCGACCATGGCCTGCGCCTCCTGGTAGTCGTGCGAGGAGTAGGCGATGCGCGGCTCGAATCCAGCCTGGCGACAGCTTCGGCGCAGGACGTCGGCGACGGGGTGGTTGTCGGCGCGGATGATCCACTCCTGGTCGGCGAGATCGCCGAGGCGCACGGAGGGATGTGTGCGCAGCGGCGAGTCGGCAGGGACGACCAGCACGGTGGGGTCGTCCAGCAGGTGGGTGAGGGCGAGCGCCGGATCGTCGAGGCGGTTCCACTCGTAGTCCCAGAGCAGCCCCTGCTCCACCTCGCCGCTTGAGTGTGCCGTTCACCGACAGATTCGGCGTGACCGGCGGCACAAAGCTGATCCCACGGAGTGGAGCCAGGATCATCCTGGCTCCACTCCGTGGTGCAGGCATGTCACTGGAACTGTGAGAAGAACCTCCAGATCTCTGCTTTGGTCCAAGTGGCGACGCCGCTTTCGCCGGGGGAGCCGTCGACCGGACCGGGTATGTGGTCTCCGTCGAACGCGGCCCATTGGACCGGGTATCCGGCACGGCAGCCCGAGTAGGTGGTGGTGATGTGCGTTCGGCTGCCCGGCGCGGGCTCGCGCGGGCTCTGGGGGGTGCAGCCGTTGTTGCTGACGAACCTGTCGCGCAGGGACCGTCCTTGCGCGATGTTGAGGACGGAGTCGCTGATGCCGTGGATTCCGAAGTAGGCGATGGGCTGGGTGCCGCCGCTGCACCCGCTGATCTCAGCGCCGGAGATGACCGCGACGGCCCTGAAGACGTTCGCCCGGCTGCATGCGAGTGCGTAGCTCATACCGCCGCCCCAGCTGAATCCCGTGGCGAAACGCTGTGCCGGGTTGACACAGAGGCCGCCCTCGATTCGCCGGATCATGTCGTCGACGAAGGTGATGTCCTCACCGCCCGAATTGGCCCAGCCGTTGCCGAGGCCCTGGGGGGCGACGAGGATCGCGCCATTGTTCGACTGTTCCTGTTGGCCGTAGTAGGACCAGGCGTTCCCGCTCGTGCCGCCCGAGGCGACGTCGCCGGCCGTTCCGCCCCGCCAGTGGAACGCGAAGATCAGCCGGTAGCGGTGGCTGTTGTCGTAGTTGGCGGGAACCCTGAGGATGAAGCTGCGGCTCTTACCGCCGCTCTGAATCGTGTGCGTACCGCTCGCCAGAGTCGGGGCACTGCCGCATCCGCCGCCGCCACCGGACGACAGTTCGATCATCTGCCATTGCTGGTTGGCGCCGCCCCAGTCGGTGTACTGGACGACGTTGCCGCCGTCGGCGGTGGAGGCGCCCTGCACCTCCACCGCCTTGCTGCTGGTGCGGTTGATCAGCCGGACGTGGCCCGCGTCGGAGTCGGCCAGGCGGAACTGCTGGTTGGCCCCGTTGTGGTCGGCCCACTGCTGGATCGCGGCACCGTCTGCGCTCGAGGCGCCGGCCACGTCGAGAACCTGGCCCGAATGCCGGGCCTTGAGGCGGTAGAAGCCGTCGCCGGAGGCCACGAACTGCCACTGCTGGTTGGCTCCGTCGTTGCGCGTCCACTGGCTGACCCGCGCGCCGTCGGCGGTGGACGCGCCGGAGACGTCCAGCGCCTTGCCGCTGTTGCGATTGACCAGGACATACCAGGCATTGGTGTCCACCGTCGCCGCCTCGGCGGGCGCCGGATTCACCGCGGCGAGCATGCCGATCGCGAGGGTCGCCGCCACCACGGCGGCGACCCGGGACCACCAGCGAAGTCTTCGTGGAGGGGCAAGGGAAGCCGCACCGTAGGTCTTCATCGATTCACCCTTTCGTTTGTGGCAGGTCCTCTCAGGTGCGGGTCCAGCGTTGGTTGCTGCCGTTCGAGCAGGAGTAGAGCTGGATCAGGGTGCCGTTGGCGGTGCCGCCTGCGACGGCGTCCAGGCAGAGGCCGGACTGGACGCCGACGATGGATCCGTCGGCGTTGAGGCGCCATTTCTGGTTGTCGCCGCCCCAGCAGCTGTAGATCTGGACTTTGGTGCCGTTGCCGGTGCCGGCGGCGTCCAGGCACTTGTTGCCGTAGACCATCAGCTCGCCGGCGGCGGTGTACGTCCACTGCTGGTTGGTGCCGTTGTGGCAGTCCCACAGGTCGAGCTGGGTGCCGTCGGTGGTACTGGCGCCGGGCACATCCAGGCAGCGGCCCGCACCGACGCCCTTGATCGGTCCGGAATCCGAAGGGGGCGTAGAGGAGCCGCCGTTGAGTGCGTTGAGGACGGCGGTGTAGGCGGGCTTCTTGCTGCCGTCGCGGTTGAACAGCAGCGGCGTGTGCTCCGGTCGCCAGGAGTCGGAGTCGCGCACACCCCAGACGGTAATGCCGAGACAGCGCGGGACGGCCAGACAGTCGTTGGTCACGTTGGTGTAGGTCGTAGCCGAGGCGCCCTGGATGTCGAGTTCGGTGATGGCCACGTCGACGCCGAGGGCGGCGAAGTTCTGCAGGGTGGTGCGGAAGTTGCTGTTGTAGGGGCTGTCGTTGTTGAAGTGCGACTGGAAGCCGACGCAGTCGATCGGTACGCCGCGCTGCTTGAAGTCCCGGACCATGGCGTACATGGCCTGGGTCTTGGCCCAGGTCCAGTTCTCGACGTTGTAGTCGTTGTAGCAGAGCTTGGCGGCCGGGTCGGCGGCGCGCGCGGTGCGGAAGGCGACCTCGATCCAGTCGTTGCCGGTGCGCTGCAGGTTGGAGTCGCGCCGGGCTCCCGAGCTGCCGTCGGCGAAGGCCTCGTTCACGACGTCCCACTGGACGATCTTGCCCTTGTAGTGGCCCATCACGCCGTTGATGTGGT
>NZ_MUNE01000037.1 GCF_002154605.1 Streptomyces milbemycinicus | reverse complement strand
CGGGTCGGCGTCCTCGGGCAGGTCGACTCCGGGCGGGCCGGGGTGGACATAGCCCAGTACGTCGCGCCAGAAGGCCGACAGCGCCTGCGGGTCGTGGGCGTCGAAGGTGATCTGGAGGTGGCGGCTCATCGGGTTGCTCCGTTCGTAGCGGCTTTTGTGTGCGGGTAGAGGTCGCGCAGCAGTCGAATGCGTCTGCGTCCATGGAGCCACCCTGACACCCCTAGCGGACGGAATCGGTCCGCTATCTGGCAGGGTGGGCCACATGGACGTGGCAGGCCGAGACGAACGCGGTACGACGGAGCGGGTGCTCACCCTGCTCGGGCTCTTGCAGCAGCGCCGGGTCTGGACAGGACCCGAGCTCGCCGAACGGCTCGGGGTCACACCACGCACAGTGCGGCGCGACGTCGAGCGGCTTCGCGCGCTCGGCTATCCGGTGCAGGCCACCCAGGGTGTCGGCGGCGGCTACCAACTCGGCCCGGGGCAGGACCTGCCACCGTTGCTCCTCGACGACGAGGAGGCGATCGCCACCGCGGTCTCGCTGCTCGCCGGCGCGGGTGGCGCGGTCGTCGGCGCCGGGGATGCCGCGCTCCGGGCGCTGACCAAGCTCGACCGGGTGCTGCCCACCCGGCTGCGGCACGAGGTGCGCGCGCTCTCCGGCTCGGTGGAGTCCTTCGGCACAGGCACGGCGCCGGTCGACCCCGTGGTGCTCATGACGCTGGCCAGGGCCTGCCGCGACGAGGTCGAGGCCGACTTCGGCTATCCGTCCGGGGGCGAGGTACGTCAGCGGCGGGTCGAGCCCTACCGCCTGGTTGCCTCCGACCGGCGCTGGTACCTCCTCGCGTACGACCTCGAACGCGACGACTGGCGCAGCTTCCGCGTCGACCGGATGACCGCCGTGTCCGCACGGACCTGGCGTTTCCGCCCACGTGCCGCGCCCGACGCGGCGACGTATGTACAGGAGGGCGTGGCGAGTCGGGTCTACCCGCATCAGGCCCGCTTCCTCGTGCATGCTTCGGCCGACACGGTGCGCGCGCAGATTCCGGCGTCGGCGGCCGTCGTACGGTCGCGCGGGAGCGGGCTCTGCGAAGTGCTCAGTGGCGCCGCCAGCCTCGACTTCGTGCTGATGCATGTGCTCCTGCTGGGGCACGAATTCGAAGTACTCGACCCTCCGGAGCTCGGGAAGCGCTGTCGCGCGCTGGCGGAGAGGCTGTTGTCGGCCGGTGCGGCGTGCTCACCGATGCCGGACCCGGAGGAGTCATGATGTGCCTGTTCAGGGCGGGTGGCCTGAAATACTCCGGTGATGGATGCAGGGATGATGGGGAACGGTGCGCGCTCGGGCATAGCGGCGCCTGCGCGGACCACTTCGACGCACACCACGGGCTGGATGCTGCGTTCCGGGACGGCAGCGGACATCGAGGCCATCGCGGAGTTGCGGGCCACGGTCATGCGTGCGGATTTGGCACGCCTCGGACGGTACGACGAGCACCGGGTACGGCAGCGGCTGCGGGATTCGTTCTCCACGCAGCACACGTCGATCATCATGGTCGACCGTGAATTTGCGGGGTGCGTCACGGTCCGGCCCGCCGAAGGCAGCCGGACCACCGAAGGAATGCAGTGGCTGGAGCACTTCTACCTTGCTCCGCACTGGCAGGGCCGAGGGCTCGGCTCCGCTGTTCTGCGCACGGTGCTGGAGCGGACCGACGCACAGGGTGTGAGCGTGGGTTTGAACGTCTTGCAGGGCAGTGCGGCCCGTCGGCTCTATGAGCGCCACGGTTTCGTCGTGGAGGCCGAGGACCCGGTCGACGTCTTCATGGTGCGCACCTTTCGGCCGGTCGCGGACGCAGCGATGAGTTTTCCCGGCCCGGTGAGTCTCACCACCGTTATCGACACCACAGGAGGAACACGTGGCTCAGCTACTGAGAGTCCAGAACTTCAATGTCTCGAGTGATGGGATCGGCGCCGGTGAGGACCAGAGCCTGGAGAATCCGTTCGGCCACATCGATCCCGGGAGGCTGTTCGCCTGGGCCGGTGCCACGGCGAGCTGGCCCATGCGCACCGACCCCGGTGGGAGCCGGGGCCTCGACGACTACTTCACACGGGACTACGCACGCAACATCGGCGCCGAGATCATGGGCCGCAACAAGTTCGGGCCCCAGCGCGGGCCGTGGCACGACCACGAGTGGCGCGGATGGTGGGGTGAGGAGCCCCCGTTCCGCACGCCGGTGTTCGTCATGACCCACCACAAGCGTCCTTCGTTCACGCTGTCCGACACCACGTTCCACTTCGTCGATGGCGCCCCGGCCACCGTCCTCGAGCAGGCACGGGAGGCGGCGCAGGGCAAGGACGTCCGGCTCGGCGGCGGGGTTACGACCATCCGGCAGTTTCTTGACGCCGACCTGGTCGACACCCTGCATGTGGTGGTCTCGCCCGTGCGGCTCGGATCCGGGATACGGCTCTGGGAGTCACCCGATGAACTGCTCGACCGATTCCACCTCGAGGTCGTGCCCAGCCCGAGCGGCGTGACGCACCACCTGTTCTGGCGGAGGTGACCAGGCCGAGGGATCAGCTCTCCGCCGGCAGCACGCCTCGGGGCCGAGCCGGCGCTGTCGCACACCGCCGTTCAAGGTCGACGCGACGAACGGCGGGCGCCGCCTTAGCCTGAAGCGACGAGCCGGTCTCCGGAGGTCTCCATGGGGCGCTGGACAAGGCGTGAGGACGAGCGGCTGCTCACCGGCCGGGGCCGGTACGTCGCCGACATGGCGGTGCCGGGGTGCTTGGACGCCGTGTTCGTACGGAGCGACGTGGCCCACGGTGTGCTGCGCACGGTGGACTGTTCCGCCGCCCGTCGGGTGGCGGGCGTGGCGGAGGTCTGGTCCGCTACCGATCTTTCGGAGTTGCCGGCCTGTCGGCAGGCGGCGGCCGACCTGCAGGATCTGCCCCCGGTGCCGCACACCCTGCTCGCCAGGCTGTCGACGGAAGAGGCGGTGGTGGGACGGGAGTGGCCGGTGCTGGTCAAGGACCGGGTGCGCTACCCCGGTGAGGCCGTCGCGGTGGTCGTCGGAGAGGACCGGTACCGCGCCGAGGACGGGGCGGCCGAGGTCACCTTCGAGATCGAGGCCCTGCCCGCCGTGGTGAAGCCGGCCGCCGCCGCGGAGGACTCGGTGCGCCTGTTCGAGGGCCTGAGCAATGTGGCGTTCCAGGGAGTGGCCGGGGAGCCGATGGAGGAGTCCGTGTGGCAGGGCGCGGCCGCGGTGGTGGAGGCCCGGTACCGCCAGCAGTTGCTGATGCCAACGCCGATGGAGTGCCGGACCATCCTCGCCGTGCCCGAGGGGGACCGGCTGACGGTGTGGTGCGGACACCAGATGCCCCATCGGCTGCGCCGTGAACTGGCCACCCTGCTGGGCTGGTCCCTCGATCGGATCCGTGTCGTGGTGCCGGACACGGGGGGCGCGTTCGGTTCCAAGAGCGCGGCGTTCCCCGAGTTCGTGGCGGTGGTCTTCCTCGCGTTGACGTTGCGGCGCCCGGTGCGCTGGATCGAGGACCGGCTGGAGTCCATGCTGACCGCCACCCGGGGGCGGGGCCAGGACCAGCGGGTCAGGCTCGCCGCCGATGCCGACGGACACCTGCTCGCGTACGAGCTCACCATCGACGCCGATGTGGGCGCCTACCCCCACCTCGGGGTGGGCCTGCCCATGCAGACCGCCTGGATGGCGCCCGGGCCGTACCGCACGCCCCGTGTGCATGCCACCGTGCGTTCGGTGCTCACCAACACGATGGTGACCTATCCGTATCGCGGCGCGGGCCGGCCGGAGGCGACGATCGCGCTGGAGCGGTCGATGGACGCCCTGGCCCGTCGGCTGCGTATCGACCCGGTGGAGCTGCGGCGGCGCAACTTCATCCCGCCCGAGAGCTTCCCGTACCGGACGCCCACCGGACGGGAGTACGACAGCGGCGACTACGCAGCCGCACTCGACCTGGCGCTGGAGACGCTGGGCTATGCGGACTGGCGGGCGGAGCAGGCCCGGCGGCGCGGCGACTCGGGCGCGCTGCCGCTGGGCATCGGCCTGTCCTGCTACGTCGAGCGGTCCGGCGGCGAGCCCGGTGGGCTGCACGAATTCGCCGCCGTCGAAGCACACGAGGACGGCACCGTCATCGCCCGGTGCGGCGCGGCCCCCAGCGGACAGGGCCACGAGACGACCTTCCCGGCGCTGGTCGCCAAGACCCTCGGCGTCGACGAGGCGAGGGTGCGGCTGGTCGAAGGCGACACGGACGAGCTGCCCGAAGGTCTCGGCTCCTTCGCCAGCCGTTCGGCACAGGTGGCCGGGGCGGCCCTGCAGCACGCCTGTGGGCTGCTCATCGATGAGGCCCGCGGCTGTGCCGCCAGGCTGTGGGGGGTGCCGGTGGCGGAGGTGGCGTGGTCCGACGGGGCGGTGTCGCCCGCGTCCGGCGGGTCGGCCATGGGCCTGGCCGAGCTGGTGAAGGTCACCGGGCCGCTGCGGGTGGACGACCGGTTCGAGTCGGGCATGGGTTTCCCCTTCGGCGCGCATGCCGCGGTCGTCGAGGTCGATCCCGAGCTGGGCACGGTTCAGGTGTTGCGCGTGGTCGCCGTGGACGACTGCGGCGTCGTCCTCAATCCCGGGGTGGTGGCGGGGCAGGCGTTCGGGTCGGCGGTGCAGGGCATCGGGCAGGCCCTCTACGAAGGCGTCCCCTTCGACGAGAACGGGGTCCCACAGCTCGCCAACGGACTGCTGGACTATCTGGTCCCCACGGCCACCGAGATCCCCCCGATCACGGTCAAGGACACCTGCACGCCCAGCCCCAGCACACCGCTGGGCGCCAAGGGGGCGGGAGAGTCGGGGTGCATCGGCACTCCGGCGGCGATCGTCAACGCCGTGGCCGACGCGCTGCAGCTCGCCGACGCCGATCTGCTGCAGATGCCGCTCACCCCGGACGTGGTCTGGCGGGCGGCCCGCGCCCCCAAGCTCCGGGAGTCCGCATGAAGCCCGCCGGTTTCGACTACGCGGTGCCCCGGACCGTGCCGGAGACACTGGACGCCCTCGCCGACACCGCGCGCGACATCAAGGTGCTGGCGGGCGGGCAGAGCCTGATTCTGGAGATGCATCTGCAGCGCATCCAGCCCGACCTGGTGGTCGACATCAACCGGGTCACCGAACTGGACCGGCTCAGTGTGAACGACGGCACGGTCGAGGTGGGGGCGCTGATCCGGCATGGCGCCTTCGAGTCCCCGCAGGCCGTGCCCGGGCCGCTGGGCACCCTGTTCTCGCGCGCCGTCGTCAATATCGCCCATCCACCGATCCGCGTCCGCGGCACGATGGTGGGCAGCCTGGCCTGGGCACACCCGGCCTCGGAGTGGTGTGCCATCGCCACCGCCCTCGACGCCGACATCCTGCTGCAGGGCCCCGACGGCACACGCCAGGTCCCGGCGTCCGACTGGTTCCGCGGCCCGCTCCGGACCGCGCGCCGGCCCGGCGAGCTCATCACCTCCGTACGGTTCCCGCTGCTCGGTGCCGACTCCGGCGTCGGCTTCATCGAACACCGGCGGACCCACTTCTGCTTCGCCCAGGTGGCCGTGGCCGCCGCGCTGACCGTACGCGGCAGGGTGATCGACGAGGCCCGGATCGGGCTGGTCAACTGCGCCGACCGGCCGGTGCGGGCGCACGCCGCCGCGCAGGCGCTGACCGGCGCCGACGTCGGCTCCCTCGGTACGGACCACCGGCTGCCCGACGGCCACCCGTTCCTCCGCGCGGGCCGTATCGCCGCGGAGCAGGACGCCGCGCCCCTGGCCGAGCCGTACGCCGACCTCGAGTACCGACGACATGCCATCGCGGTGCTGGTCGGCCGGACCCTGCGCCAAGCGGCGGAAGGAGTGCCCCAGTGAAGATCACACTCACGGTCAACGGCCGGGCTTACCCGCTCGATGTGGAGCCGCGGCGCATTCTGGCCGACGTACTGCGCGAGGACTGCCGGCTGACCGGCACCCACCTCGGCTGCGAGCACGGCGTCTGTGGGGCCTGCACGGTGCTGGTGGACGGCGAGGCCGTGCGGTCCTGCCTCATGCTGGCCGTCCAGTGCGACGGCAGCTCGGTACGCACCGTGGAAGGTCTGGCCGGACCCGATGGCGAGCCCCATCCCCTCCAGCGGGCCTTCTCCGCCGAACACGCCCTGCAGTGCGGCTTCTGCACACCGGGTTTTCTCATGGTGGCGGCAGGCGCCCTGGAGGCCGACCCCACGATCGGCGACGACCCGGAGCGCGTACACGGCCTGGTCGAATCCAACATCTGCCGGTGCACCGGCTACGAACCCATCCGGAGGGCCATCATGCGTGCCGCGCGCTGACGAAGAAGCGGCAGCCGTTCGCCGTCCCCAGTGTTGACCGGTTGGCCAAATCGATCCCGGCACGCGACAGAGCGACCAGGTAGGAAAGCCGTTCCCGTTCCCAGTCCGCAAGCCGCCCGGCTGGAAGGTCCTGGCCGGGTGTCCATCCGCGCATGGCCGCCGCGAGCCCGGCCGCGTCGGCGAACGCCTTCGAGGTCCCCGAGGCGGTATGGGGCGGACTGTTCCAGCGGCATCGCCGATCAACGCCATACGGCCGGCGATCATCCGGTGCGGCGACAGGTCGAAGACGGGCCGAGCCGAAAAACGTGAACCGGCCCACCAGCAGCGCCAGCAGATCGGCGGGCAGCGACGACTCAGGCTCCAAGCCCCGCCAGGCCACATAGCCGGCATACGCGGGGCGGCGCCCCGGATCGAGCAGCCCACGCGTCGCCGAGCCGATCCCGTCGGCGCCCACCAGGAAGTTGCCCTGAGCCGTATACCCATCCGCGAATTCGCCGGTGACCTCGGAACCGTCGACTCGTACCCGCCTCAGCTCACTGTCCAGCCGGTAGCAAACCCCGGAAAGGGGTTCGCGCAGCGCCCGGTAGAGGGTGTCCCACGCGGTCATCAGCTGAGGCGCCTGGTACCGGGTGGCTCTGCCACCCCGATGGAGCTGCTGGCGCTCACGCAGCTCCACGGCTGCATAAAGACCTCGGAGCGCCGTACGAGCTCGGCGAACCGCTCCGGAAGCGAGGTGTCCGCCGTGGTGGCGAGCTGTGCGACGGTCTCCGGCAGCGTCTCCCCGGGCGGTACGAAGGTCGTGAACGTCTCACCGATCGTGCGGACATGCCGAGGCGGACCAGAAGTGCCTCCGCCTCGGGCTGCATGACGACCCCGGCGCCGCGGGCCTCCATCTTTCCCGCAGAACGCTCGTACACAGCGACTTCGGCGCCCACGGCCCTCATCTCGTGTGCGGCTGCTAGGCCTCCGACGGACCCGCCGACGATCAGGGCCTTGAACGCCTTCCTCGACTGCATCGACTGCCTTCCTCATGCTTCCTGACGTCGGCCTCGGGCTTGGTGTGCGGCTATGCGCTTCCCCGCGGCACATTCGCGGTCCGCATCCCCAGGAACCTGCGGCCGTTCGCCTCGAGAGCCGCGGCGTCCATTCCGTTGTCCAGCAGGAAGCCGACCGGGTCGGGCTGCGCCATGTCGAAGGGGTAGTCGCTGCCGCAAAGGATCCGGTCGGGGGAGGCGTGGGCGCGCAGCAGTTTCAGCACCTCAGGATCGTGGGTGATCGTGTCGAAGTACAGCAGCCTGAAGGACTCCGCGGGCGGCCGGGTACTGCCCCGGTGAACGTCGTCGCGGGACCGCCAGCCATGGCCCCACCTCCCGATCAGGGACGGTGCGCAGCCACCGCCGTGCACGAAGCAGATCCGCAGGTCGGGCAGGTCCTCCAGGACGCCACCCAGGAGGACCGAGGCCACGGCGGTCGTGGTCTCCACCGGATTGCCGATCAGGTTGACCAGGTAGTGGTGGTCCCATTCCGGGCGTGGCAGTTGCATGGGGTGCATCAGCACGGACAGGCCGAGCTCGGCGGCGACGCCGAGCACCTCCCGCAGGACGCCCCTGTCGTAGGACCGGCCACAGGCCACGGGCGGGACGGCGATGCCGGCGACGCCTTCCGCCCCGGCGAGCCGCGTCAGCTCCCGCCGGGCCGCGGCCACGTCATCCAGCCGCACCAGGCCGAGCCCGACCAGCGTTCCGTCGGGTTGGACACGGCGTCGGCGAGCTGCTGGTTGTAGGCGGCCAAGTAGTCATCCGCCTCGGATGGCACGTGGACGGGAAAGGCGAAGGGCGGTGCCGAAACCACGCGCACGCCGAGCCCCGCTTTGTGCGTGTCGGCGACGATCGTGTCGATGTCGGTCATCGCCGCGGTCGGGAACGACAGGGGAATGTCGCCGAGGAACAGTGCGCCACCTCGGTCGTTCATGCCGCCGAGCGGATTCCCGGGCGGGAGGGCGAGCAGTTCGCGCGGCAGCCAGTGCGCGTGAACGTCGACGACTCCAGCGCGGATATCACCGTGTACAGCCATGTCGTTCTCCTTGACCGGCCCCGGAGCGGCGCTGCGCCTCCGCTGCCTCAACGTACACACCAGGGCTGTCCCGCGCGCGGTCAGGACAGCACGACAAACACGCGCGTCCCGCACCCAGCGTTGGAAACTCCTGCCGAGGACGGGCATGGTGGAAAACACCCAAGACCCATCGGCGGGCAACGCAGAACCTGGAAGAAGTGGTCCGAGCCGGATGATTGTGGCTGTCATGTTTGCCGTGCTGGCTGCCGGCAGCAACGCGGTGGGAACCGTGCTGCAGCGAAGTGCGGCGTTGCAGGTGCCCAGCTCCCCGGCGCGGCTCGGTCTCATCCGGCAGCTGCTGCGCAGCCCGGTCTGGCTCGGGGGCATTCTGGGGGTCGTCTTCGCCGCGCTCTTCCAGGCTCTGGCCTTGAACGCGGGGACGCTGGCGGCGGTCCAGCCCGTCTTCGTCCTCGAGCTTCCGCTGGCTCTCCTGGTCGGCAGCGCGGTGTTCCGGGTGCGGGTGTCGCGCAAGGCGTGGTTCTGCGTGGTGTGCATCTTTGTGGGCCTGGCCATCACTCTGTTCTCCGTCTTCCCCTCCGGGGGCCGCACCCAGGTGCCGGGAATCTGGTGGGTGCCGACGCTCGCCGGAGTCGGCGGGGCCGGGACCGTACTCGTTCTGGCCGGGCTGCGGCGCCCGCACGGTCTGGCGCGGGCGGCTTGTCTGGCGACCGCGGCCGCCATCGGCAACGCGCTCACCGCGGCGTTGGTCAAATCCGCCATGGGCATTCTCAGCGAAGAGGGAGTGGCCAAATTCTTCCTCGCCTGGCAGACCTACGGTTTCGCGGCCGTCGGATCGCTCTCCATCCTCCTGCTGGGATACGCCATGCAAGGAGGCCCACTGATCGCGTCCCAGCCGGCCCTCACACTCGGCGACGCCACGGTCAGCTTCTGCCTCGGGGTCACTCTCTTCGCGGAGTCACCGCGGCTGGGGCTGTGGCTCCTGCCCACGTTGTTCGGTGTCGCCCTGCTCTCCTACGGCATCTTCGCCCTCTCCCGCACCCGGTGCCTTGCCAAGTGTGTCGACCCGGATGAGAAGGCACCGCGGCAGGAGGAGCAGCCCGCCACCGCACGCATGTGACGGAACGACGCGGCTACCGAATGTGGTCACGCATACCAGTGTCCGTCGACCCGGCCCAAGATCCCCTGTGAGAAGCCACAGTCTTCGTTGCTCACGCTGGGGGACACGACATGGCGTACGGACAACACGTCGCTCACCCTGAGGTGCCCAGGAGCCCGAGGCCGTCGGCCCGCTCCTGCGTCTTTGCACCACCTCGTGTCAGGAGAGCGTCATGTCGAGCCCCCCGAAGCCGATCGATTCCGCTGAGTCACAGCTCACCGAGCTGGAGCGGCGACATCGCCGTTTCGTCTGGCCGGCCGTCGTCGTGTTCGTCGGCGGCTATCTCACCACCATGGCGGTGGTGGCCTACCGGCCACATGCGATGGCCGCGGCCGTGTTCGGCCGGCTGACCGAGGTGGCCCTGCGCGGCGAGGGTGTCGACGGGGTCGCGCGGGCCCTGGCCGCACTGCTCGGCCGGCCGGTGCTCTTCGAGGACCCGTACGGGAGCCCGCTGGCCGCCGCTGGTCCCGGCGGCGCCGTGCCCTGCGACCGGTTCGACGGGATCGAGCACATCGCGACACTGCGCCAGTCGATCACCCGCGACCCGGCCGCCGGGACCGTCGAGGTGCGCGCGGGCGCTGCCGGGAGGCCGTGGGTGACGTCCCCGGTGGTGCTCGACAAGGATGTCGTCGCACGGATGTGGATCCCCGGTGAGTCTACGGAGCTGGGGCCGCTCGGCCGTCGGGCCATCGAGCACTCGGCCGTGGTCGCCGCCCTCGAAATGCTCCGGGGGCGCACGGCCGTCGAGGTGGAGTGGCGGCTGCGCGGCGAGTTGCTGACCGACCTGCTCGCCCAGTCGCCCGCCGCCCTGGCCACCATTGTCGCCCGGGCCGGCCGGCTCGGCCACGACCTGCACCGCCCGCACGCCGTGCTCGTCGTCCGGGCCGACAGCGCCTCCGAACCCGACCAGAACCGGCGGATCGACGCTCCGCGTCAGGTGCTGTCGGCCGTCCACACGGTGGCGTCCGGGCAGAGCCCTCGTCCCCTGGCCGCCCGCCACGGCGATGACGTCGTCGTGCTGTGGCCCCTGGAAGGACCGGCCATCGACGGATCCGCCCACGGCTCCGCCCCGACGCGCACGGACGTCGCGCCGGGAACGGTCGCCCCCGAGACGGTGGCGGCCGCCGACGCCATCCGCGGATCCGTCGCGCGCACGGCGCCGGTCACGGTGACGGTGGCCGTCTCCCGGCCGTGTACCGACCTGGTCGGCTACCCCGCCGCGTTCCGCACCTCGCGAGGCATGCTGACGCTCACTCAGCTACGCAGTGGCCGCGATCGAACGGTGGAACTCGGCGATCTGGGAGTGCATGGCCTTCTTCTGCAACTGGAAGACCCGTCCGAGCTGCTGCGATTCGCTGATCGTACGCTCTCCCCGATCCTCGACTACGACCGCAGACGCGGCACCCGGCTGCTGCACACCTTGCGCACCTATCTGGCCCATGAACTCAGCACCACCCGAACCGCCGAAGCGTTGTTCGTGCACCCGAACACCGTGAGCCTGCGGCTCAAGCGCATCGAAGACCTGCTCGACGTCAATGTGGCTCAGCCCGATTCGCTGCTGCAGCTCACCGCCGCTCTCGCGGCAGCCGATGTCGGCGGCACAGCTCATCTCGCAGAGAGATGACTTCTCTTTGATCGTCGCCACAACCGGCTTCGCCTGCCCCGGTCAGGCCGGGTGTCCGCCCTCGGCGACGTCCAGGAGCAGCAGCGCCGCGCTGACCTCCACGAGGGTCGCCGGAGCGGAGAGGTCGAGGTCGGCCACCGTTTCGATCCGCCGCAGGCGCTGGCTCACCGTGTTGGGATGGACGCTGAGCCGGTGTGCGGCCTCCGTTCTGCTGAGCTCGCTGTCCAGATAGACGCGGAGCGTTTGCAGCAGGTGCGTGCCGCGCAGCAGATCGTGCTGCCGCACCGCCGCCAGTGTGCGGTCGGCGAAGGCGACCAGCTGCCCGGCGTCGCCCAGTTGCAGGAGCAGGCCCGCCACGCCGAGGTCGTCCGGTGTCACCACGGTGTCCGAACGCCCGGTGCGCAGCGCCACATTGAGCGCTCCGCGAGCGGTCCGGTACGCCTGCACAAAGGTCCGCCGCTCGGCGCCGGACACCGCGACGGTGGCTCCCTCCGCGTCCGGGACGGAGACCATCGCACGCCGTATCGACGAGGCGACGGCGTCCATGCGCTGGTTCTCACCGACCGGAGCGGCCCGCGAGAGCGTACGAACACTGTCCAGGGGCCACAGCGCGACCACGGCTCCCTGGTGCATCGCGACGAGCGGTCTCGGCGTGTACCCGGCGGCCAGTTCGGAGACCAGGGCCAATGCGCGCTGGTAGGTGAGGGACCGTCGGGATTCGGTCGCCACGTCGAGCTGCCCGACGACGGCGATATGGGGGTGGGACAAGTCGTGGCCCAGTCGACGAGCGCGCTCCGCGACCGGGGGCGATTCGACGGCGGCGCCGCTGAGGATGTCGGCGAGCAGTTCGCCGCGCAGTCGGTGCTCGACCTCGGTGCCGGTGCGCAGCCGGAACAGCTCGAGCGAGATCACGATCGAGGCGTGTTCAAGAGCCCGTTCGTCGAGGAGTGAGAATCCCTCGGCGCCGCGCGGCAGCCACACCCGGGCGACCACCTCCCCCGCCAGCCTGACCGTGGCGGCGACGTATCCGCCTTCTTCGCGAACGATGCCGGTGCCGAGCGTGTGCGCCCCCGACGGGTCCTCTTCCAGCGGCAGCGCGGCCCGGACGTCGCTGCCCGGCAGCTCCGAGAGGGAGCCGGTCCGCGCGAGCACGGCGCCCCCGGCGTCCTCGACGAGCACGGGCCGCGACACGAGGTCCGCCAGCGCCTGGACGATGCCGTCCAGGCCACCGGCCCGCAGAGCGACCTCCAGGAGGCGTTGATGTATGCGCTCCGATTTCGTCAGCAGGTCGCGCTGGCGGCGCAGCGAGACGTTCAGCTGCTGTAGTTCCTCGACCATCCGTGCCGAGGTGAGCGCGATCGCGGCGTGGTTGGCCAGCAGGGTGAGCCGCTCCACCTCGTGGTCGGTGAAGTCGTGGACGGCTGAGTGGTAGCTGTTGAGCGTGCCGACCACGTCGCCGCCGGCGACGAGCGGCACCGAGAGCATCGACCGGTAGCCCTGCTCCTTCGCCACCCCACCCCATGGCGTGAACTGCGGCTCGCGGTCGATGTCCCGCACCGCGACCGGCAGACCCGACCGGAATGCCTGGCTCGACGGCGCGTGGTGGACATCGTCCCCGTGCAGGCGTACCGGACGGTCGGTGTTGACGCGTGCCACGTACTCGGCCGACAGCCCGCTCCATCCCTCGATGACGAGGTTCTGCCCGGAGCTGTCAGGGATCAGGACTCCGCAGAAGTCGAACCCCAGCAGGGACCGCGCCGTGTCCGCGACGAGGCCAAGGACCTCGCGCAGACCGCGTCCGGCGCTCACGGCGGCGCTCAGCGCCTGTACGGCCTCCAGCCAGCGGCGCAGTTCTGCGTGCGACTCGGCTCCGTACGGCCCCGCGGGGTCCGCGCCCTCCAGTGACATCGTCGGCATACCTTCAGCATGGCACGGCGGTGCATGTCAGCAGAGACACCTATCTCGATGGATTGTGTCGGCACAAACATAGAGATGCCCGGGGCCTGTCTGGATACTCGACCGCACGCTGCCGCGCCGAGACGCGGACACCCCCCTCCCCGCATCCGCGGCCCTGTGCCCTTCGTGAGGACAGCCCATGAACGAGAACACCACCCTGCTCGCCGACGCCGACGCCACCGGCACGACGGCGGCGTCGGACGACGCCGCGCACCGCGATCGGGCCATCGTCAACCCGGCCACCGGCGAGGTCATCCGCACTGTCGCGGACAACACGGCAGCCGAGGTGGACGAGGCGGTTCGGGCGGCGAAGGCGGCCTTCGAATCCGGTCCGTGGCCCCGTATGCCACGCAGTGAGCGAGCCAGGCATCTGCTGCGGTTCGCCGACGCCATCGAGGCGCACACCGAGACGCTGTTCCAACTGGAGACACAGAACAACGGCCGTCCCATCACCGAGACCAGGGCGCAGCTGTCGCGCGTTCCGGAGTGGTTCCGCTACAACGCGGGGCTGCTGGCCACCCAGAGGGACGCCGTGCTGCCCGGCGACGGCCCCTATCTGACCTATCAGCGACGGTCACCGCTCGGTGTGTGCGGCATCATCACACCGTTCAACCACCCCCTGCTGATTCTCGCGCGCAGCCTGTCCGCGGCGCTGGCCACCGGGAACACCGTGGTGGTCAAGCCCTCCGAGATGACGCCGCTGACCACGCTGGCGCTGGTCGACATCCTGCGCGAGGCCGGGCTGCCGGAGGGCGTGGTCGGTGTCGTGACCGGCGGACGCGAGGTGGGGGAACGGCTCACCGGGCACCCCGACATCGCCAAGATCACGCTCACCGGTGGCACCGAGGCCGGGCGGGCCGCGGCGGTCGCCACCGCGGCCCGCTTCGCCCGTGTCACCGCGGAGCTCGGCGGCAAGACCCCGATCGTCGTCTTCGACGACATCGACCCGCTCGTCGCCGCCGAAGGAGCGGCGTTCGCCGCGTTCGTGGCGGCCGGCCAGTCCTGTGTGGCCGGTTCGCGGTTCCTCGTCCAGCGCGGGATCTACGACGCTTTCGTCGAGGCGCTCAGCGCCCGGGCGTCGGCGATCCGGATCGGGGACCCGGTGCGCCCGGAGACCCAGCTCGGGCCGCTGATCAGCGG
>NZ_MUNE01000369.1 GCF_002154605.1 Streptomyces milbemycinicus | reverse complement strand
CCCGCACGCCGGCGTGCGGGAGGTGCCTGCCGACGATCTGCGCGCACCGCACCGCCCTGGGGAGGGGGGAATGCCACACCGCGTCGATCGGAAGTGCGGCCAGGCGCCGCCCGAGCAGTTCCGACTGCCACTGCCCGATGTCGGTCAGCTCGCCGAACGGGTCCGCTGCTCCGTGCCGTACCAGATACACGTGCCGAGTCGGCATCGCCGATCTCCTTTCAGGGCCTTCCTTGTCTTCCATGTCTTCCTGGCCATCAGGCGCCCGACGCTCGCAGTGCGGCATGGGCCGCTTCGAGCCGCTGGGATTCGCCGCGTCGGGAGTGGTCCCCCGATGTGTCGTCGGCCCATGCCAGCAGTCGGTGGAGGTGCTCGTCGGCCGCGTTCGCGACGATGCGGGGGCGGCCGAGGACGACCTCGCCACTCGTCCCGTCGATGGTGATGAGGGTGCCGTCGCCGATGGTGCGCCCGCCGGCCGTGACGGTGCCGTTGCCGGCATCGACGGTCAGGCCGGCGATGCCCACGACCGCGGGCCTTTCCATGGCTCGTGCGACGACCGCGGCGTGGCTGGCCGGGCCGCCGCGAGCGGTGACGATTCCCGTGGCGGCGGCGAGGCCGTGCATGTCATGGGGAGAGGTCTCCGGGCGCACCAGGACGACCAGGGCACCGCCTTGGGCCATGCGTACCGCTCGGTCCGCCGTGGTCGCCACGTGGCCGACCGCGACACCGGGGCAGGCGCCGAGGCCCCGGGCGAAGACGTCGGCCTCCTCGGAGGACGCTATACGTGGCGTGCGGACCTGCCGCAGATGTCTCGGCGAGATCCTGAGCAGCGCTTCGTGCCGTCCGATGACCCGCTCCTCGGCGAGTTCGGTGGCCACGCGCACCGCGGCACCTCCGACGAACCGGCCGGGCCTGACCTGAAGGACCCACAACTCCCCGGCTTGGAACGTGAATTCGATGTAGCAGGAGTCGCGGTAGTGTCCTTCGATCCGGTTCAGGGCGTCGAGCAGCTCCGCCCATACCGCGGGCTCCCGCTCGGCGAGTTCGCGCAGCGGGCGGGTCGTCGATCTGCCGGAGACGACGTCTTCTCCTTGGTGCCCGAAAAGGACTTCGCCGAATGGGATGTTCTCACCGGTGTTGGGATCGCGGCTGAACGCGACTCCGGTGCCGCTGTGGTCGTCGCGGTTCCCGAACACCATCGTCTGGACGATCACGGCCGTTCCGAGGTCGTGCGGGATGTCGTGCAACGCGCGATAAGTTCGTGCGCGTGGTGTGTCCCAGGACGAGAACACGGCCTCGACCGCCGACGCCAGCTGGCGGGTCGCGTCGTCGGGGATCGGCTGTCCGCTCCGTTGTCGAACGAATTCCTCGATTGCCTTCATCGCATCGGCGAGGCGCGTTTCCTCGTCCTTCGTTCCTCGCCCGGGATCTTCTCCGTGGCCGACTCCCGCGTCGCCCGCGTCGCCCGCGTCGCCCGCGTCGCTCGCGTTGCCTACGCCGCCCGCGTCCGCGTTCGTGACCGCGGAGGCGAAGCTCGACAGGAAGCGCAGCCGCGAGTTCAGTGCGAACGGCCGGTCGCCCGTCTCGACCGCAAGGCCCGCGGTGGCTTCGGTCGTGAGGCCGAGGTTGAGGATCGTGCTCATCATGCCGGGCATCGACACGCCGGCCCCAGAGCGCACGGAGACCGCCAGCGGCCTCCTCGGTCCACCGAAGGAGCGCCCGGCGGTGACTTCGAGGTCGGCGATGGCCGTCGCGAGTTCGTCGTCGAGTCCGTCGGGCAGACGTCCGTCCCGTAGGAAGGCACGGCATGCCTGTGTGGTGATGACGAACCCGGCCGGCACCGGCAACCCGAGGCGGTGCAGGAGGACCAGGCCGACTGCCTTGCCTCCCAGAGTCTCCGCCGCCTCCTCGACCTGGGAGGAGATCGCGCGAACCCATCTCATCGCCGCATCCCGAGGGTGGCGAGCAGGTCTTCGTGCAGCTCCGCCCATACGGTGTGATACGAGGCGGTGCTGTCGGTCACGTACTCCAGCGCGCCGGAGGCGGCGCGATCGAGGGCTCCGGCGAGGCGGTCGCGGTAACGGCCGAATCGGGGCAGTGCCGCGGACAGCTCGGCACAGACGGGGGCGGCGCGGCGGTCGAGATCGGCGAATCGGTCGAGGACCCGGGAGTCGTAGACGGGGTCGCTGTGGTCGTTGGCGTTCATGATGCCGTCGACGGTGCGGAGTTGCCATGCCGCGCAGAGGTCGAGCAGTTCCGGGTTGAGTACGAGAAACCGATCGAATGCCGCCTCAACGGCTCCGCGGGCGTTGGCCGAGGTGAGTTCGTCGGTGATGCGCTCGGCGTCGGCGGCGCGGCCGGTATCCGTGAGCAGCCAGCAGGGCATGTCGCCGGACATCCGCGTGACGAGGCCCTCGGCCCCGAGATCGATGAGCTCGGACTCGACATCGGACTCGTCGAGTCCCGTGAACGCGTGGAGGCGGGCGGGGCCGGCGGCGCCGGCGCAACGCAGGGCATGCAGCACCAACAAGTTGGCGTTCGTCGTGTGAGTTTCGGACCGGGTCATGTCCTGTCCCCTGGGTGTGCGGTTCGGTTCATGGGAAGGCTGTCGGTGGCTCGCGGCGCGAAATGAGTGGTCCTCCGGTCGTCGCCCGGCCCCGGCAGTCGGGATGTCGACGGTTCGCGGTGCTGCTGCGCCTTGGCTGGGTGCCGTCGGGTCGGCATCGTCACTCCTGTATCCCGTTCAGCTGAACGCCGGCACGGCGTCGGCGCTCCTGACGAGGACACTGACCACCGCGGTTGTCCGGCCGAACCTCTTGGCCAGTTCGTCGACATCGAGCCCCTTGCCGTCCATGACCAATCTCCGATGGTCGCGTTTTTTGGATGACGTCGTCATCTGGATGTTGTTTGTATCATGATGCGGAAGTGGAAGGGGACACGATGGCGAGACTGACGCGCGCCCAGCAGCAGGAGCGCACCCGCGCGGCGGTGCTGGTCGCGGCCCGGGAGGAGTTCGCCGAGCACGGCTACGCCGAGGCCAAGGTCGACCGGATCGCCGAGCGAGCCGAACTGACCAGGGGTGCGGTCTACTCCAACTTCACCGGCAAGCGCGCGCTCTACCTCGCAGTGCTCGCCGACGCCGCCGAACGGGCCAGGGCCCGCGCCGAACCGCCGATGGAATCGCCCGACTCCGTCGGGCGAGCGCTCGGCACATTCGCCCGGGTCTGGCTCGAACGACTGCCCCTCGCCGGCGACACACCAGGAAGCGGGCATCTCCAGTTGCGTTCGCTGTCCGGAGTGCTCGACACCGAGCCGGCCAGGACCGCGCTGGCCGAACTCGTCCGGTTCGAAGCCCTGCTGCTCGCCCTGGCACTCGAGTCGCGCCCCGCGGCGCGCGGCAGGATGGTGCGACCGGCCCAGCTGGCGCTGACCCTCCTCCACGGAGCGGCCGGTCTCGCGGAGAACGCCCCCGGGGTCGGCGATCCGTTCGACTTGGCCCGCGCCGCCGAGCACCTGGCCGACATCGCCCTCAACGACGACGCGGAGCCACCGCACCTGCCCTTCATCCCCCGGGCACAGCCGGCCGAAGACCCATGGGCGGCACCCCGGGGCCTCGCCGACGAGATCACCGGCCGCGCGGTCGACCTCACTGACGACGGCGTGGTCGTCCTACTGGGCGTGAGCCGCCTGTCCGCGGCCGAGGAAGCGGTCCGCTCGGCCCGGCCACGCGACGCGGTGACGATCGTCGTCACCACGAGCGACCCGGCCGAGACCGGTCGACTGGCCCGCCTCCGTATCGCCGATCTCGTCGCCTGCCTGCGACGGGTGTTCGCAGCCGAGGAACTACCGCGGCCGCGCATCGTCTTCGACGACGGTGGCACGGTTCCCGCTGCCCTCGGCAGGACCTCGGTCGACGACCTCACCGAGATCGCGATCCGGGTGCGTGACGGGCTGATCGTGGCACACGCGGAAGGCCGCGGCGCCGGCCACGCCGTGGCCGACAGCGGCGCCCCGCACCGTGGCCGCGGCACGACGACGCCGAGCCGGAGAGACCTGCGGACGAGGCCTGAATGACCCGATGCCCAAACCCGGCCGTAAGTTGAAGCGGTTCAGAAGCCGCCCAGCTCCCTGTGCTGGATCTACGACTCCAACCGGGGCGCCATCGAGGGCCACACCGCGTGCGGAGCATCGGTTCGTTCACGACGAGTTCCGCAGGATGTGCGGGATGACCCCGCAGGCGTACGACCAAGATCGCGAATGTGCAGTTCTGAGTGCACGACCAGGACGAGGCGCTTGACTTCTACACCAGGAAACTCGGCTGGGAGGTCCGGGCGGATGTGACGACGGATCAGAGGGGCCGACTTTTCTCAGGGCGGCCAAGACCGGTGCCAGTGAGCGGGCGAGCCTCAGCGGGGTGGCGGCCAGGATTGGGAGGCTCGGGTGCGCGCCGAGCGGCTGCGGTGGCGGTACTGACCGTCGGCCTGCTCGTGGTAGCCCGCGGCATCCGCCGGTCGACCCGCTGACGCCGACAGCGTCAGCCTATGTCGTACGGCCGGCGAGGTGCGGGGTCGGCGTCGAAGAGGGTGGCCAGGGTGGCCATCCGCCTGCGATGCGGTTTCTCTCCCGGGGCAGCCGGGTGCTCATCGCCCGCAGGGAGGTCTGGTGCGGTGCGCTTTGAGGGTGGCGGGTCGCAAGGTCTCGGGCCGTACCACGATGCCCTTGCCGTCGAACTGCAGGACCAAGGTGGTCTTGGCGGTCGTCGGCAGCGCAATCGCTGCCGGTAGAAGGCGTCGATGTCCTGTGCTGCGGCGATGACGAGCTGTTCGGCCTGCCGTTTGCCCAGTACCTACCCGCATCGCCCATCGATCGCCGCCCTGGCCTGGTCGTAGGAGCCGCGGACGGCCTCCAAGACGTGGCTGACCACCGTCGTCGCGCGGGAGTGCTTGCACCAGTTGCGATCCCGACGGCGCCGCCGGGAAGACCCGCTGGTCGAGCACCTGCCCGACCCGGTCGTCCGGGCTGGAGACCCCGACCCCGAGCAGGAGGCACTGCTGGCCGACGCGGTGGGCCTGGCGCCGCTTGTCGTACTCGAACGGCTCACCCCGGCAGAACGGTTGGCGTTCGTGCTGCACGACATGTTCGACCTGCCCTTCGACGAGATCGCCCACATCATCGACCGAAACCCCACGGCCGCACGGAAGCTCGCCAGCCGAGCGCGGCGTCGGGTCAACGGCGCGGAGATTCCCCGGCCCGATCGGGATCTCGCGCGTCAGCGGAAGGTGGTCGACGCGTTCTACGCGGCGGCGCGGACTGCCGATCTCGACGCCCTCATCCAGGTCCTCGACCCCGATGTCGTGCAGCGTACCGAGTTCGGTGCCACCCGGCAGCCAAGCGTCGTCCGTGGTGCGGCGGCGGTGGCCAAACAGGCCCGTGCGCCCCGCGGTGGCGAACTGCGTCCCGTCCTGGTCAACGGCACGGTCGGCGTGCTGGTCACTGGTCACCCGGGATGGACAACCGTACTCCGTCATGGCCTTCACCGTCACCGGCGACAAGATCGTCAGGATCGACGTCATCCGCAACGCCGACCGCGTCCGCAGCCTCGCGTCCAGCGTTCTCGGCCAAGCCGAGTGAGCGGTCCGGCCCGGTGCGCGGCGCGCACCGGGCCAGGAACTCACCAGTACTTGGCGGACGGTCGTACTTCGACCGCGCCACCCAGTCGCGCCTGCGGTACGCGGGATGCGATCGCGATCGCGGAATCCAGATCCTCGGCCTCGACCACCAGGAACCCGCCCACCGAGGTGTTGTCGAACGGACCCTCGGTGGCAACAGCCGAACCGTCCTCCACACGGACGGTCGTCGCGTCCTTGGGCAGCCCCATCGGGGGCGCACCGGTCACGTTCTCCATCTTGCCGATCGCCGCCCAGTCGGCGTACGCCGCCTTCCTGTCCTCCTCCGACACCAACTCCGCCTGCGGAGTGCCCGGCAACGGATACGTGCCCTGGTGGATCACCAACACAAACCGCATCATGTCCTCCTCATCGAGTGCGCCCTTCGCACACACCCATGAGCCCGGGCATCACACCGATGTGACCTCTCGGGTTGAACTCGTGGAGTCCGTCAGGCCGTGACGGTTCTTGACCGCTGCGGTACCTGACGGAGCCGTCGGCGCGTAACAGCGCGTCTGTCAGGTCGAACAGCACAGCGGGGGGAAAGTACGCGTACGGCGCGGGCGGAGCGCTTCCGGTGTCAGGCGGAGCTGTTCACGTGCGTGACGGATCAGCCATGTGAGCATGGGGTCCAGGTCGTCGGCGGCCGCGAGGACTTTGCCGATGGATTCAGGGGTGTGGAGCCAGTCGTCGCAGCCGAGGGGTTGGGCAGCGATCAGTGAGCGGTGGCCAGCAGGTCCGTGCGAGAGTGGTCGGACGGATCACCTCGTGGGGGGCCCTGCTGGCGCACCGCGCTTGAGGGCTGGCCCGGCAGGTGCAGTAACACGTCCATGGCTCGCTCCGGCCAGCCGGTGAACCGTACGCTGATGCCGGCGCCATAACCCACCCGTGATCCATACATGGACGTAGCGCGACGTGCCGGGAGGAGTACCTCCCGGCACGCGGGAGGTCGTGCGCCGGGCAGGCTGGCTGGAGCGCAGCACAGGAGACGACGTTCACCATCCCCGCGCGTGCCAATTTCTCAAAAGGCGGCGTCGGGTCGGCTCTTCTCGAGCCCCGTGCGGTCGTCCTACAGGTCTCAGGAAGCGGATGCCGTGCTGGGCTCAGACGTACCGGCGGCCGTGTCCGGGGCGGTAACCGAGTAGAAGACGGACTTCTGCTGCTTGGTGCGGTGTACTTGCCCCTTGGCGACGAGCGACTCGAGAGTGCTGCGCACGACGGTGGCCTTGATCTCGCGGTCCGGAAGAGCCTGGGTGAGGGCAGTGGTGACCTCGGCTGCGGAGCGCGGTTCACCGTGCTGGATGAGGTCATCACGGATGAGGTCCCGGAGTGTTGGCACACCGGTTTCTCGCACCCGCTTGGGACGGCTCCCGTCCGACTCTGCCCCCTTCCGCTTGCCGGTGGCCGTGTTGGTTTTCTTCGCTGGCTTGCGTGCTGCCGGCAGTGTTGCGGACTCCCGCGCAGCGGACGACTCATCCTCAGAGCTGCTGACGCCGGTGTTCCCCGGCACGTCGGCGGCGGTTCCGCCACCGAGGGTCTGTCGCATGCTGAGCAGGAGCACCCGGTTGTTTTCGAGCACCGACAATTGCCGTTGCAGCGCCGAGATTTCGGTACTGAGGCGTTCGTGCTCGGTGGAGTTGCGTTCGAGATCTGCGGTGATCTGTGCCGCGTACTGGGACTTCAGGTTGGTGTTATCGGTAGAGGTGTCCACCACAAGCTCCCTCGTCTGGGGGCGCAATCAATGTTGGTGCTGGATGGTACATCTACGCGGTGGCTGCGGGTCTACTGGCTTCAGCTAGGTGATCCGGGCGCCGGGGTAGCTGTCGGCGAGATCGGCTGGAGCGGTTGCTCTGTTCCGGTCCGCCGACAGTCCCCAGCGGGACTTCACCACGGTCCATCCTCGATGCACCGGCCGCGGACTCCCGAATCCGGTGGGAAGCCACTGGCCGGGGTCCTGATCGGCCTTGGAACGGCTCCCCCGAGCGCTTACCGCGGCCAGGGACCTCGCGATTGTCGGCGTAGTCCTGGCACTCCTGGGTCGGTGAGGGTGACGGTGTCCTGCTCACCGACGATCTTCAGCAGCGGTGTGGGAGATACGGTCGATGAAGACGCCCGGTTCGTACATGTGCCTTGCGGGTGGGGCGGACGGTGACGCAGTTGTCCCAGCGTGTTCTTGGGGGAGTTCCTGAAGGCAGAAGCCGACAGCATCCTGTGCGCGGTAGGAGGCAGCGACGGCTGGGTCGGCGCTGGCCAGGGCTTGGGTGCGTGGTGCCTCGCCGGTCAGCTGGGCACGCTCGTCGGCGTCGAGGGCGGTTTCCAGGGCGGCGATGTTGTCGGGGGCGACGCGGCGCCTGGACTGCTCGAACCCGCTGATGGTGGGCACCTGGGCGACGACGGCCTTCAGGCGGCGGTCGGTGGCTCCGAGCACGATCGCGTGTCCGCCGGCACAGCCGGATACCTACAGTCCGATCCGGTCGGCGTCGACTTCGGGGCCTCGGCGAACGTACCGGCGAGGCGGAGGAGCGCCATCTGGGCATCCCCGCACACATCCTGGGCGCCGCCGATGGGCGGTTACGACACCTGCGCCACCCGACGGTGGGCACTTCAGCATCTCTGCGAGCCGCTCACTCGCGACGAGACCGGCATACCGCCGCGCCAGTTGCCGTAGGCGGTAGGGGCCGTCGTGTCGCTTGCGGGCGGCAGGTATGGCTCTGTTTTCCGGGATCAGCCGGGGATGCTGACCCACCAGTTGGTTGCTGTTGTGCCGGCGGGGCAGTCGGCGATGGACACCGGCAATCCTCGATTCAGCCATGAACCGCTGTAGTAGCGTGAGTTGGAGCAACACACCAGAGCCTGGAATACGTAGGTGGTTTCGCGGTAGACCCACCGGCCTGCCACACCGTCGCGGGCGCGGCAGGCGGTCAGCCGGCCAGGTGCTTGCCGAAGAATTCGGTGAGTTTGGCGACGGCGGGTGTGACGTATTCATCCTTGTCGTACAGGTCGATGTGAGTGGCGCCGTCGATGACGACCAGTTCCTTGGGCTCGGCCGCCTTCTCGATCGCTTCCCTGCTGAAGTAGGCGCTCTCCGCCTCCGAACCGGCGATCATCAGCAGGGGACGGGGCGAGATGAGCCGGATCATTGCGTACGAGTCGTACTGGGCGATCAGGTCGATGCTGCGCAGCACCCATCCCTGGACCGCGCGGGGGTGGTAGCCGCGCGGGGTGCGGTAGTACTCGAATGTCTCCCGGAACTGTCTGGTGGCGGTCTCCAGCAGTTCCTCTGCGTTGTCGGGAATCCATGCTTCCAGCTGTGGGGCCGCGCCGCGTGCTTCCTCGGTGCGCAGTGCACCGGACCGGTCGAGCATGGCCTTGAGGACCGCCAGGTCCTGGGTGCGGCCCAGTCCCTCACGGAACACTGACCCAAGGTCGACGGCGCTGACCGTGGCGATGCCCTTGATGCGGTGGTCGGTCTGCGCGGCGTAGGGGACGTAACCGCCGGACGCGCAGATACCCAGAGCCCCGATACGGTCCGGGGCGATGTCGTCACGGGTGGTGAGGTAGGTCACGGCGGACTTGATGTCCTCGGCCCGCTGGAAGGGGTTCTCCATGCCTCGTGGCTCGCCCTCACTCTCGCCCTGGTAGGCGGCGTCGAAGACGAGCGCTGCGAATCCCTCCCGGGCCAGGCGCTCGGCGTAGATACTCGGGCTTTGCTCCTTCACGCCGCCTCCCGGATGGGAGATGACAATGGCCGGCAACCGGCCGTCAATGTGGTCATCGGGGGTGAAGAGAATCCCGGCGACGGCGAGATTGTTGCTGGGGAAGGTGACGCTGGTCTTCACGTTCTGTGTCTCCTGGGTGCAGATGAGAAGTGCTGTGACCGCCGACACGACGGATTCCTCCGGCAAAGGCCCCGCCTCGGGGCGGCCCGTCCGCCCGGTCACGTCACCGACACTCGCACGCAGTACGCGGCTGGGTAAGGGGCGTCCTGTGTCCCCGGACAACGCTGTCCTGGGACAGGCCAGGCCCCCTGTCACTGGCATGGTGCGATGTAAGACTTGGCCTATGAGCAGCAGCAACGCGCACCACAGCGAACTGGGCGCTTTCCTCAAGGCGCGGCGCACGGAGCTGGGCCCGGCCCAGGTCGGGCTGCCCGATTCGGCCGGCAGGCGCAGGGTCAAGGGGCTGCGCCGGGAGGAAGTGGCCTTGCTGGCGTCGATCAGCCCCGACTACTACACGCGCCTGGAGCAGGGCCGTCGCCAGGCTTCCGAACCGGTGCTGGACGCCCTTGCGCGTGTTCTCCGGCTCGACGACGGCGAACGTGCCTACATGTTCGAGCTGTCCGGTCGGGACGCTGCCCGGCCCCGTCGGCGCGCCACGCAGAAGGTCCATCCACAGCTGCAGCGGCTGCTGGACGACCTGCCCACCACGCCGGCCGTCGTCCTGGGCCGGCGCACGGACATCCTCGCCTGGAACCCCATGGCCGCCGCCCTGTTCACCGACTTCGCGCGGATCCCGGAAGGGAATCGCAACTTCGTACGGCTGGTTTTCTGCGAACCGGCCATCAGAACGCTGTACCCGGACTGGGACTGGGTGGCACAGATCAGCCTGGCGCAGCTGCGCATGGAGGCCGCCCGGGACCCGAAAGATCCACGGCTGGCCGTACTGGTGGGCGAGCTGTCACTTCAGGACCCCGACTTCCGGCGGTGGTGGGGCGCCCATCACGTCGCCGTCCAGGGCACGGGCACGAAAACCCTGAACCATCCCGTCGTCGGCCGGCTCACCCTCGACTGGTCGTTCCTCACCTGCGCCGACGACCCCGACCAGCAGCTCATCACCCTGACCGCCGAGCCCGGCACACCCAGCCACGACCGTCTGCGCATCCTCGCTTCACACGCCACACAGGCCGACCGCGAGGGACGCCGCAGCTGACTTGGGGTGCGAGCCACCGTTCGACGACCGGGTCGCCCGCGCCCAGTCCAGCGGACATCGCCTGCCGCAGTCTGCTGGATGACAGCCTGCGGGATATGCACCTGGGCGGTGGACGGGGCCGATGTCGCCGCGTAGCTGAGCAGGACGGTGGCCCGACCGAGCGGCACCGTTGCTCCAGTGCCGGGCTGACAGGCGGGCTGCGGTCAATCGCGGTGGAACTGGGCGGGGCCCTCCGGCCCGACGGCTGTGCCGGACCGTGCGTCGCCGGGGCCGGTTGGGCTTGCCATGCCTCGCCCAGCAGGAGCCGTGGGTGGGCCGGATCCCCAGCCGCCCGAATTCGTCGAAGGCGAAGCCCGGTCCAGGAAGCGTTCCAGCGCCTGCTCGATCCGGTCCAGCTTGGTATCGCGGTCGGGACCGGGCGGCTCCTCCCACGTCTTGGTGTGCTGGAAGGCGATGCCGCGCCGCAGGAGCAGACAGCGTAAGGCTTCCCAGCCGATACGGATGACGCGTCCGTGGACGTGGCGCAGGTAGGTGGCGAGCTCGCGGATCGATCAGCGGGTGAAGGACTGGCCGAGCTTGGCGGGACGGGTGGTCGCGGTCTGGACGACGAAGTCCTCGTCGTCATCACCGAGCAGGCGGGGACGGCATCCCGCCCATCGAGAGTCCAGGCAGGCCGGACCGATCTCGTCGATCCGGTGGATCACCTCCCGCACTGTGTCCTCCGGCCTGCACCAGCCGAGCGATCACCGGAACACGGTTCGTCGCAGCAAAAGCGATTGACGCTCCGGTGCTGTTCGTGAACGATGCGGGACCGTGACGATGAGCACCGATCATGATCAGCCCGCCCACGGACAGGTTCCTTCGGCTGGCCGCCCGCTCGCCCTCATTACCGGTGTGGGCCGTACCGTCGGTATTGGCGCAGGCATAGCTCGTCGGCTGGCCGCATCGGGTTGGGACATCGCCTTCACCTACTGGGCCCCCTACGACGACCGCATGACCTGGGGCAGGGAGCCCGGTGCGACCGATGAGATCAGCCAAGCCCTGACCGAACACGGTGCAGCCACCGCCGCGATCGAGGCGGATCTCTCCGACCCGGACACCCCGGCACGCATCTTCGATGAAGCCGAACAGCGGCTGGGGCATGTCGCCGCGCTGGTGATGTGCCACTGCGAGTCTGTCGATTCCGGTCTACTCGACACCAGCGTCGAGAGTTTCGACCGGCACTTCGCCGTCAACGCGCGCGCCACCTGGCTTCTCATCCGCGAGTTCGGACGCCGCTTTGCCGCGGCCCCGGGAACCGGCCGGATCATCAGCCTCACCAGCGATCACACCGTCGGCAACCTGCCCTACGGAGCGAGCAAGGGAGCCCTGGACCGCATCACCCTGGCCGCCGCCCGCGAACTCGCCCACCTCGGCGTGACCGCCAACGCGATCAACCCCGGACCGGTCGACACCGGCTGGATGTCCGAAGAAATCCGGGAGCGCTGCGTCCGCGGCACCCCGCTTGGCCGTCTGGGCACTCCGAGGGATACCGCCCACCTCGTGGACTTCCTGTGCTCCAGGGAAGGCGAGTGGATAAACGGCCAGCTGTTGATGAGCAACGGTGGCTTCGCATAGGCACCAAGTTCGATACTCAGGTGCCACATGCTCGGGCACGCCAACAGGATTTGTTTGCGCAGGAGTTCGTCGTGTTCGAGGTGTTGGGCGAACCGGCGGAGACTGGGCAGTTCGGTGGTGGCGGACGGCTGCTTCGGTCCATTCGGGTAGCTGGTCGCCTTGCAGGCGGGTGAGCATGTGGCGGGAGTTGTTTGTCGATGGTTTTAGGAGTCACTCAGAGGTCATCTACTTGATCAACATCGACGAGTTCTGATGTCGTTCGGCCCGCTGTTGCGTTGTGCGTGGTGTCCTCGCACGTCCATGTTCGGTGTCGGCTGAACAGCGACGGCACCTGGGCGCTGTCGCGGCGGTCGCGGGTCGTCGCGGTGACCAGTGGCTTCGGAGACAGCAGGGAGCAGCAGGCCCAGGCGCTCGGCGCGGCTCAGCCCGACCGGAGGCAGAAGGGATGTCCGGCCGGGCTGGCGTAGACCCGGCCGCCCTTCTGTGAGGCGGGGTCGACATCGTCAGTGGGATGCAGCCGACGTGCACCTGCCTCGAGCGCCAGCCTGTCCGCGGCCGCGAGGTCGTCCGTCGTCAGATCGACGTGCATCTGCTGCGAGTTGCCCTTTGGCCACTGCGGGGGGACATGCCCCGGAGCCAGCTGGATCACGAACACCGGGAATCCGTCGATCCGGAGGAAGTGGTGGGTTGCGGTCTTCACGATCGAGCCGCTCAGCAGCCGGTGCCAGAACGCACTCTCGGGCTCCAGGTCGGCGGCATCGATGATCACTGCGCTGAGGTTGATGTTCATGCTTGTTCTCTGTCCTGCTCCTGCTCCTGCTCGGCCTCGAAGTCACACCACCGGGATGATGCCGCCGTCGACCCGGAACTCGGCTCCCGTGAGCCACTTCGCGCGGCCGGATGCGAGGAACGCGATCATCTCTGCCACGTCCTCGGGATCGCCGGGCCGACCCATCGGCACGTTCAGGTGATCTACGACCTGCTGCTGTACTCCTCCACGCCAACACCCTGCCGATCGGCGATCCGCTGGAGGTGCTCGACGGCGCCCTCGGTGGCCACAAAGCCCGGCATGACACACACCACGCGCACCCCGTGCTCGCCCACCTCGGTCGCCAGCTCGCGGCTGTAGGCATTGAGCGCCGCCTTCGCCGCCGCGTAGGACGCCTCGGTGCGCTGCGGCAGACGACTGGCGATCGACGAGACGTGCACGACGACGCCGGAACCCCGCTCAACCATCCCTGGGACCAGGGCCCGGTCGAGCCGGACGGCACTGAGCAGGTTCATCTCCAGGTCCGCATGCCACGACTGGTCGGAGCGCTTCAGGGTCGGCGTCGGGGCGCTCGCGGCGCCCGCATTGTTGACCAGGACATCCACCCCACCGACGCTGTCGATGACCCGTCGGCCGAGCTCCGCTACTCCTTGATCAGTCGCGAGGTCCGCAGGGATGAAGATGGCCGGCAGATCCTCCGGGGGCGCGCTGCGCGAGGCGGTCAGCACCGTCGCGCCTGCAGCGGCGAATCGACGGGCAGTCGCCTGGCCGGGTACTGTTGCCGTCGTCACGTCCGCTGCGCGCTGATGCGCGAGGTAACCGCGAGGCGCTCTTGGCCGCGGCGCGTGAGGCATTCCTCACTGGCGAGACCGACGCTCACGTCAAAGAGATCGCCCGGCGAGCCGGAGTGGCGGTCGGGACGCTCTACCGCCACTTCGAGACACGCGAAGCCCTCGTCGAGGAGGTCTATCGCCAGGAGGTCGACGAGCTGTGCGCCGCACCCGCGGAGCTCCTTGACCGCCATGCCCCGGACGAGGCCCTGCGGCGCTTCCTGCTGCTGCTCGTGGAGCACGCAGCCGTGGGCAAGGGAATGGCTGTCGCGCTGGAGAGCATCATGGCGACGGATTCACCGATCTTCGACGACGCCCGCACACAGATGGCGCAGGCTCTCGATCAGCTCCTCAAGGCGGGCGCAGCGGCCGGCACCATCCGTGGTGGCGTCAGCGGACACACACTCCTGCGCGCGCTGGGAGGCATCTGCGGAATGCACGCCACGGAGGGCTGGCAGGACGAAGCCGTGCGCATCACGGCGATCCTCTTCGACGGCCTGCGTTTCGGCGCGCAGAACGCCGGCTGAGCCGACTCGCGCCGCGCTGACGTTGGCGTGCTGATCACCTGGTACTCCAGCCGCGGATCGCTGTCTCCGCTGTTCAGGGCCGGCGCTGTGCAGGGCCGGCCGGGGGAAGCCTTCGCGTCCCTACGGGGGGTAACCCCAGGCACTGCCCTGAGGGCAGCGCATCGGCACATCAGGGGGAGAGCCGGATGGGCCGATCCCCTCTCCGCTGGTGGGATGGTCGCCGACCGCCGGCTCCGGGGGCGAAACAGCCGCGGGTCACAGCCTGCGCGGTCCCTGAACGCACAGGCAGCCCGAACAGGAAAGGGATCATCATGCATGTGTTAGGAAGGCGTCGGCGAGGCCCGCTCGTCCTGACCGGCCTGGCCGCGGTTCTCCTTGCCGCGTCGACCGGGCTGACGGCGGCGGCGAAGCCGCAGCAGGCCGATCCGCTCCAACAGCAGGTGGACGCGATCCACGACACCGGGGCCGTCGGTGTGCTCGCCGAGGTGACGTCACCGGACACACGTGACAGCGCGCGCGCCGGGACGGCCGAGTTGGGCACCGGGAGGCCGATGCCACGGAACGGCAGATTTCGGATCGGCAGCGCCGCCAAGACCTTCACCGCCACGGTCGTGCTGCAACTCGTCGGCGAGGGGCGAATGTCCCTGGAGGACACCGTCGAGCAGTGGCTGCCGGGAGTGGTCCGGGGTAACGACAACGACGGCAGCCAGATCACCGTGCGGCAGCTGCTGCAGCACACCAGCGGCATCCGTGACGTCCTGCCGGAGATACCCGCGTTGAACAGCGCGGACGGCTATCGAGCCGAGCGGTTCCGCACCTACACCCCCGAGGAGTTGGTGAGGCTGGCGATTCAGCACCGTCCCAACTTCCCCCCGGGCGACGGCTGGTCGTACTCCAACACCAACTACATTCTCGCCGCGATGATCATCCACGAGGTCACCGGCCGGAGCTGGGCGCAGGAGGTGAACGACAGGATCATCCGCCCACTGGGCCTGAGGGACACCAGTATGCCCGGCGCCTTCCCGTCCATCCTGGGCCCGCACGCCCACAGCTACGCCGCGTTCGGCACCCACACCCGCACTGACGTCACGGTGCTCAATTCGAGTATGGCCGTCGGCTCCGGTTCGATCATCAGCACCACGCACGACCTGAACCGGTTCTACACCGCACTGCTCGGCGGCCGTCTGCTGGCTCCGGCGCAGCTCGATGAGATGACGACCACCAAGCCCGCGCCCGAGCTGGGCGTGAGGTACGGACTCGGCCTGGGCGAGATCCCGTTGTCCTGTGGCGGCAGCTACTTCGGCCACCCGGGCGAACTGCTCGGCTATCGCACCTGGGGTGGGGTCACCCGAGACGGGACCCGGACCGCCGTGGTGTACGTCACCAGTGACGGCGGCCGGAACACCCAGCAGGCCATGAGCACGCTCGTGGACCAGGAGCTGTGCCGGACGCGCTCCTAGTACTCCAGTCTGGTTCGCGATCTATGTGCGGGATGGGTCGTTGAGGCGTCGTCGGTAGTGGCTGCGTCGGGCTGCTCGCCGCGCTTGGGCAGGTAGTCGAAGTGACCGAGGTGGTCGCCAACGGCCGTGACCGTCACCCCGGTCAGCGGCCCGTCCCGGGTGCCGTGTCGACCACTCCTCGCCGCCCACTGCGCCGCTGACCTGCCCGGCGGCGGCCGGTGGGCGGCAGTTGTCCGGGGTTGATCCGGCACGGGTGGTGCTGAAGGCGGTGAAGGAGGCCGGCCCCCGGTCATCATCGGCCGGACAGGACGGCCGGATGGCGGTCCCGCGCTCAGTCCACCCGCCGCGCGGGACCGCCCCCTTGGGGCAGATCACTCCGCAGACCAATCCGGGCGCCCCGCTCGCCGCCGCCCTCAGATCCGGGGATGCGCTCGGCTGCGAGCTCGACGAGGAGTCGACGAGCGCCTGCACCGGCCGCTGCGGTAACGCACCGGCGACGTCGCACGGGCACGATGCGCAGCAGAACCCCGTTCCCGGGACGGGAACGGGGTTGCGGCCCTCGGATGCACGAAAGGGGCGGGCTACAGGTCGGCGAACGGAGGGCAGATGTATGTGACGGCGACGAGGCGCAGCCGGGGGAGAGGCAGGACCAGCATGAACCCGTCTTCCAGGACCGACAGGCGCCGTACGCCGCCTGCGACTCCCGGCCTCGGGCCGTCCCCTACGGCCGTGACGTCGATGCCCATCTCGGCCAGGTCCACGAGCTGCCCGGCGAGCCGCTCCACCTCCACAACCACGCGCTTGGGCAACCCCTTCGCCACGTACTCGTAGTCGGGCTCGTACTCCCAGCGCCACCCCTGTCCGGCGTCTTCGGTCACTCGGCGGTCCGCCCGTCGACTCCGGCCTCGGCCGCCGCCTGCGCATGGATGGCGGCCACTTCGGCGGCGATGGCACGCCCCTCGGCCAGATCCTCCACCTGCCCCGCGCGGGCCTCCAGCTCGCTCAGGCGTGCGGCCCGCGCAGGAACGCGCTCGATCGCCACCGCGAGCGCCCACCGCCGCAGAAACCGGCGCATGGGGGCCGCGTCGACCTGGCTGCGGGCGGCCTCCACCGCCGTCGTCCGCTCTGCGTCGAACGCGGCCACCTGGTTCGGTGCAATCTGCACCAGAGCCGCGCGCAGGTCCTCCGCTGTGGTCTTGGGCTGCGGGATCAGGGGCCTGTGCCCGTCCGCTGCTGCTTCGCTCATGCCGCCATGCTCCCTGTGTTCCCCGTGCTCCCTGTGCTTCCGGCGGGAGCCGCGGTGATCCGCAGCTCGACGCGTCCCTCGGCATACTCCCTCAGCAGCACCTCACACAGCAGCCCGAACCCGGGAACGCCTCCTCGACGGGCTTGCTCCTGCCTCTTCCACCTGGTCTCGGCCCTCTCGCACACGCTCTCAGCGAGGTAGACGCGGCATCCGCCCCGCTCCGCCGTGCCGAATGTGCTGCCGGCCGGAACGGGCGCGTCGAGCGACCCTTCGGCGTACGCCGTCAGGAGCGCCTCGAGGACCCGCGAGCGGGCGCGGGCCAGGCCGTCGTCCTCGGCTCGCCGCTTCACCTGCTGCTTCCACAGGTCCGTGTCCATCCAGACCAGGCGGCCGGGGCGCGCCGTGCTGTCGTCGGCTCTCACGCTTCCTCCATCGGGTACCGGTAACGGCGCGTCCCGCCAAGACTAGACTTTCAAGGTCTAGCAATCAACGCTCCGGGCGGCGCCGGGGCCGCCGATGCGACGGCAAGTGCGTCCGAAGTCGCGACCTGCGCAGCCGGAGGGCATGGGGTCGAGGCGGCACATCCTGCGTGCCCGCATCCAGAAAGAAACGGGACGGCTCCTGGTCACGTGCGGCCCATCGAGGACCAGCGTCGTACCGGTGTCACAGTGCCCGTCTTGACCGGGTGTATCTGCTCGTGTGACTTACCGTGCTTCCCGTCGAAGGCCGAGTAGGGCCGTGTCGGGCAGCTCGGCGTCGAACCAGTCCCAGAACTGCTGCCGGGCGCCGATCTCCCAGTCGATCCAGGTGGTAATGGTCGGGTTGCCGGCTTGGTCGAGGATGTCGAGATCCAGCACGGCGTTGTAGTAGTCCTGGCTTGCGAACAGCACGAATCGATCCGGCTGGGCGCCATTGTTGCGTTCGGCGAACCCGGGGAGGTTGCGCGAGCAGAACGCGCCCAGATTTGTGGTCAGTCGGTCGTCGTACTGCGCCTGGAAGCCGTCGCCGAGAAAACGGTGGACGGCCCACAGCTCGCGCAGCGGCGTCGGCACGGGACCGCCGAGGACCGGCACCACCAGGTATGGATCGATGTCCGTGCGCGGGGCTCCGCCGTGCACGATGCGCAGCGCGCCCTCGTCTTCCCGCCAGTGGGACAGGTCGTCAAGGCGTACCCGGCCCGGGAGCGGGTTCCAGCCCACGAACACGTAGGCGAGCGACGGCTGGCCGTCTTGGTCGGTGAGCAGTCCGAGAGCCAGTGTCTCGTGGCGCAGGATGTCGAGGAAGGTTGGCAGATGGTCGGCGAGCGGGGCCCATATGTGCCCGATCGCCGCGTCGAGGTCGGCATCGGCCGGGATACCCCAGGGGTTGGCGGGGAAGGGAATGCTCCCGTGTCCGCCGTCGAGCAACAGTCCGCGCATTGTGAACCTGTCGCTGTCCGACAGTAGCTCTCGGATCAGCGCCTCGATGGCTACGGCGTCCCGGCTGCCGAGCAGCCGTAGGCCAAGCCTGTAACGCTCCTTGTCCTCGGCGGCGCGGTAGCGGGCCAGCAGTTCGGCGGGGTCGATGGGGTCGATGGGGTCGCCGGGGGTGTCGGGCGTGACGGTCGGCTCGGGTGACTTCTCGTCGTACCCCTCGAAGGTGATGTGCGGGGCGCGGGTCGGCAGGTCGCCGAGGTCCTTGACGCGGGTGCGGCGCATCAGCACATGGGTGAGGCTGGGCAGTTGGGTGAGTACGGAGACGTCGGTGACCGGGCAGTCGTTGATGCCGAGCACCCACAGCAGGGGCGCGTCGGCCAGCGGCGTCAGGTCGGTGACCTGGGTGCGGTAGACGTACAGACGCATGAGTCCGAGCCTGCGGAGCGGGCCGAGATCGGCGAGGGGGCCCTGCGTCACGGACAGGTCACGCAGCTTGGCCAACGAAGCCAGCGGCGCGAGGTCCGTCACCATGGTTTGTTCCAGGTCGAGGTGGGTGAGGGAGGTGAGTGCGGACAGCGGGCCCAGATCCGAGACGGGTGCGGTGACGGACAGCCGCCGCAGCGTGGGAAGAAGGGCCAGCGGGCCGAGATCCTTCAGGACAGGCGAATGGACGACAAGCTCCCGCAGCCCGCGCAACCGCGCCAGGGGCCTCAGATCAGTGAGGCGTTGACCCTCCACCATCAGGAATTCGACCTGGTCCTCGCTGCCTGAGGCCTCCGCTGCTTCCTGGATCGCTCGTTCCAGCGAGTCGTCGAGCGGCAGGCTCAACCCCGTCCGCGGAGCGGCGGCGTAGCGGTAGCGTGTGGGGTCACCCCAGATGTCTTCGTGCATGAACGCATTGAATCGGATGGCGCCGACACCTGGACGCCGTACAACGCTGGCTGGTGGCAGGCTAATTGGTATCAGTAGCGGATGTTCATGCACACGTCGACGTGCCCAACGTCCCGCGCCCGGCGCCGGTTACGTACCCGGGCCCGGCACGTGGGCAGAGCGCCGCGTCGCTGCCGGGCAGCTGCTGCCCGGCAGCCCGGTAGCCGACCTGGACCAGCCACACCAGGTCAGCGGCACGGCGACCACGATCAGCACCCACACCAGCACCCACACCAGCACCCACACCGTGGCCTTGGCCCGCGTAACGCTCCGCGCCTGCCCAGCTGCTGAGCGCCCCCTCACTTCGCCGGGGGAGAAGGCGGATCAGCGGCCGGTCGAGCCGTCGATCAGTTCGCGGAGGATGTCCGCCTGGCCCGCGTGACGGCCGGTCTCCTCGATCATGTGGGTCAGTGCCCAGCGGACGCTGGGAGCGGGGCGCCCCGGCCGCGGTCGGGGGACCGGGGCGCCGAGATCGGTGCACCCGTCGAGAACGTCGTTCGCGCGCTCGACCGTCTCTCGGTAGCGGGCCACGATATCGGCCACGCTGTCCGCCGGTGCGGCCTGGAACGTCGCCTGCCAGTCGGTGACGTCGTCCCCGAGGAACATCGAGCGCTCGACGAAAGTCAGGTGGTTGAGCAGGCCGAGCAGGTTCGTGCCCGACGGCACTGCGGCGGCTCGCACCTGCGGCTCGGGGGCACCGTCGACCTTCGCGGAGATCGAGGTCCGGAGGTAGTCGAGGAGTGTGCGCAGGACCTCGACTTCGCTGCTTCCGGTCCGGGGCGGCGGGGTGTCGCTGCGGCGGTTGTGGCGCGTGGCGCTGGGCAACAGTGGTCGCCTTCCTTCGTCGCGGGGGCGCCGGCCACCGTGTCAGGCGGTGCGGCGGATGAGGAGGACATGGTCGATGACCTCGGCGGTGCGCCCGCCCGGTCCAGTCGCGATCCGGCGGGGTGCGTCGGCCCGCTCGACCGTCCATGTCTCCGGAGCCAGATCGATACCGGCGGCGACCTCCTGCGGGCTCGGGTAGTGAGTATCGGGGTCTTGGTTCCACGACCACGGCGCGGCCGAGCCGTGGTCGACGACCAGCAGCCGCCCGCCCGGGCGCAGTGCGTGCGCGGCCGAGCGCAGGACGGTGGCCCGGTCCAGGTCACAGGGGGTGTGCAGATAGTGGGCGCAGATCAGGTCGAATCCGCCAGGCGGGAAAGACGTGTGCAAGTCGTGCCGCACGGCGGTGACGCGATCGCCCAAGCCGTGTGCGCGGGCGAGGGCCGCGAGCCGCTCGACCGCCACGGCCGAGATGTCGGCGGCGGTGACCTGCCACCCCTGGCCGGCGAGCCACAGCGCGTCGCCGCCGTCGCCGCATCCGAGGTCCAACGCGTCACCGGCCGGCAGGCCCGTCACCGTCTCGGTGAGGCGAGCATTCGGCTGCGGGTTGCCGGCTGCCGGCCGGGCCGCATAGACGCCATCCCAGAATGCGACCGCATCGGTGGTGGTCATCGAGACTCCTTGTGTCGGTAGGTGCCCAGTCTTGCCAGGCACACCACGACCTGGCACGAAAACTTGCGGTAACGGCAAGATGGGCCTCATGGACCCCAAGACGGACGACGACGTACTCGACGCTGTGGGGCCGCGGCTCCGTGCACTGCGTCGTGACCGCGGCATCACCCTCGCCGACCTCGCCGCGACGACCGGCGTGTCGGAGAGCACTCTGTCGCGGCTGGAGAGCGGGCAGCGCCGGCCGAGCCTGGAATTGCTGCTGCCACTGGCCCGGATCTACGGCGTTCCGCTGGACGACCTCGTCGGTGCCCCGCGCACCGGCGACCCCCGGATCCACCTCAAGCCGATCAGACGGTACGGAATGACCTTTGTGCCCCTGTCCCGGCGACCGGGCGGGGTGCACGCCTTCAAGATGATCATCCCCGCCCGGCCAGAACCGCTCGAACCGACCCCGCAGACCCACGAAGGCTTCGAATGGCTCTACGTGCTCAACGGCCACCTGCGACTCGTGATCGGCGAGCGCGACCTGACGTTGCCGCCCGGTGAGGCAGCCGAGTTCGACACGTCCTTGCCGCACTGGCTGGGCAGCGCCGATGGCGGCGTGGTCGAGCTTCTCATCCTGTTCGGCCTGCAAGGGCTGCGTGCGCACGTACGCACCGACCCTCATCGGCCGTCTCAGGCCGAGCCCCAGTGACGAACTCAGAGAGATTCCGCGGTCGCGTCAGCAGCGAGCCCTGCCGCGCCAAAGCCGCGGGGATGCCGGAGCGCTCAGCCAGCTGCGAGATACGGCAGGCCGTCGCACCGCCGCCCCCCAGAACCACCGACGCAACCGAACAGCAACTGCGCGACATCACCGCTGCCGCCCTGGGCGAGGTGTACTGTCGCGACAACGGCCGCCGCTCCCATGGTCAGTTGGCGAGCTGACCATTGCGGCTGGTGAGCGGTTGATCTCTGTTTGGCGACGGTACCTGCGGATGTCGTGGCAGAACGGGTGCATAGGATCGCCGGCATGGCACTGCGACCTGTCCAGGTGAACATCGCCACCACCTCTGCGGCCCACCAGGCGGAGTTGGTCGCGAGCCTCCAGGCTCTCGGTGCGACGCCCGCCCATGCGGGCCAGGGCCAAGTGCCGTGGACGGTCCTCGCCGACCCGGAGGGCCACGAGTTCTGCCTCCTCGCCCCGTCCTGACGCGGAGCCTCGACGACACCCCTCACCCGCCGCCTGGTACGCGACTAGGAGCTGCGCACCACCAGCGCCACGACGGCGAGCATCCAGCTCGCGCTGTTCCAGCAGCCCAACCACCGAAGGCGACTAGCCACTATGCCTACAGAGCCGCCGCCCCTACGCGCGACCAGCAGAAACGCATCTATCAAGCGAACTGTGACTGAGCACCCTCGTTGGTTGTGCCCGCGACTCCGTGATGGCTACGACCGCCGACGGAGTTGTGTCGGCCATTCGCGGCGACGGAAGCCGTCACGCAGACGGGACCGGAGTCTCCGGCGGGGCGGGAAGCGTCCGTCCTAGGCGGGCGAGTGGGGACAGGGCCATCAGTGCCGGCGACAGCAGCATGCCTGCGGCTGTTACCAGGAGGCCGGTGCGCGTCCCCCACACTTCCGCGAGAAAGCCGCCGAGCAGTGAGCCGAGCGGGGTCAGCCCCATGCCGACAAAGTTGATCGTCGCCGCCGCGCGGCCTTGCATCCCGTCCGGAGTAACGGTCTGCCGGACAGCCATGACCGTGACATTCACCAGCTGGCTGAAGGTCCCGAAGACGAAGTTGACCGTAAGGAGCGCGGGAACCGTCACTACAGAGGTGCCGTGCAGTGCAGGCGCAAACAGGAACACGCCGTCGCCGAGTGCTGCCGCGGACACGAGCACAGTGCCATATCCGAAGCGGCTCGGTAGGCGGGCGGCCAGCAGCGAGCCCAGGAGCGCGCCCGGCCCCGTCGCCGCGAGTGCCAGCCCAACGGCGGTGCCCGACAGGTGCAGGTCCCGTGGCAGGAACAGCAGATAGACGGTCATCACAGCCGCGAAGAAGAACTGGAAGGCGGCTGATGCGAGGCACACAGTCCGCAGCGAGGTGTCGCGGGCAACAAAGCGGAGGCCCTCATGGATCCGCCGCCAGACCCGAGGAGGACGTTCCGAGCGTTTCGGGATGGATTCGCGGCGACCGATCCGTCGGATCGACAGGAACGACAGCGTGAAAAACACTGCGCTGGAGGCGGCAGCGATCGGCGCCGAGAGCACAGACACCAACGCACCGCCGAGGGCGGGACCGCCGATCTGTGCCGCGGACCGACTGCCCTCGAGCGCGCTGTTGGCCCGTACCAACTGATCGCGTTTCACCAGCCGTACCGAAGACGCCTGGTATGCCACGTCGAAGAACACGGACAGAGCCCCGATGGCGAAGGCAACCACGAACAGCGCCGGCAGGCCGAGCCCACCGAGGAGGCCGGCCACGGCGGCGGCGCCCAGTGCCAGGGCCCGGCCGGCGTCCGTCAGCACCATCAGCGTGCGGGTTTGCCACCTGTCCACCCACGCGCCGGCGAAGAGCGACAGCAGCAGGATCGGCGCCTGCCCCACCGCGCGCAGGGCGCCCAACTGGCCGGCACCGGCGTTGAGCGTCAGGACGGCGAAGAGCGGCAGAACCACCAGACATGCATGTTCGCCCAGTTGGGAGGCCGTCTGGCCCACCCAGAGCCTGCGGAAGTCGCGGTCCCGCCACAAGTTGGACGGAACGGGTTGACCGGAATCGGATACAGCGGAGGAAGAAGACGGCACAGGGACCCCTCGGATGACCGAAGACGAGACCCGCCAACCGGCGCACAACAGGTGCACCGACCATTTCAGGCAGCGGGAAAGGAAGGCTCGCTGTGCCGCGCATTAAGGGCAGCACGCGATGACAGGCCGCTGACGGCCTCAAACGTCAACGCGTGCTCGGACGACCGACCATGTCTTCGCTCCTCGTGAGTCACTCGCTGCACGAACACTAGCCCCCGTTCGGCAGGGCACGAAAGGCGATTATGGGCCGGGCAGACGGTGGGAGGGGTCCGGCCGTTCGCGCCGGGTCACGAGGGTGGGACGACTACTTGGTGGTCGACGCGGCAGGGCGCGGCCCGCCCTGCGGCTCGCCCGGCAGGTGTCCTTGGTGCGAGTGTCCTGCCACGCGAGCCCACAGCCGATACTGACGGCACATTGCCGCGTTACCCGTTGCCGACCGAGCGTTGGTTCAACAGAATCAAGACGATCGAACGGCAGGTGTCCGTGTCGACTTGGCGGGCGGTGCGCTCACTGCCGGCCAACCAGATCCGATATCACGGCGAGCGGCAGGGACGGGTTGGCTGCTGCTGCTTCCGCTACCTGCCAGTCCGTGTCGGCGAGCAGCTCTGCGATGACCGGTGGCGGAAGTGCTGGGTGGCCGGCGGCTACGGGTCTCGCCCGCTTGTCCGTCAGGCAGGCGAGCAGCGCCGAGGCCGTCGCCCCGCGATGTCGGGCAACCTCACGGAACACCTTCTGCGCCGCTGGTTCGTGCCGAAGCAGGTCCTCCAGCAGCGCCGGGGGCGCGTCTGGGTTGGCCGCCACCTTGGCCAGGACACGGACACCGTGTCGGTCGACCATGGTGCGCAACTGCGCTTCGGTGAGGCCCGGGTGCGGAGCGAGGGCCTTGACCACCTTCGCGTCGGGGTCGTCGGCCAGCCGGTCGCGTATCTCGGGCGGCAAATCGCGTCGTTGGGCCACGAGCATTCGGGTGGCCGGGTCCGGCGACGTGGCCAGCTCTTCGACCTCGGTGGGAGAGGAGGCGGCAATACGGGGCAGAAGGGTGGCGCCGATCTTGGTAGTTCGGGCCAGGTGGGTGAGCACGTCGAGCGGTACGCGGGGATGGTGTGCGAGCCTGCGGCGCACGTCGGGGTCACGGTCGCCGGCCAGCGCACGGATCAGGGCATCGTCGATCGCGGGATTTTCGGCAACGTCGGCGCGGACACCGGGAGTGGGGTCCGAAGCGAGCCGTGCGCAGGCCTGCTGGGGCAGGTCCTGACGGGCGGCGAGCGCCCAGCGCAACTGCATCGACGGATAATCCACGAAGCCGACGACGGCTTCGACGGGGGTGGCAGGGTTACGGAGTGCAGCCTCCCGCATAGCGTGGACGGTGGACTCGTGGGAGCCGTCGCAGGAGGCGCCCGGCAGCAGATCGCAGTCGGGCCGTAGACACTGCGGATCGTGGATGAAGGGGGTCTCCTCGCGGTCACAGACCAGACAGTGTCGCGCCGCAGGCAGCCCCTCCCCGGTCACCAACGCTACCAGTGCGGCCGGGGGTGTCGCCTCGTTGCTCGCCACCGCGCGGCGGACCTCGGCGTGCGGATGCGCCGCGAGTCTCGCGGCCACATCTGGGGTGGTCCACAACGCAAGCTCGGCGACGACACGTACGTCCGGGTCCGCCGCGAGCGTGTCCACCACGTCGGACGGGAGGCCGCGGCAGGCCGCCAGCTGCTCCCGACGCTCACGGACCGGATCCGCCGCAAGGCGACGCGCCCACTCCGGGCGGCCGACACCCTGGTCGAGCAGGGCGAGGGCGGCATCCGGCCAGACAGCGGGATCGATGTCGGCGGCGGTCAGCCGACCCTCGTACGCGAGCCGCACCGCGCTCTCGTCGACGCGCTCGGCCAGCGCGACCGCCTGTGCACGGCTGAGGTCCGCGCGACAGGCGAGGCCCGCGGCGATGTCGTCGTCCGCGATGGATATCAGCCGGTCGACCAGCTCGGACGACAAGGCGGGGTTGGCGGCGAGCCCGCACAGGATGTGATGCACAGAGACATCCTGCCTGGAGCGTGAATGACGCGTTCAGGATTATGTGATGCCAACGAGTTGCCGGCGGGGCGCCCGGACACGTGCTGAGCGCACTGTCCGGCGAAACCCGTCAACTGAAGCGCTCAGTCGCATCGCGTCGCGCAGCAGCGCGTACGGGCGCGCGGCCAACTGTGACCGGAAACGGTTTCGGGGTGGTCCTGACCGGTCTCAGCGTTACTGGTGATGTGGGTCAGGCCGATGAATTCGGCGCTGTCGGCCCACAGTTTTGGGGCCGGCTGGTCGCCGCGGGTCAGCCACGCACGGCAGCCAGGCACTCGTCGTACAGGTCCATGATGTCGCCCTTGCCGTCGTTGTCGACCCACGTCATCGATGCGGCATCCAGAAAGGCGAACGCCGTCGTGACCACCGCGCGGGCCTTCGCATCCGCGCTGCCGGCAGTAGCGCCCATACGCGCCTCGATGAGCGGCGGCAGGCGTCGACATCGGCGGTGAGCCTACCCACCTCTTCGCCGACTCGGCCCGCGTTGAGCTCGAGCTGGTTGCCGTAGCCGTTCGCCGAGTCGCTCCAATGGCCGACGAAGCTGTTGGGGAGGGCAGCGGTTTTGTCGTCGTCCTGGAAGGCGTTCCAGACACCGAAGATCAATACAGCGAGCAGCGCAGAGGCTCCCACGGCCAGCCACGGGCCTTGCTTCTTCGCCTGGGCATCCGGGGGTTCCGGCTTGTTCGCCAACTCAGGCTTGGCCGTGGTCTCCGGCTTCGGCTGGGCGGTCACCGTCACTGTCGCGGCGTTCGGGCCGGAGGCCGGTGCGGAGTCCACGAGGGTGGGCGAGTGGGGCCGCGCGGGCAGCCCGGGGTCCGCCGGTCCGGACTCCAGCTGGAGCAGTTCGACAGCCCGGCGACCGATGTCGTCGGCGACAGCCGTGGGCAGCCAGCGGGAGGAATCCAGTGATGCGCCCGCATCCTGCTCGCCGGCCAAGGCCCGCACGACTTCCGGCAGTGTCGGACGGGCGGCAGGATCCTTGGCGAGACAGGCGGAGACCAGCTCCTTCACGGCATCCGGTGCAACACCGTCAAGCCGCGGCTCGGCGTGAGCGACCCGGTAGAGGAGTTGGGCGGCACTCTCACCAGGAAATGGCTGCTGGCCGCTGGCCGCGTAGGCGAGCACGGTTCCGAGTGAGAAAACGTCCGTGGCAGGGCCGACGGCTGCCTCGCCGGTGACCTGCTCGGGAGCCATGAAGCCAGGCGAGCCGACAGCCACGCCGGTCGAGGTGAGCCGGGTGGCCGCCTCGGCGGCGCGGGCGATGCCGAAGTCGATCAAGTGCGGGCCGTCGAGCGCGAGCAGCACATTGGACGGCTTGACATCCCGATGCACCAGCCCTTGTGCATGTACGGCGCCCAGCGCCTCGGCCAGCCCGATACCCAGCGCACGTACGGTGCGCTCGGGCAGTGGGCCATGCTCCTCCACCATGTGCGCCAGGTCGCTGCCCGCCACGTAGCCGGTCGCCACCCACGGCACCTCGGCCTCCGGATCGGCGGTGAGCACGGGGGCGGTGCGGTTGTGGTTCTGTTCCCCGCTCACCAGCCGCGCCGCCGCCACCTCGCTCGCGAATCGCGCCCGGAACCGCTCATCCGCCGCCAGATGCCGGTGCACCACCTTCACGGCAACGAGCCGCCCACCCTGGCTCCGCCCCAAATACACCCGCCCCATACCGCCGTGCCCGAGCACCCCCAGCAACCGGTACGCCCCCACCTCGGCCGGGTCGTCCGCGCCCAGCGACCCCAATGCCCTCATCCCCGCACCCCTCGAATATGCGACGAATTCACTATGACGCGTCTGCGTCAATCAGCCTACAGTCGGCGCGAGTTGCACGGCTGCGGCCCGCGACAGGAGACCAGACAGCTACCACCACCGCACCTCAATCCACCCACGAATAGCCCTGAAAGGTGTCTTTATTGCCGTACGGTGGTTGACCTGGGCTTTGTGATCGCCCAAGTATGGGCATGATCAGTGATCGTGGGTCTGTGACTGCTCTACCATGAGGTCGCTGTGGGGCGCCGGCAGGTACAGTGGCCGCAGCTCTCATGGGCTGATCGTGCCGTGCTCTCCGTTCGCGCACGGCACCTGCCACCCGCCGCGACAGCCCCCCCCCGCGGGATTCGCAAGAATAGATAGTGTGCCAAGTGAGTGGGGGTAACGGCTGTGCTTGCCGAAAATCTCATCCGCTCTCATCCGTCCGCGTAATGCGGCATGTCGGTACTCGTGGAGGATGCCGCGGAGGCGATCGCGTCGTGCCGCTGGTTCCAGATCAGAGTCCGGTCCAGCAGTTCGCGTCGGCAAGTCTGCACCCACCGCTCCATGGCCGAGTTCATTCTCGGGATCCGAACATCGCTGAGAACAAAGTAAATCCCCGCATCGGTAAAGACGGCATCGAAAAGGGCGGGGAACTTCCCATCCCGGTCCCGGATCAGGAACCGCGCCAAGCAGCCCGCGTCCTCAAGGTCCATGAAGTCGCAGGCCGGCAGGGCATCGGCCTGGGAACGCAAGATGTCGGCGCACCACCCTGCCAGAGGCAGCACCAGGGCCCGAACAGGCCGGGCAGTGCGAGGTCTTCCAGGACGCTGGGGCACGAGGCGGTGGGTGTCGTGCAGGAGACCGGACCGGGCGTCGCCCGGGTCCGTCCCGGTGACCACGTGGCCCTGTTCTACGTGCCCAGCAGCGGCTTCTGAGCCGACTGCGCGGCCGGCCGGCCCGCCCTGTGTGCACAGGCCGCCGCGGCGAACGGATCGGGAGCGCTGCTGCACGGCCCGTCCCTGCTGACCGACACCTCCGGCAACCCGGTCCACCACCAGTTGTGTGTCTCCGCGTTCTCCGAACGCGCGGTGCTGGCCCAGGAGCCGGTGGTGCCGATACCGCAGGACATCCCGTTCACGGTGGCGTCGACGTTCGGCTGCGCGGTCCTGACCGGCGACGGAGCCGTCATCAACACGGCGTCCCTGCGCCCCGGCCAGTCGACGGTGGCCCACGGCCTGGGCGGCGTGGGCCTGGCCGCGGTGCTGGGTGCCCGCGCGGCAGGCGCGTACCCGGTCATCGCGGTCGACCCGGTACCGGAGAAGCGCGAGCGGGCCCTCCAGCTGGGCGCGACCCACGCGTACACCCCCGGCGAGGCGGTCGAGGCGATTCATGACCTCACTTCCGGTGGTGCCGAGCTGGCGGTCGAGGCAGTGGGCAGCCCGAAGGTGATGGCCGTATGCCTGACGGCCGTGGCCCGGGGCGGCACGGCCGTCTCGGTGGGCCTGCCCGCCCTCGACCGGGTCTGCAGGTCCCGGCGCTGACGTTCGCGGGCGAGGCAAAGTCCCTGCCGGGCTAGTACATGGGCGACGCGGTACCGTGCCGCGACATTCCCCGGTTCCTGGACCTGTGGCGGGCGGGCCAGATGCCGGTGGAGCGGATGCACACCGGCATCCTGCCGCTGACCGGCATCAGCACGGCGATGGAGGAGCTGGCCTCGGGCCGGGCGATCCGTCAGGTCATTGACACATCGGGAATGCTGGACGTCCGACCGGTGGACCGAGGCTCAGGGTGCGCGAGGTGGCCGAAAGGGGCATGCCGGAGACACGTTGCCACTACCAAGACCCTGTCCTGTGTGGTGAGGCGGACGAGGCGTTTGTAGCAGCACATGGCTGCGGCGAGTCCGAGAGGGGCCAGGTAGTTGCGGGGATGACGCTCGTAGCGCGGGCTGAGCCTGCGGTATCCGGAAAGCCACGGGGCTCGGACCTGTGTGTTCGCCTCCCTTTGCGGGCCGAGCCGACGTTGCGCTCACAGTCAAGGAGTTGGCACTCCATGCAAAGGACTTTCGCGCCACTTCGAGGCAGGATGCACATCAGACCACCGAAAGCGATATCCGGGGGATGGTGGTGAAGGTGACGTTCGACCAGGAGTGGGCGGAGCTTGTCTCCGCGGCCAAGGAGCGGCAGTCGGCCGGGATGCGGCTCAACCAGGCCCTGCCCGGCCCCGGCCCGGGTGGCGGAGCCAACCACGACCTGGTCGTCCATCAGGACGACCTGGGAGCCGTCGGCCACGAGGCGTACGAGCTGCACGATGTGCTGCGGAAGAAGGCCGACATCGAGGGCGCCGGCATGGACAAGAGCGGGTCGGGTTCCACTCTGCAGGCCGCCAGGGAGCTGTCCGCGCAGAACATGACCATGGGGAACGAGCTCTCGACCACGGTCTCGGTCTGGGACACGCAGGTCAAGACGGTCCTCCAAATGTGTGCCCACATCTCGAACCACCTGGACTACTCGAAGAAGGCACATACGAAGGACGACGAGTACCTCGCGGCATCGCTGCGCCATCGCGACGGCGCAGCGGTCTCGGTCTCGGAGATCTCCCAGTACGTGAAGTAGCAAGTACGTCAAATAGCAAGTACGTGAAACAGACGGGGGGCGAGCGAGGGTGGCGACCTTCACATACACCAACCTCCTCACGATGGACCTCGGCAAGCTGGGCACCGCGGTCACCGACTGGAAGACCATGGTCGGCAACCTGGCGAAGCTCAAGACCGAGGTCTCCAGGGGACTGGTGGCGAAATCCGAGGCGGCACGGTGGGAGGGGGTGAACGCCACCGTCACCCGGGAGTTCGTACGCAGCACGGCAAAGGAGTTCGGCGATCTGCACCTGGAGGCCGAGTCCATCCACAACGTGCTCCAGGACGCCCACACCGAGCTGTCGGCGGTCCAGAAGCGGGCGAAGCAGCTCGACGAGGAGGCGCGCAAGGGCGGCAAAGTGGACCCCGGCATGTCCGTGTCGGACAACGGCAACGGCACGGTGACCGTGCGCGCGCTGTGCTCCAAGAAATTCCCGCTCTATTCGCAGCGGAGCAAGGACCTGGAGCAGTGGTACGCGGACACCCTCACCGGGCTGGTCGCCCACGCCTCGGAGATCGACGCCGCCGTCTCTCGCGCCCTGAAGAACAGCCACGGTGGCGAACCCTTGAACCCCGGCCACGCCAAGTACACCTCGCTGGACGAGGACCAGTTGCCGCGAGCCGTGAAGCTGGCCGCGCTCGGCGGCGACGCGAACCCGAGGCAGCGCGCCGAACTGGGTCGCCTGTGGCAGTCGCTGAGTCCGGAGGCGCGTGCTCAGCTGTGGAAGGAGCACAAGAAGGACCTGCTGGCGGCGGGTCTGCTGGAAACCACGATCAAGCGACTCTCCCCGGACGCCGGTTCGGGTCCGCACGGTGCGGAGACTCCCGGCATGACGGAGGTGATGACCGGGGCGAAGATGCAGCTGCTGGCCGAGAGGGCCGACGCGTTGGGCATGACCGACGCGGGCCGCCACATGGCGCACTACCTCAGCAACTCCGGCAGCCCCATGTTCCTGCCTGTCGACAAGATGCTGTCCGACGACAAAGGGTTCCAGGCCCACATCGAAAAACAGATCAGGGACAACCAGAACGAGTGGCGCAAGAAGGCGCTCGCGGAGTTCTGGAGGAACGGCGGCAGGCCGGTCGCCATCCCGGTGCAGACCGGGAACAGGGGCTACACCTTCGACCGGGAGAAGAACCCCAACTGGTTCTTCGCCGTCGGATCCACCGGCTCGAACGTGACTGGCGTGGTCACAGTGGAGCCGGACGCCAGCGGCAAGCCCAAGGTCGGCCTCGACTACCAGACCAACGCCTGGGACCGCTACAACTGGGACAAGGGCAAGGGCGTGGACATCGGCAAGATCCACATCCCGGACGGACAGCCGTCGCGGCTGCACACGACAGGTCTCGCCCAGGAGTTCAGCGTGTCGGGGTCCAGTTCGGTCAAACACTACGACCTGGGTGGATCCACACCGAACAACGGCCCGCTCCCGAAACCCGACGAGCCGTGGCGCTAGGGCGGGGCGTACGGATCCCGGTCGGGAGAACGCCGCTCGCTGAGCAGCCAGGTTTTCTGCGGGAAACGTTCCGGAGAACCGGCTCAACGCATGGGCACCGTCGCCGTGTCACTCACCGTCTGCGAAGGGCAACCACGGCGGACGGCCGAAGGCCATCGACGACGACTCCCTCCTGCTGGCCCGCGCTGAAGGACCGCGGCGTCCCCGTCCCCGAGATCGCGAAGAAGCGGACCATCAAGACCGGCAAGAACGCTGGACAGCACCCCCTGTCGGCCGATGCTGATCATGCCCGTCCCCAAGAGCCGGGCATCCTCGTAGCTGTTTTGGATCCCGGTTCCAGGGCAGGACAAGGGCCGAGGGCCGGACTGGTGCCCCATGCGCCGTGCCGCGCTGACCAGGGGTGGGGGCCATGGCATTGAGCTCGAACGGCCTTCTACCTGGCGAGATTGCCGCACGTCACCAAGAACGCGCATACCGTCGTGAGGGTGGCCGCAGCCGGGCTGAAACGCTACCCCCACGACCAGTTGATGCGGACGATCCGCATGCAAGGCATGGAGGCGATCGGCGGGCGACTGCACGTGACGAACTACCGGCTCGTCTTCAACGCACACCCGATCAATCGCCTCCGCGGCGCGGGTGAAGGGCTGGCCCTACGGTCACCCGGCTCTACTTCCCTGCGGACACTCCCACCGGCACCGCTCCGGTCGAGAAGTCACTCGATCCGGTCAGCGTGTGGCGAGGAGTTCCAGGGTGTCGATCACGCGGTTGGAGAAACCCCATTCGTTGTCGTACCAGGCGACCACCTTGACGTGGCGGCCGTCGACGCGGGTGAGGGCCGCATCGAAGATCGCCGAGGCCGGGTTGCCGACGATATCGGACGATACGAGCGGGTCGTCGGAGTACTCGAGGACGCCGGCGAGCGGGCCCTGTGCGGCGGCGCGGTACGCGGCCAGCACGTCGTCGCGGGTCACGTCGCGGGCCACGGTGCTGTTGAGTTCGACGATCGAGCCGACCGGAACCGGCACGCGGATCGAATCGCCCGACAGCTTGCCGTCGAGGTTCGGCAGCACGAGGCCGATCGCCTTGGCGGCGCCCGTCGTGGTCGGCACGATGTTGACGGCGGCGGCACGGGCGCGGCGGGCGTCGCGGTGCGGACCGTCCTGCAGGTTCTGCTCCTGCGTGTAGGCGTGCACCGTGGTCATGAAGCCGTGCTCGATGTCGGCGAGTTCGTCGAGCACCGCGGCCAGCGGCGCAAGCGCGTTGGTCGTGCACGAGGCGTTCGAGACGATCGTGTGCACGTCCGGGTCGTACGCGTCGGTGTTGACCCCGTACGCGAGCGTCACGTCGGCGCCGTCCGACGGCGCGCTGACCAGCACCTTCTTCGCTCCCGCGTCCAGGTGGGCGCGGGCGGCCTTGGCGGAGGTGAAGCGGCCTGTCGCCTCCAGCACGATGTCGACGCCGAGCTCGCCCCACGGCAGCCGCGCCGGCTCCCGCTCGGCGAGCACCGTGATGCGTCGGCCGTCGACGACAAGGGCGTCCCCGTCGGCGGTCACCGGACGGCCGAGCCGTCCGGCTGTGGTGTCGTAGGCGAGGAGCCGGGCGAGGGTGACGGGCTCGGTGAGGTCGTTGACGGCGACGATCTCCAAGTCGCTGCCGCGTTCCAGCAGGGCGCGCAGCACGTTGCGTCCGATGCGGCCGAATCCGTTGATGGCGATGCGAGTCATGTGTCGTGGTGTCCCTTCGGTTCGTCACCAGTTTCGCGTGCGTGATCCGGCCATGGCCGTGGCGTGAGCGCCATGGTTCGCAAGGATCGCGCCAGACGCCGGGCGGCGGGCTACTCGCCCCGGGTGAAGGTACGTCGATACTCGCTGGGGGTGGTGCCGAGGATGTGCTGGAAGTGCATCCGCAGATTTGCGCCGGTGCCGAGACCGACGTCGTTCGCGATCTGCTCGACACTGCGTTTTGAACGCTCGAGCAGTTCACGGGCCAGGTCGATGCGGGCGCGCATGACCCACTGCATCGGCGTGTACCCGGTGTCCTCGACGAAGCGCCGCGAGAACGTGCGCGGTGAGACCGCCGCATGCTGGGCGAGGGATTCGAGGCTGAGGGGTTCGTCGAGCCGGTGCAGGGCCCATTCGCGGGTGGCGGCGAACCGTTCACCGAGCGGCTCGGGCACGCTGCGCGGCACGTACTGCGCCTGGCCGCCGCTGCGGTAGGGGGCCGCGACCAGGCGCCGGGCCGCGTGGTTCGACGCGGCCACCCCGAGGTCGCCGCGCAGGATGTGCAGGCACAGGTCGATGCCCGAGGCGGCGCCGGCCGATGTCAGCACGCTGCCCTCGTCGACGAACAGGACGTTTTCGTCGACCCGGATGAGCGGATGCTTCTGTGCAAGCGCCCGCGTGTAGTGCCAGTGCGTCGTGGCGCGCTTGCCGTCGAGCCGGCCCGTGGCGGCGAGCGCGAAGGCGCCCGTCGAGATGGCGGCAAGCCGTGCACCTCGGTCGTGTGCGGCGATCAGCGCGTCGACGACGGCCCGTGGCGGGTCGTCGCGGTCCGGGAACCGATAGCCGGGGACGAAGACAATGTCGGCCCACCCAAGCGCGTCGAGACCGTGGGTGACGTGGTAGGCCAGGCCGTCGCCGCCGGTCACGAGCCCGGGCGCCGCGCCGCACACCCGCACCTCGTACGGCATGCTGGCACGGGTCGTGAACACCTGTGCGGGGATGCCGACATCGAGCGGCTTCGCACCCTCGAGTACGAGGACGGCGACTCGGCGCAGGCGGGAGGACGGCACGGGAAACAGGGTACGAGCCGGCCGGGCCGCTCGTCCTCACTGACAGTGGTGGTCCGCGGTACGTGGCTCACGGCCCGCTCGACCTGTCCTGATCCACCACGAGGGTGGGCGAACCCCCACTGCATGCCCCCTGGTCGCTGTCCCGGCACGGCGGTCTGCAGCAGGAGGGGTCGGCTCCGATCGGTCGACCGGCGTGCCCAGCGCCGCCGCACAACGGGGGCGTGGCGCTGTGCGGCCGTCAGTCGCCGAAGCGACGGCGTGCGTCCTCGATGTGACCGAGGTATTGGTGGGTCCAGCCGCATATGGCGTCGACCGTGGTGCGCAGTGCGCGGCCCGGTTCGGTGAGGGTGTACTCGACCCGCGGCGGCACGGTGGGGTACACCGTCCGCTCGACCAAGCCGTTGTGCTCCAGCATGCGCAGGTTCTGGGTGAGCATCTTGTGGCTGATGCCCTCCACCTCGTCCCGCAGCTCGCTGAAGCGCAGGGTGCGCTCACCGAGCATCTCGATGATCAGGAGCGCCCACTTGTTGGCGACGTCCGAGAAGATCTCCCGCGCCAGGGAATCCGCGCGCCTCAGGTCTGCATTCTCGGGCAGGCCCCTGAGTAGCTGCTTGGTCACCATAAGGTTCCTCAGTCACCGAAAAGTGCGTTCTTCCAGGTCCGCTATCACTCTCTTACAGTTCCTGAGTAACCACAAGAGATAGTAGACAGAAGGGCGAGCACCGTTGGCCACCATCGATGTCTTCAACCACAATGTGCCTGCCGAGAGTGACTTCGGCTACTCGCAGGCGATCAAGTCCGGGGATCTGATCCACGTCTCCGGACAGCTCTCACTCGACGAGGCGGGCGAGTTCCTCTACGCGGACGATTTCGACGCCCAGCTCAAGCAGACCTACGTCAACCTGGACAAGGTCCTGGACCACTACGGCGTCACCCGGAACCAGGTCGTCTCGCAGACCTTGTACGTGGTGAACCTGCGCCAGAATGCCGCGGCGACGGCAGAGGGCAACCTGGCGTACTTCGGCCACCACCGTCCGGCCAGCACGGTCTTCGGCGTCACCGAACTGACCTTCCCCGGCCAGGTCATCGAGATCAGCTTCGTCATCGACACGAAGCTGCCCGCCTGAGCTTGGCCGCAGTGCGTGGCCCGTCTTGGCCGGCATCTCGCGGAATGGTCACGGCGACCGCTCTGCGAGCAGCCTCGCTCTTTGGGCAGCTGTGGTTTGACCTGCCTCTTCGAGGTTCAGAAGCAGGAACCAAGATGGGCTTGCCTTAGGGGCGGCCATGGACGCCGGCGTCTTCGATGTGGATGCCGGCGAGGCGCGCAGCACCGCCCGGTCGCGGGTGCGGCGTGGGGTCGCGGCGTCCGGGCGTGGCTGGTCGGTCTCGTGGAGCGCGGTCGACGGCGCCGGCCGGCAGCAGGATCCAAGCGGCGGCGGGGTCGCAGGCCGGGTCGCGAATCAGCCCCGGTTCGGTGGCTGAGACGAGCTCGTGGGTGAAGTGTTCGGCGGTGTCGGCCAGGGGGCCACCGCGGTCTCGGCCTGCGTGCGCTCCGTCGGGGCGGGCAGTCGGGGGAAGGAATGCGGCCAGGGCGACGGCCGCCTCCGCGGGGCGCGCAGCCGGGGGTGCGGTCGGCGGGCTCGCCAGGACGCTGTGGGACGGGGATTCTGGAGAGGAAGGTGCGGGGCGAGGAGGGGCGGCCAGGCGTGTTCCTTGCGCAGCGGCGACGGCGTATCCAGGCCGTCGGCGACTCCGGCACCGGCAAGTCCCACATGCTCATCGTGCTGGGCACCGAGGCTGCGATGAAGGGCTACCGCGTCAGCCACACGCCGTCCTTCATCAAGTCGAGCTGCGTGGTGCCGCCGGCGAGATAATCGGCTGTCCGCCTCCGCCTCGGGCAGCGCTTCGGAGACCTGGCGGGCTCGCACGTCATCGCCCACCCCCTTGATGGTTGTCACCTCTCGCCCGTCGCACCGGTCGGCGAGTGCCAGACACGAGAGGATGCGCCTGCCGTCCAGGTGGACCCATCCCGGCGCGTCCGGGTCCACCGGCGCGGATGCCGTTCGGCCGGACGAGTGACAGACTGAAGGTCGAGTCGGCGGCCTGCACCAGAGGAGCTGGGGGCTGCCCTGGGCGTCCACTCCGTCTCGCATCCCGGCAGCGATCGATCCGTTCGCTGACCAGATGGGAACTGTTCATGACTTCTGTAGCGCCGTATTCCCCGGATGAAACCGCTCTTCTGCTCGTCGACCCGTACAACGACTTCCTCTCCGAGGGCGGCAAGCTGTGGCCCCGGGCGAAGGAAGTGGCGGAAGGCGTCGGCCTGCTCGACCACATGCGCACCATGCTCGCCACGGCCCGCAGCCAGGGGTTTCGCGTCTTCATCGTGCCCCACCACCAGACGACGCCGAACGACTACATCACGTGGGACCACTTGTCCCCGACCCAGCAGCGCATCGTGACCCAGCAGACCTTCGCCGAGGGCAGCTGGGGGGCCGAGTGGCACCCCGACCTCCACCCTCGCGAGGACGAACTGGTCATGCGCCAGCACTGGGCTTCGAGCGGCTTCGCGAACACCGACCTCGACTTCATGCTCAAGCAGCACCACATCCGCAAGATCGTGCTGATCGGTATGCGGGCAAACACTTGTGTGGACACCACCGCACGCTTCGGTCAGGAGCTGGGCTACCACGTGACCCTCATCCGCGACGCCATCGCCTCCTTCAGTTGGGAGGAGATGACAGCGACATTCGAGCTGAACGCGCCCCTGTACGCCCACGCCATCCTCACGACAGACGAATTCGTCGACGTCGTTGGGGAAACGCCGTAGCGGAACGCCACTTCAGCACCACAAGACACTCCCGTTGCGCACGGGTTTCGCGGGCTCGCGCCCGGGTGCTTCGACCGCCCCAGGTTCGCGCCCTGCGCGTAATGACGCGTTCGCATCACGGTGGCCCGAGCTTGGTCGGGCCGTCCGGTTATCCGACCGCTGCCCGGCGGCGGTGCCCGGCCGGGGTGAGGTGGTGGGAACCGTGCCGGAGCGCGTCGGGAATGTCACGCGGGAGCGTTACGAGCAGATCGTTGCCGCGGCCCGGCAGTTGGTCGCGCAGATCACGCGGACCCAGTTCACGCTGGGAGACAAGACCCTGGAGATCGAGCCGATGCGGCCAGTGGGCGGGGCGATGCCGAACGGCACCGAGGACCTGTTCACGGTCGAGGAGTCGTTCGCGCTGTTTGCCGAAGACATTGAAGTGGCCCCGTCCACGGTGAAGGACTGACGGTGGACCGCCTCCAGGTGGCCGATCGATAAGCGCAAGGGCGCCGTGCCTTCGGGGTTCACCGGATCCTGGCCCCGATCAACGACGAGGAGGAACGGCGAGCGGCGATTGATAACCGTCCGTTCAACCAGCGCACCGGTCAGCGTCGTTGGACCCAGGACAGTGCCAATCTGCTGCGGCGGCCTACGGTGACCGACCAGGTCAGCCCGCAGGACAAGCTGCGGGTTGTGGGCGAGCTGACCCGGGGCGAGAACGTCGTCCGGCAGGCCACCGCCGAGCTGCTGTGCGGCGGCCGGCCGTCGCGCGGGAGGCCATGCGGGATGACACCGCCAGGATTGCTGGTCAACTGGGCTCAGTTCGACAACTCCGAGCAGGTCCAGGACCGGATCCGCGAACGCACTCCGGCTGTGCGGAAGATTGAGCACACCATCGAGTACCTGGACCTGGTCTCTGTCGATATCGCGCTCGCGGTGGCACTCGGTGGCCGGATGCGGAACTCGAACTCGTCTTCAAATCAGCGCTCTTCGAAGTTCCGCAGGAGCTGTGGGACATCGACAAGAAGCACAGCACGGTCAACGGGGCGCCCTGCTGATGTCCGCCCCGCACATGACAGGCTGCCACCATGGACGACAAGATCTGGTTCATCGGTCTGCCCTACGACGACGATCGTGACGCGTCTGCCCCAGCCGACCAGCAGTGTCTCGCCGAGGTCCTGGAGGGGCAGGGCTTCCGGACGGCGCCCGCCGACTTCGGGCCGTCGCTGGAGGTGTGGCTGCCGGACCCGTCGGAGTTCGCGGCCTCGGTCCACCTCGGTGACAGCTGGATGGTGCAGATCGCCGTCGACGAGCGCCGGCTCGCCGAGGACTTCGACGAGTACCGGGGCAACACCGACGCCCTGGCGAAGCTGATCGGCATCGTCACCGAGTACGCGGGCACGTACCTCGGGTTCGTCACCGCCGACGACGATGACGATCTGTCCTTCATGGAGGAGGATCCGCCGGTCCATCTGGGACAGCCGCTCGCGATGGTCTATTTCGGACGGCGTTACCTGAGCGGCTGGCCGGACGAGCCGCAGTGGGCCGCGGACCCGAAGGCACGCTGGGAGCTGCCGACCGGAGTCCTGCTGGTTCCGGCATCCTCCCCGCTCGAGATCACCCGGGCTTAGCCTCGCCGTTTCGCTTGAGAGGCATCCGGATCTTGGGCGGGAACGCGATAGTGCGGGCGGCGTCGAAGACTGCAGCCGCAGCGAGAAGACCACCGGCTTCGGCCGCTTTCTCTCCCGCCACTTCCACGTCAACGCCGCATGGCTCGAACTCGCACTCGCCGCCATCGACCTGCTCGCCTGGGCCCGCACCCTGCTACTGGAAGGTGAACTGGCCACCGCCGAGCCGAAGAAGATCCGCTACAGGCTCCTGCACGCCGCCGCCCGCATCACCCGCGGCGGACACCGCCTCCGCTTACACATCTCTGCGACCTGGTCCTGGCGACACGAGCTGACCAGCGCATTCACCCGCCTGGCGGCCCTGCCTCGCCCGGCTACCTGACAACAACGCCGTCCCTGCCCGCCCACGACAAGGAAACCTGGAGCACCCGGCCCGCGCGTCGGGCCCCACGCATGCCGGCTCGGCAAAAGAGCCCCCAAACCCAAGGCCCAGCACCGGCAGACCAGCCCAGTCATACGAAGCGAAACGCTGAGGCCAGGGCGTGTGCCGAAAGTGAATCAAGGCAGTGGCTGAGCAATCGCGGCGAAATGAGGCGATCTCGCCTCGATCTGGCTCACCTGCACTCCATCCGACGGGCCAGGCTCCCGATCTGGCAGAAAGCGCCTGATCACACAGGGGGCGCGGGTGTTATGGTCCCTCGCATGGCTGAACTGATCGCTCCCACGGGACGGCTGCATTCCTCGTGGCTCACGGCGCGTGACGAGTGGCAGCCTGGTGCTCACCAGGACGGGGCTGGCCTGCGTCTGGTTGGTGACGATGAGCTCGACAGCCCGGAAGGGTTCGCCTCATGGGTCGAGCGACTGCGACAGCAATCGGACCGGTCGCTGCCTGTCGGGGAAGGACGCGTCCACGCTACCCACTGGTGGATTGTCGACGGCGAGACGTACCTCGGGGCCATCGACCTTCGGCACTATCTGAACGCCTTTCTGTTGGAAGGCGGCGGACACATCGGCTACAGCGTTCGGCCTTCCGCCAGGAGACGCGGACTGGCCTCGTGGGCGCTGGGAGAGGTTCTACTCAAGGCGCCGGCGCTCGGTCTGGACCGGGTCCTCCTCACCTGTGACGACGGCAACGTCGGCTCGGCGCGCACCATCGAAAGCAACGGCGGCGTCCTCGAAGATGTGCGCAGCACCGAAAGCGGGGTCAAGCGCCGCTACTGGATCACTCTCAACGACGCTGGTCACAGCCATTCATTGATGGCCGCTACGAGGACGGTAGCCTCGTAGCGGACCGCGAGTTTGATGCCCCTATGGATGTCAACATGCTGACGCCGCAGTGCACTCGGTGCGACGTAGCGTTTGAGGCAGCGGATGGCTTCACGGCGGGTCTTGCCCTGGGCAACACGACGCTCCACGTAGTCGCGGGTACGGGCATCCCAGCGCAAGCGGGCCAGAACGATGGTGTAGAGAGCGGAGTTGGCCTGGCGGTCGCCGCCTCGGTTGAGCGTGCGTCGCTGGGTCTTACCCGAGGACGCTTCGACCGGGCTGACACCGCAGAGTGCGGCGAAGGATGACTCGCTGCCCATCCGGTCCGGGTTGTCGCCGGCCGCTATCGGCAGGGCGGCAGCGGTGTCCGGACCGACGTCGTAGCGGTCCAGGAGACGTGGTGCGCAGTCGGCGATTGCCCTGGTAATCCGCGTGGTGAGGTCGTTGATCTCCTCGGTGAGATGCTGGATGCGCCTGGCCGGCAGCCGAAGTGTGTGGCGGGCAGCCGCTGCCGGGGAAGTGTCGGCGGCGGCCTCCAGCTCGGAGTACTTCCGGATGAGTTTCGGATTGCTCGGGCCACTCAGTGCCTCGCGCAGGGTGGGGTCGGCGGCGACCAGGACGGCCTTGAGTTGGTTGATCGCCTGCGAACGGGATTTCGTCGCGGAAACCTTGGCCATTTTGAACATGCGGATGGCCTCCACCGGACCGTCGCTGGTCTTGGCGGTGGCGGTGGCACGTCCGGAGAGCACCGCCTGGGCAGCAGCTGCGGCGTCGATCGCGTCGGTCTTGCCGCGTCGCCGCCGGGTGGCCTTGTCCGGTTGGTTGACCTCGGTAACCGCGATTCCCTCGCGGTGCAGGTAGGGCGTCAGTGCCGCGCCGTAGGAGCCGGTGCACTCCACGCCGGCCCGCTGCAGGCGGCCGAAGGCGCATGCCCAGGCCGGCAAGCTGTCGGTAGCCGTCCTCGGTGGTCGGAAAGCTGCGGGTGTCCAGCAGGGCTCCTGTTGTTGTGGTGATCACTGCAGCCACGTGGATGTCCTTGTGGGTATCCACGCCGAGCACGACATCTTCGAGCGGTTCGGGCGTGTGGTGACGGGGGCGGGTGGACTGGGTCATGCTGGGCACGGTTGCCTGTCTCCTGAGCGCTTCGGGAACACCGGTGGCCGACGCCGGGCCAGGTGTGTCGGTCAGGACTGTGACGGTACGGTGCCTGTCGCGAAGGCCCCTGTCGGGACACGCCCACCGGTCCGGTGGCAGCACGTGCCGCCCCCAGCGGTGGTCGGCAGATCAAACTCAGGGCATCAGGGCCAGTCGTACCTCGGGCCAGACCACTGCCCGAGACGGCACCCGATCATCCTCACAGTCGTACCTCGTGGCCACGGCACGGTGCCTTTTGATCCGATTAATGCCGCACTCGACCGCGTGCCGAGCCTTGTAGTCCTCGGGGTGGAACTTCGGCGGACGGCCGCCGAGCGAGCCGCGCTTTTTGCGGTTGCGGGCCTGGTCGGCCCTTTCCGGGATGGTGCAGCGGATCCCACGCCGCCGCAGGTAAGCGCAGTTCTTCCGGAAGGCGTACGCCTTGTCCGCGTGCACCCGCCTCGGCCGGGCGCACGGCCTGCCCGACCCCAGGCGGGGCACCCTGATACGGCCCAGGACGACCTCGAACTGCGGGGAGTCTCCACGCTGCCCGGCGGTGATCACGATGGACATGGGTTTCTGCCCCTGCTCGACGCCCAAGCGCAACTTGGTGGTCAGCCGAGCGTCCGAGCCCGTGGTTGTCCGGCTCGGCGGCGAGCCGCCGGGCGGCTCCTTCTGAAGCCCCCCTTTGCGTGCCCCAGCGGCGTGCTGGTGGGCCCGTACGATCGTCGAGTCGACGTTGATGGCCCAGGTGATCAGGTCCTTCGTATCCGCCCGGGCCTGGAGGGCGATGAAGATCTGGTGCCACATTCCGTCCCGCTGTCGGCGACGGAACAGGTCGTACACCCGACCCCACGGCCCGTACTCGGCGGGCACGTCCCGCCAGGGAACGCCGGTGCGGACCCGGAATCGGGTGCCGTCCCGTCCATCAGTTGCGGCCGGGTCCAATCGGCGGCCGGCCGGGCTTCTTGACCCTCGGCAACAGCGGCTCCAGCGCCGCCCATTGTTTGTCCGTCAGGTCTCCACGCGCCACGAATGAAGATCATCTCACGACCAAGATCTACTTTTGACACATGCCCTGATTGACCTCTTCCGGTTGGAGCGAACGCCACCCTGCTGGCCCCCACCAAACAGGAGCCGTAGATGGTGAACGTCGAGCCGACCGACGCCGATGAAGCGCTGAGCCTTCCTTGCTGGTCAGTACTTTGAACTGCGGTGATCGGACGGAAAGCCGCGGTGTCGGTCACATACCGGTGGCTGTCTGCCCGTTGTCGGTGGTTTTTCGGCGGGGCCTGGAACCTTTCAAACAGATCCTGCCAGGTGTCCATCCGGCAGGCGTGCGACGGCAAGGAACCACCATGACCACTGACGTCACAGTCATCGGTGCCGGACTCGGCGGCCGCACGCCCGCCCGCGTTCTGCACGTTCACGGCATCCCGGCCACCGTCTACGAGGCGGAGGCCTCTGCGACAGCGCGCACGCAGGGCGGGATGCTCGACATCCACGAGGACAGCGGACCGTCGGCTTTGCAGGCGGCCGGCCTGACGGACGAGTTCCGCGGCCTCGTCCTGGAGGGCCGCCAGGCGATGCGGGTCCTCGACCGGGCCGGGAGCATTCTGCTCGACCAGGCCGACGACGGAACGGGCGGCAGCCCCGAGGTGCTGCGCGGCGAGCTGCGGCAGATGCTCCTCGACTCGCTCCCGGCCAACACCGTCCGGTGGGGGCACAAGGTCAGCGGCACCCGTGCCGTCGGCGAGGGCCGCCACCAGGTGACCTTCGCCGACGGCACCACCGCCACCACCGGCCTGCTGGTCGGTGCGGACGGCGCGTGGTCCCGAGTTCGGCCGCTGCTGTCCGACACCACCCCCGAGTACATCGGCATGTCGGGCGTCGAGACCTACCTGTTCGACGCCGACACCCACCACCCGGCTGGCGCGAAAGCGGTCGGCGGCGGGTCGCTGTTCGCGCTCGCGCCGGGCAAGGGATTCCTGGCTCACCGGGAGCAGGGCGGCACCCTGCACACCTACGTGATGCTCGCCCGACCACGGGACTGGTTCGCGGACGACGCCGCCCACCTCTCGCTCCCGAACGGCGAGGGCGCCAACCTGGCCATGTACGACGCCGCCGAACTCGGCAAGGCCCTCGCCGCACACCCCGACGACGTCGAGACCGCGCTCACCGAATACGAGCAGGCCATGTTCCCCCGCAGCGCTGCGGCCGCCACCGAGGCACCTACGTCCACGAGTTGTTCTACGGAGACGACGCACCCCACGGCCTGATCAACATGTTCACCGGAGGTGAGCAGACCTCGTGAGCCGCCGGCCGAGGGCACCACTGTGCCTGTCACCTCATTCTCAGGTGCCTCACCCGCTCCATGACTTCCCTTCGTGGAACGGTCCCCATGACCGATCCACGAACGCTTTCACGAGCCCCACCTATCGGGCTGCCACTGCTTGACCTGCTGTTTCGGGGTTTGGGAATGACCTCTGATCGCCGCCGCAACCCCGCCGTCGGACCTGTCGCCTACGCTCTGCGCAGCACACAACCAGGATCACGAAGGTAGGGGCAGTGGTGGACGGTTCGTCGGGGGTGGACAGCGGCTACCAAGCGCATCGGGCGGCGTTCGCGGTGTTCGCCGAGCAGTTGCGGAAGGGCGACCGCCGGGCGGCCCTAGCCGCCGCGCA
>NZ_MUNE01000368.1 GCF_002154605.1 Streptomyces milbemycinicus | reverse complement strand
CGACGGCGCGGAGGGTGAGCTGTGGGTCCGCGGCCCGACGGTGACGCCCGGCTATCTGGGGCTGCCGGAGGAGTCCAGGGCCAGACTGGTCGGCGGCTGGCTGGGCACCCGGGACCGGGCGCGCCGCGAGCCGGACGGCAGCTACCGGCATCTGGGGCGGGTGGACGACCTGGAGATGGTGGGCGGGATCACCGTCTCGCCGCTGGAGGTGGAGAACGTACTGCGGCGCCATCCGTCGGTGCGGGAGGTCGCGGTGGCCGCCGTGCCCGACGACCGGGGGGCCACGCGGCTGCACGCGTTCGTGGTCCCGGCCGCGCCCACGGGGGAAGGCTCCGGGATCGACGGGCGGGCGCTCAGCGCGGATCTGATCGCCCTGGCCCGGCGGCGGCTGGCCGCCTTCAAGGCCCCCAGGGCGGTGCATCTGGTGCCCTCCCTGCCCCGGACGCCGTCGGGCAAGCTGCGGCGCCATCTGGTGCGGCAGGGGGCCTGGTGAACGGCGGGCGCCCCGCGGCGGGGCCCGCTCCGTTGACGTACATCGAGCACGTAAGGATCCGGATATGTTGCGACAGCTGATGCCCGAGCACGGGTTCTACATCGGGCTGATGTTCCGGGAGGCCGCGGCCCGGCACGGCAATGTGCCGGTGACCCTGGACCGCCCGCTGGACATCGCCCCGGACGCCGGTACGGAACTGGGCTACGCCGAACTCGCGGACCTGGTCGACGACATGGCCGGACGGCTGTGGGCGGCCGGGGTACGACCGAGCGAACACGTGGCCATCCACAAGACGGACAACGTCGACATCGCGCTGCTGGCGTGCGCGGTCTCCCGGATCGGCGCGGTACCGGCGCTGTTGTCGCCGTCGCTGGACGGTTCGGTCACGGGGGTGCTCCTCGACCGGCTGCACGCGCCCTGGCTGATCACCGACCACGCGACGCTCAAGGGCGCCCTGAGCGGTCTTGACACGGGACTGGCGCGCGGTGTGCTGACGGTGGACGACGCCCCCGACACACCGGGGCACACCGTCGCGCTGGCGACGTACGAAGGGGCGCCGCGCCGTCCCGCCGTACGGCTGCACCCCAAGGAGCCCTCCCTGATCACCCACAGCTCGGGGACCACCGGAATCCCCAAGCTGGCGGTGCACTGCCCGTACGCCATGTGGAACCGGCTGGTGCCGCAGAAGGCGCTGGGCCGGTCGACCCGTGGCGAGCCCGCCGCGCTCCATATGTCGTATGTGCACTCCCGCTTCTACCATCTGCTGGGCGTGCTGCTGCACTTCGGCAGCCCGCTGCTGCTGCTCGTCGACCCGGACCCGGCCCACGCCGGCCCGCTGCTGGCGGCGCACCGCCCCGGCATCGTCGAGACCCATCCCAACACCTTTGTGCTGTGGGAGGACCTGGCCACCGCCCCCGGCGCACCGCTGTCCAACGTCCGCGCCTACGGCTCCACCTTCGACGCGATCCATCCACGCACCGTCCGGCGACTGCTGGGCGCGTCCCGGCGCCGCGCGCCACACCTGGTGCAGTTGTACGGGCAGAGCGAGACGGGCCCGGTGGTCTTCCGCCGGCACGGCCGCGGGGACGCGGGCCGGGCGAGCGGGCGGCGGGTCGGCAACGCGATCCCCGGGTTCACCCGGATCCGGGTGGTGGACGAGCGCGGCAGGAAGTGTCCGCCCGGCACACCGGGGGCCATCGAGGCCCGCACCCGCGGCCGTATCCTCACCTACCTCGGCGCGCCCGAACTGTACGCCCGGCAGGTGGACCGGGGCTGGTGGCGGATGGGCGACATGGGCTACCAGGACCGGTGGGGCGGGCTGTATCTGATCGACCGGGAGGTCGATCAGATCCCGGCTCTCGACAGCAACCTGGAGATCGAGGACACGCTGCTGTCGCGCCTTGGCGAGCTGCGCGAGGTGGTCATCGTGGCCGGGCCGGACGAGCGGCCCGTGCCGCTGGTGTGCACGCGCGGGGACGAGCCGCTGGAGGACGGCAGGTGGCAGCGGGCCACCGCGGACCTGCCGGGGATGTCCGCCCCGGTGCACTGCCGGTTCCAGGATCTGCCCCGGACCGGCACCTGGAAGATCAAGCGCCTGGAGATCGCCCGGCTGCTCGCCTGTGGCGAGTTGCCCACGCTCTCCCCGGCGCGGGCCGGCGGCTGAGGTGGCGAAGGGGCGGCGGCCGGTCCTGGTGGTGGGCGCCGGCCCGGTGGGAATGACGGCCGCGCTGGCCCTCACCGCCCGGGGAGTGCCGGTCACCGTGCTGGAGGCCGGGCCGCGGGGACGGGTGCGGCCCGGCAGCCGGGCGCTGTTCGTCCACCGGCGATCGCTGCGGCTGCTGGAGCGGGCCCGGCCGGGCCTCGGCGCGCGCATCGCCGCGTACGGAACGACGTGGCGCACCCGGCGCACGCTCTACCGCGGCCGCGAGGTGTACGCCCGGACCTCCGCCCCCGCCGCCGACGGCGACGAGCTGCCGCCGTTCACGAGTCTGCGCCAGGTGGACACCGAGCGGTTCCTGTACGAGGCGTGTGTCTCGGCGGGCGTGGAGTTCTGCTGGGACGCGGAGGTGAGCGGCGCACGGGTGGCGGGTGGCGAGGTGGCGGTGGCCGCGGCCGACGGCCGGACCTGGACGTCGAGCCATGTGGTGGCGGCCGACGGCGCACGGTCCGCGGTGCGCGGGGCGCTGGACATCCCGCTGGAGGGCGACCGCTCCGAGGGGTACCACGTGGTCGTGGACGTGGCGGAGCCGGACGGCGACGGGCTGCCGGTGGAGCGGGTCTTCCACTACGAGCATCCGGGCACCGGCGGCCGCAGTGTGCTGCGAGTGCCGTTCACCGGAGGCTTCCAGGTGGATCTGCAGTGTCACGCCGACGACCCGCCGGAGGACTACGACAGCGAGGAGGCGGTGCGCCGATGGCTTCCCCCGCTGGTCGGCGAGCGGTACGCGGAACAGGTCCTGTGGGTGTCGCGGTATCACTTCCTGCGCAAGGTGGCCGCGTCGTTCATCGACCCGGGAGGCCGGGTGCTGCTGGTCGGAGAGGCCGCGCACCTGTTCCCGCCCTTCGGGGCGCGCGGGATGAACAGCGGGATGGCGGACGCGGAGGCGGCGGCCGAGGCGGTGGCGGTGGCGTGCCGCGATCCGGCGCGGGCGCCGGCCGCGGTCGGCGAGTTCGCCGCGGTACGCCGCGCCGCGGCGGTGTTCAACAGCGCGGCGGCCGGTGCGGCGCTGTCGCATCTGCGGCCCCGGCGCTGGGGGCGGGCCGCACAGCGCGCGGCGGCGACGCTGGCGCCCGTGGTGCCCCGATGCGGGGCGTGGCTGGAGCACGCGCCCTATGGGCCGCGCCACGGACCGCCGGGCGCGGCGCCCGGCAGCCCCACGCCCGGTGGATACTGAACCCGGCTCGGATATGAAGGAGCACGTGAGGATGGAGATGGCCGCAGTGTGGCAGATCGGCCAGGACGTGGGAAACGAGCCGGACATCCGGGCGTTGATGTGGTGCGAGGACCGCGGTCTGACGCCGTGCCGACCGGTGCCGGACACCGCGCTGCTGGCCGCCGATTCCTGGCTGGTCGACGAGGGGCGGGTGCGGGGCCTGGAACTGCATCGCCGCCGGTTCGTCGCGGCCTGCGCGGAGGCTACGGGCGACGCTCCGGCGCGGATCGAGAGGTTCTGGCAGGAGGCGGTCGACCTCCTGCCGCGCGCCGGTGCGTGGTTTCCGCGGGTGGAACTCGCCGGCCCGGAACCGGCCAGGCTGTTTCTGCGGATACGGCCCGCACCACCGCGCACCGAGGGCGTGGCCGTATGGGTGAGCGAGGAGGCCGACCCGCGCGTCCTTCCCCGCCGTAAGGGACCCGATCTGTCCCTCCTGGCCGAACTGCGCGGGCGGGCCATCGAGCGGGGGGCGCAGGAGCTGCTGCTCACCACGCCGGACGGGCTGGTGCTCGAGGGGGCGACGGCGAGTGTCCTGTGGTGGGACGGGGACGTCCTGTGCCGCCCCTCCCCCGGGCTGCCACTGCTCGCGGGCGTGACATCGGCCCTGATCGAGGAGCGCGCCGCGCGGCTGGGCGTGCCCGTGGAGCACCGCCGGCCCACCGTGGCGGACCTGGACGGTCGCGAGGTGTGGTTCGTCAACGCCCTGCACGGCATCCGACCGGTGACCGAATGGCTCGGCAGCCCGCTGCGCGTGGGGCCTGCCCGGCACGCGGCCTCCTGGCAGAACTGGCTCGACACGGCAGCGGAACCACTGAACGACACGAATGGAGCTTCCCGATGACCATGGCCCCCGGTACCGCACCGACTCCCCGGATGAATCTCAAGCAGCTGACGCCCAAGGTCTCGGCGGCGATGGGCGAACTGCACGCGGCGGCGGCGCTGGCGGCCTCCGAGGCGGGGGTCGAACCCGAGCTGCTGGAACTGATCAGGATCCGCGCGTCGCAGCTCAACGGCTGCGCCTTCTGTCTGGACCTGCACACCAAGGACGCCCGCGCCCACGGCGAGAGCGACCAGCGGCTCCACACGCTGAGCGCCTGGCGGGAGACGCCGTTCTTCACCGACCGGGAGCGGGCCGCCCTCGCGCTGACCGAGGCGGTCACCTCGGTTCAGGACGGACATGTACCCGATGAGGTCTACCGGGCCGCATGCGAGGTGTGGGACGAGCCGCAGGTGGCGGCGATCATCTGGGCCGCCGTCGTCATCAACGCGTACAACCGCACCGCGATCAGCACCCGGATGATCCCGGGCTAGTTCGCGGGTGGCGTCGCGCCCGTGAGCGAAATCAGATGCGGGCGCGGCGTGGGCCCTGGCACGCTGCCGCGGTGAATCGTGAAAAGATCTCCAGACTCGCCCACGCCGACCATCCGATCGCTTCCCCCATCGACGACGACGCGGTGCGCCGACTGCTCGAAGTGGGCCTGCCGCGCGGCGACGAGCGGGTACTCGACCTCGGCTGCGGCGGCGGGGAGTGGCTGCTGCGCGCCTTGTCCGCGCAGCCCAAGGTGCATGCCGAGGGCATCGACATCTCCGAGCCCGCCCTGGTCGACGCCCGGGCGGCGGCCGAGCGCCTCGGGGTTGCGGACCGGCTCGTCCTCCATCAGCAGGAGGCCGACGGCTTCTCCTCACGGCACTCCTTCGACCTCGCGCTCACCGTCGGTGCCGCCCACGCC
>NZ_MUNE01000367.1 GCF_002154605.1 Streptomyces milbemycinicus | reverse complement strand
GCCAGCAGCGGCTGCAGCCGCCGGCCGATCAGGGCGTCGCCGCCCGCCGCCGACTGGAGCTGGATCTGGCGGTCGATCGCCGCGCGGGCGTACCGGCTGGAGGGGTGGAAGAACGCCGACCCGTGGTCCCCCTCGATCACGGTGATCGTGCCCCCGGGCCGCAGCACCCGCCGCAGCCCGGCCAACGCCCGCCCCGGGGCGCGCAGATGCTCCAGTACGAAGCACACGAAGACGTGGTCGAATGACGCGTCAGCGAACGGCAGGCCGAACACATCGGCGTGGCACCACTCCACCCGGGCGCCCGGTGTGTCGGCCGCCACGCGGGCGCGGGCGCGGGCGAGGGAGGCGGCGGCGATGTCCGTCGCCACGATATGTGCCCCGGGGCTGGACGCGACCAGATGGACGGTCTGGGCGCCCACCCCGCAGCCCACTTCCAGCACCCTGCTGCCGGCCGGGTACGCCGTGCCCGTGTGCAGCAGCGCGGCGAGCGTGTCCGCCTGGTCGCCGAGGCGGTGGGCCTCGTGGCGTGAGTAGCCGTGTACATAGCCGGGTGCCGTGTCCGTACCCGTACCCGTACCCGTGTCCGTATCCGTGTCCGTGTGCATGCCTTTACGGTGTCGCCATAATGGTCCGGTGAACAGGTCCAATAAGGGGCCCATCGACCGGTCCATAACCTCCGGCACCTCCGGATCCGATTTCCTGCAGCTGAACACCGAGGAGGCCCCGCCGGGCGGCCTCGCCGACTGGCTGGCCCGGCGGCTGCGGGACGCGATCGCGGACGGACGTCTGCCGATCGGCGGCAGGCTGCCGGCCACCCGTGTGCTCGCCGGGGAGTTGCGGGTGTCCCGTGGTGTTGTCACCGAGGCCTACCGGCGGCTGACCGAGGACGGGCATATCGCCGGGCGCGGGCGGGGCGGCACGGTCGTGGTCGCCGCACCGGTGGCTACGGCGCCGACGCCACACACCCGTGAACCATCGGGTGGCAGCCCGTCGGCCGGGGCGCTGTTCGCCGCCCCGCCCGGCGCGGACATCTTCGACGCGCTGCGCATGGCGCCGGCCCGGATCGACCTGTCGCCCGGCCTGCCCGACCTGGGCTCGTTTCCGCGCACCGCGTGGCTGCGCGCCGAACGCTCCGTGCTCACCGGCCTCTCTGCCGCCGACTTCGGATACGGGGATCCCCGCGGGACCCCCGCGCTGCGGCTGGCCGTCGCCAACTGGCTGGCCCGCAACCGCGGGATCAGGGCGGACCCGGACGATGTCCTCGTCGTGGCCGGTACCGCCCAGGCGCTCGGGCTCATCGGGCAGGTGTTCCGGGCCGACGGGATCCACCAGGTGGCCGTGGAGGACCCCGGCTCACTGGGCGCCCGGCAGCATCTGCGCCACTGCGCGCTGGACACCCCGCCGGTCCCGGTCGACTCCGAGGGCGTACGCGTCGACGCGCTGCGCGCCACCGGCGCCCCGGCCGTCCTGCTCACCCCCGCACACCAGTTTCCGACCGGGGTGGTGCTCGGCGGCGAGCGGCGGCGCGAGCTGATGCGGTGGGCCGGTGAGGGCGGGCTGATCGTCGAGGACGACTACGACGCCGAACACCGCTACGACCGGCCACCCGCCCCCGCCCTGCGGTCGATGCTCGCCGAACACGTCTGCTACGCCGGAAGCGTGTCCAAGCTGCTCGCCCCCGCCCTGAGGGTGGGCTGGGTGCTCGCGCCGCCCAGGTACCGGGACGCCCTGGTGGCCGCCAAGCGGTTCGCCGACCTCGGCAACGCCGCGCTGCCCCAGCTGGTGCTGGCCCATCTGATGGAGTCGGGCCGGCTGGAACGCCATCTGCGCCAGCTGCGCCGCCGCCACCGTCGCCGCCGGGACGCGATGATCGGCGCCATCCGCGCCCAGCTGCCGGGCGCGGTGGTACACGGCGCCGCGGCCGGCCTGCATCTGATGGTCACCTTCGACGGCGACTTCCCCGACACCGACCTCGCCGCCGCCGCGCTCGCACACGGTGTGAAGACCCAGCCCCTGTCGTGGCACAGCATCCGTCCCGGCCGCCCGGGGCTCGTCCTGGGCTACGCCGCCAGCACACCGACCGCCATCGCCGAAGGCATCGCGCTCATCGGCGAGGCGCTACGGCAGGAGCTTGGGCGCGGGCTGGGGCGAGCCTCGGCCACGGGCTAGTTTGGGGGTGTGGGCGGCGATGTGACGACGCTGTTCCTTTGCGGCGACGTGATGCTCGGCCGTGGCGTCGACCAGATTCTCCCGCACCCCGGAGATCCGGAGCTGCGGGAGCCGTACATCCGGGACTCCAGGGCGTATGTCGAGCTGTCCGAGGAGGCGCACGGGCGGGTGCCGCACCCGGCCGACTACGCGTGGCCGTGGGGGGACGCGCTGCGGGTGCTGGAGGAGACGGCGCCCGACGCCCGGGTGGTGAACCTGGAGACCAGCGTGACCCGGAGCGACGAGTTCGCGTCGGGGAAGAGCGTGCACTACCGGATGAGCCCGGCCAATCTGCCCGCGCTGGCCGCGGGCCGGCCCGATGTCTGCGTCCTGGCCAACAACCACGTGCTGGACTTCGGCCGTCACGGCCTCGTGGAAACACTCGACGCCCTGGCCGGGGCACGGCTGCGGGTGGCGGGCGCGGGGCGGGACGCCGCCGCGGCGCGGCGGCCCGCGGCCGTTCCGGTCCGCGGCGGCCGACGTCTGCTGGTCTTCTCCTGCGGCACCGGGTCAAGCGGTATCCCGTACGAGTGGGCCGCCGCCGAGCACGACCCCGGCGTCGACTTCCTCCCCGAGCTGTCGGAGGCCCGCGCGGCCCGGTTCGCCCGCCGGATCCGGCAGCTGAAGCGTCCGGGCGACATCGCCGTCGTCTCCATCCACTGGGGTGGCAACTGGGGGTACCGCGTCTCAGACGATCAGATCCGCTTCGCACACGCGCTGGTCGACGGCGGCGCCGATGTGGTGCACGGCCACTCCTCACACCACCCCCGCCCGCTGGAGGTGTACCGCGGCAAGCTCGTCCTCTACGGCTGTGGCGACTTCATCGACGACTACGAGGGCATCACCGGCTACGAGGAGTACCGGGACGATCTGCGGCTGCTGTACTTCGTCGCGGTGGCCCCGGACACCGGTGAGCTCGCCGGGATCCGGATGGTGCCCATGCGGGCCCGGCGGATGCGGCTGTGCCACGCCACCCTCGGCGACGCCCGCTGGCTGCGGACGGTGCTCGACCGGGTCAGCGCCGACTTCGGCTCCCACGTCGTCCTCGACCGGGACGGCGCCCTGTCCCTGGAGCGGCCCTGACCGGCCCTGACCGGCTCTGACCCCGGTGAGCACAGCAAAGGCGCCTACGATCACACACATGGCCGACACGTCGGCCATCACCGGAACGGAGCGCTGAGCGTGAAGATCGACTGGAACCGGCGTACCTGCGCCCGGCGCGGCCACGTCACCTACGCACCCACGGAGGACGAGCTGCGCGAGCGGCTGTACGCCACGACCGCGATGGGCGAGGCCTGGCGCTGTCTGCGCTGCGGCGACTTCGCCCTCGGCGCGCCGCACGGCTCCGGGCCCGCGGCCGACGCCCCGCTCGTCGCGCGCGGCAAGGCGCTGCGGGACCTGATCGTGATGCGTTTCATCGCCGCCGAGCGGATCGTGCGCGGGCTGTTCGTGCTGCTGGCCGCCGTCGCGGTGTGGCGGTTCAGCAACAGCCGGACCGCGGTGCGCCGCCTCTTCCAGGAGAACCTGACCGTCTTCCGGCCGGTCGCGCGCCACTTCCACTACGACCTCGACCACTCGCCGGTCGCCGACACCATCCGCAAGACCTTCGAGTACCGGCACTCCACCCTCGTGATCGTGGCCGCGGCGCTGGCCGCCTACGCGGCCATCGAGATCGTCGAGGGCGTGGGGCTGTGGCTGCTCAAGCGGTGGGCCGAGTATCTGGCGGTGGTGGCCACCGCCGCGTTCCTGCCGCTGGAGATCTACGAGCTGGCCGAGAAGATCAGCTGGCTGAAGATCGCCACCTTGGTGGTCAACATCCTCGCCGTGCTCTACATCCTGCTCTCCAAGCGGCTCTTCGGGCTGCGCGGCGGCCGTGCCGCGTTCGAGGCGGAGCGGCACAGCGCCTCGCTGCTGGAGGTGGAGGCGGCGGCCGGTCGCCCGGTCATCCGGTCTTGATCATTCGCCCCGGTCGCGCGGGGGAGTGACGATACGCTCGGGCCGCGGACGAAACGCTGATGCGAGAACGGCAGGAGCTGGCGCGGGCCATGAACACCGACCTGACCAACACCACATCGAGCAAGATCAACGCGGCCTTGGTACAGGCCCGCAGGGCGATCGGCAGTCCGGCGGTCGGCATGGTGCTGACGCTGGTCATCGTCACCGATGAGGCCAATCACTACGACGCCCTCAAGGCCGCGGGTGAGGCATCCCAGGAGCACCCCTCGCGGATCCTCGTGGTGATCAAGCGGCCCGGCCGCACCCCGCGTGAGCGCGGCAGCTCCCGGCTGGACGCCGAGGTGCGCGTCGGCGGCGGCGACGGCAGTGGCGAGACCGTACTGCTGCGGCTGCGCGGTGAGATCGCCCAGCACCCCGAGTCGGTGGTGCTGCCGCTGCTGCTGCCGGACGCCCCGGTCGTGGTCTGGTGGCCGGTCGACGCCCCGGACCACCCGGTCAGGGATCCGCTGGGCAGGCTGGCGCAGCGGCGGATCACCGATGCGTACGCGGTCGAGCGCCCGCTGCGGGAGCTGGCGGCCCGCGCCGCCTCGTATGCGCCCGGCGACACCGATCTGGCCTGGACCCGGCTCACGCCCTGGCGGTCCATGCTGGCCGCCGCGCTGGACCAGGCGCGGGCCGCGGTGACCTCGGCGGTGGTGGAGAGCGAGGCGGACAATCCGAGCGCCGAGCTGCTGGGGCGCTGGTTCGCCAACCGGCTGAAGGTGCCCGTCGAGCAGGTCGTCACCGACGGCCCGGTGGTCACCGGGGTCCGGCTGCGGACGGCGGCCGGGGACGTCCACATCGACCGTCCGGACGGCCCGGTGGCCACGCTGTCCATTCCGGGCCAGCCCGACCGTACTCTCGCGCTGAAGGTGCGCAGCACGGCCGAGCTGATCGCCGAGGAGCTGCGCCGGCTCGATCCGGACGAGGCGTACGCCGCCGCGCTGCGCGCCACGGTTCGGTCCGCCACGCCCGGACAGCTCGGCTGACCCGTCCAGGCCCCTCCCACCAGGCACGACGGTCGATCTGAAACGATGCCCTTCCCTCCGCCGCGGGCGGGGGGAATAGGGGCGGCAGGTGTCACGTTCCGGGGATACAGTTGAATCGTAAACATCCTAGGAGGGTGAGACGGTGCAGTTCGGGATTTTCACGGTCGGCGATGTCACGACGGACCCCACCACGGGTCGGGAGCCGACCGAGCACGAGCGGATCAAGGCGATGGTCACCATCGCCCAGAAGGCGGAAGAGGTGGGCCTCGACGTCTTCGCGACCGGTGAGCACCACAACCGGCCGTTCGTGCCGTCGTCCCCGACCACCATGCTGGGCTGGATCGCGGCCCGCACCGAGCGGCTGATCCTGTCCACCTCCACCACGCTGATCACCACCAACGACCCGGTGAAGATCGCCGAGGACTACGCGATGCTCCAGCACCTGGCCGACGGCCGGGTGGACCTGATGATGGGCCGCGGCAACACCGGCCCGGTCTACCCGTGGTTCGGGCAGGACATCCGCCAGGGCATCCCGCTCGCGATCGAGAACTACGCGCTGCTGCGCCGGCTGTGGCGTGAGGACGTCGTCGACTGGGAGGGCAAGTTCCGCACCCCGCTGCAGGGCTTCACCTCCACGCCGCGGCCGCTGGACGGCGTGCCTCCGTTCGTCTGGCACGGCTCCATACGCTCGCCGGAGATCGCCGAGCAGGCCGCCTACTACGGTGACGGATTCTTCGCGAACAACATCTTCTGGCCCAAGCACCACTTCCGGAAGCTGGTGAACCTCTATCGGGAGCGGTACGCGCACTACGGGCACGGCACGCCGGAGCAGGCCATCGTCGGCCTCGGCGGGCAGGTGTTCATGCGCCGTAACTCGCAGGACGCCGTCCGTGAGTTCCGGCCGTACTTCGACAACGCGCCCGTCTACGGCCACGGCCCCTCCCTGGAGGAGTTCACGGCCGAGACGCCGCTGACCGTCGGCAGCCCGCAGGAGGTCATCGAGAAGACCCTGGCCTTCCGGGACACCTTCGGCGACTACCAGCGTCAGCTGTTCCTCGTCGACCACGCGGGCCTGCCGCTGAAGACGGTGCTGGAACAGCTCGACCTGCTGGGCGAGGTCGTCGAGGAGCTGCGCAAGGAGTTCGCCAAGAACCGCCCGGCCGAGGTGCCGGACGCCCCCACCCACGCGTCGCTGGTGGCCCAGCGCGACGCCAAGGCCCTTGAGGAGGTCGCACCGTGAGCGACGCGCACGCGGCTGCCGGGCCGCGGATGGCGACGAAGCCCGCGCCTTCGCCGCGTGGGCGGAGAAGCGAACAAGGAGACACAGTGAACGATGTCGTACGGATTCCCCAGCAGGCCGGCGCCCCGCGGCCGGTGAGGCTCGCGGTCGTATCGGCCGGGCTGAGCGTGCCCTCGTCCACCCGGCTGCTGGCCGACCGGCTGGCCGAGGCCACCCGGCAGCGGCTGGCGGCGGACGGGCACGAGGTCGAGGTGCACGTGGTCGAGCTGCGCGACCTGGCCGGTGACATCGCGAACAACCTGGTGACGGGCTTCCCGTCGGGCGCCTTGGAGGAGGCGATCGAGACCGTCACCGGTGCGGACGCGCTGATCGCGGTCACCCCGGTCTTCTCGGCCTCCTACAGCGGGCTGTTCAAGTCGTTCTTCGACGTGATCGACAACACCGCCCTGGCCGGCAAGCCGGTGCTCGCCGCCGCGACCGGCGGCACGGCGCGCCACTCGCTCGCGCTGGAGCATGCGCTGCGGCCGCTGTTCGCCTACCTGCGGGCGATCGTGGTGCCGACCGCGGTGTACGCCGCGTCGGAGGACTGGGGCGGCTCCGGCGATCCGCTCACCGACACCCTGCCCACCCGCATCGACCGCGCGGCGGGCGAACTGGCGGACCTGGTCGGCGGCCGCCGGGGCGCCGCGGCCCCCGAAGCCGACGCCGTCATGCCGTTCGAGCAGCAACTGGCCGCTCTGCGGCCCGAATAACCGCTTACCTCAGGAAGGAGCTCACGTGATCGACAACTTCGACAGCTACCGGCCGGACGGTGAGCCCACCGCCGACCGCTGGGTCACCGCGCTGAGCCTGTTCGACGACAAGGAGCGCGAGGAGACCACCGCGGAGCGCTGGGAGCGGGCCGGGCTGTACTTCGAGGCGAAGCAGTACGCCGAGGCCGCCCGTCTCCTCGTCCAGGTCGTCGAGGAGGCCCCGGAGCAGACCGCCCCGCGGCTGCTGCTGGCCCGCGCCTACTACCACTCCGCGCAGCTGAGCCGTGCCGAGGAGCAGCTGCGCGAGGTGATCGCGCGTGACCCGGTCGAGCACTACGCCCATCTGATGCTGGGCCGTACGCTCCAGCGGCAGGGGCGCGCCGAGGAGGCCGGGACGTGGCTGCGGATGGCCGAGGCGTTCTCCACGGGCCAGGCGCCCGAGCTGGACTGACCGGCCTGAGCGGACAGGGCGGCGACGGGCCGGGGCCGACGGGCCCCGGCCGACGCCGGGGCGGGGTGTCAGCGGCCCATGGTGAGCCCGTCCCGCGCCGCGCCCCTGCTGAGTACGGCGCGGCGGATGGTGTCCAGGGCCTCGGTGTGCCCGCCGGCGCGCGGGAGGTTGACCACCCTGATCGGGTCGTTGTCCACGCCGTGGGGGATGAACTCCGCCTTCTTCACGGTCCATGGCTTGTCCGTGGTGGCGGGCGGGGCGAAGGTGAAGCGGGCGGCTGAGCCCATCTGGCCGCGCGGGTCGTTCATGACGCCCGCGACCTGGTCGCCCATGCCGTAGACGACCCAGGTGTCGTTCATTTTCTCGTACGCCTGGGGTATGTGGGCGTGGGTGCCGAGGATGAGATCGATGTCGTGGCGCCCGCCGTCCATCGAGGCGGTGAGTTTCTTGGCGACCGAGAGCTGGAGCTGATCCGGCGCCTCCTGCCATTCGGTGCCCCAGTGCAGGCTGACCACGACCACCTCGGCCCCGGCCCGGCGGGCGGCCCGGGCGTCCTTGACGATCTGCGCCGGGTCGATGAGGTTGACCAGCCATGGCTGGCCCTTGGGTACGGGGATGCCGTTGGTGCCGTAGCTGTAGGCGAGCTGGGCGACTGTGGCGTCACCGGCCTTCATGAGGGTCGGCATCGTGTGCTCCTCGGCGGAGCGGGCCGATCCGGCGTGTCGGAGCCCGGCGCGGTCCATCGCGTCGAGGGTGCGGGTCACGCCTTCCGCGCCGGCGTCCAGGGTGTGGTTGGAGGCGGTGGAGCAGGAGTCGTAGCCGAGCTCCTTGGCGGCCTCGGCGACCTCCGGCGGGCTTTTGAAGGTCGGGTAGCCGGTGAACGGCCCGCCCGCGGCGCCGTAGACCGTCTCCATATGGCATATCGCCAGGTCGGCCCCGGAGACCACGGGCTCGGCCCCGGCGAGCATGGGTCCGAAGTTGTAGCCGTTGCCGCCCGCGTCCGCGCGCGCCTGGCGGATGACCGAGTCATGGATCAGCAGGTCGCCGGTGGCCACCAGGGTGAACCCCTTGGTGGGCCCGGGCTTTGCCGCGGCCGCGGTCCGGGAGGACTTCTCCCCCGATTCGGGGGTGGCGGGTATGCCGGCGGTGCACGCGGTCGCCGCGCCGAACAGCGCGGCGACCACGAGCGCGGTCCGTTGACGGGGCTCGAGAGACAACAGGCTCACCTCACGCTCACATGGGCCAAATAGGTGGATAGTCGTATTTATGTGCGTGTGGGAGCCTGCTTGAGTCGTGACAGCGCCGGGCTTCACCGGAACGGCCGACGAAACGCACCCGATGGGCCCACACCGCTATGCCGTCGGGCCGAGCGCCACGGCGTGTCGCCGGGGGCGGGGCGGGACGCGGAGCCGGGTGCGCGGTCCGTGGCAGTTCCTCAAGGCCGACAGTTGCCATTGCAGCGAACTGCCAGGCCATTCGGCCGCATTACGGCCCTACACTCGGGAAACCACACCGGAAATCGGCAGCCTACTTATCGAGGAGGCCAGACCCCTCATGCCCGCCAATGGCCCCGCCCCGGGGATTCCGCTTGCCGCCCAGCGTGAATTCTGGATCGCCCACTCCCTGCGCCCGGACAGCACCGCCTACAACATCGGCGAATATATTGAGATGCGCGGCCGGCTCCGTTTCGACTTATTCGAGTCCGCCCTGCGCCACGCCTTCGCCGAATGCACGGCGCTCGCGGTGCGGTTCATCGCGGACGAGGCCGGTCCGCGCTGGGCCGCCAAGGGACGCGACGACTTCCCGCTCGTCCGCGTCGACCTGACGGCCGAAGCGGACCCGCGCGCCGCCGCCGGGCGATGGATGGCGGAATTCTTGGCCAGGCCGGTTCCGCTGCCGGACGGTGAGCTGGTCGCCCATGCGGTGATCCAGTTGGCGGACGATCTCTATTACTGGTGCAGCCGATACCACCACATTCTCGTCGACGGATTCAGCGGACCACTTATCGTGCACCGAGTGGCGGGGGTCTACTCGGCGCTGGACGCGGGCGAGGAAATACCGCCGAGCCCCTTCGGTGATTTCGGCCGACTGCTCGCCGAGGAATCGGAATACCGCGCGTCGGAGGCGTTCGTCCGGGACCGCGACTACTGGCTCGAGAAATTACGCGACCTTCCGGAACCCGTTTCCCTGACCCGCCGGCGCGCGCCCGCCTCCGGTTTCACCCGGGCCTCGGACCGGCTGTCGTCCCAGGACCTGCTCGCCCTGGACCGCGTCTGCGAGCGGGCGAGGATCCATCGCTCCGCGATGCTCTTCGCCCTGGCCGCGCTGTATCTGCACCGGATGACCGGGGAGCCGGAGGTGGTGCTAGGGCTCGTCGTCGCGGCCCGCACCACCCCGACCGCCAGGGCCACCCCCGCCGTCCTGTCCAACGTCCTGCCCGTCCGGCTGTCCCCGCGCCCGGACATGACCGTCGAGGAGCTGGCGCGCACCGCCCAGAAGGCGATGCGATCGGCGCTCGCCCACCAGCGCTACCGCGCGGCCGACATGGCGCGCCTGGTCTCGTCGGACGACCAGCCCGCCCCGCTGTACTCGATGATCGTCAACATCATGTCGTTCGACTACGACCTGCGGTTCGGCCCGCACCCCGCCGTCGCGCACAACCTGTCCACCGGCCCCGTCGAGGACCTGGCCCTCGCCTTCACCGACCGCCTAGACGGCCGGGGCCTCACGGTCGACCTGGACGCCAACGCCGCCGTATGGGGCGCCGCCGAGGCGCGGGGCCACGGCGAGCGGATCTCCCGGCTGCTGAGGACCGTCGCGGCCGGCGGCAGCGGCATGTCGCTCGCCGAGGTGTCCCTGCTCTCCGACCGCGAACGGGGCTCCCTGCTGCGCAAGTCCACCGAGGCGGCCGTGGTGGTGCCCGACGCCACGGCGGACGAGCTCTACGAGCGGCAGGCCCGGCTCCACCCCGACCACCCCGCCGTGCTCTCCGGCTCCGCCGAGCTCTCGTACGCCGAACTCAACACACGGGCCAACCGGCTGGCGCGGGCGCTCATCGAGCGCGGCGTCGGCCCCGAGACGCCGGTCGCACTCGCCCTGCAGCGGTCCGTCGAATTCGTCGTCGCCGTTCTGGCCGTCTGGAAGGCGGGCGGCGCTTTTCTGCCGGTCGATCCCCACTATCCGCCCGCGCGCGTCGAGTTCATGCTCTCCGACGCCCGGCCCGCGCTGACGCTGACGACCACGGCCCATGCGCGGACCATCGGACAGCTGTCGGGCGACCGGCTGCTCCTGGACGCCCCCGAGACCGTCCGCGACCTGGCCGGCCGCGACCCCGCGGACGTACGGGACGAGGAGCGGAACGCGCCGCTCGACCCGCGCCACCCCGCGTATGTGGTCTATACGTCCGGGTCCACCGGCACGCCCAAGGGGGTCGTGGTGACCCACGCGGGCCTGCCGAGCCTGGTGCACACCCAGCGCACCCGGTTCGGCGTCGGGCCCCGCTCCCGGGTTCTGCAGTTCGCCTCGCCGAGCTTCGACTCCGCGGTCTGGGAGCTGACCGCGGCGCTGCTGTCCGGCGGCTGCCTGGTCATCGGCGCCGACGGCGCGCCGCCCGCCGGACCCGAACTGCCGGGGCTGATCACCGGCCTCGGCGTCACCCACGCCGTGCTGCCGCCCGCCGTGCTGGCGAGCCTGGACCGCGGCACCCTCCCGGCCGGGCTCCGGCTGATGTCGGTGGGCGAGGCGCTGCCGCCGGCGCTGGCGGCCGACTGGGCCGCGGACACCGTCCTGCTCAACGGCTACGGCCCGACCGAGGCCACCATCTGCGCGGCCATGAGCGGCCCGCTCGGCGGCGAGGGCACACCCCCGATCGGCAGCTCCGCCGCCAACTCGGCCGCGTATGTACTCGACTCCGCCCTGCGCCCGGTCCCCGTCGGCACGGTCGGCGAACTCTGGCTGAGCGGGCCCGGGCTGGCCAGGGGCTATCTGAACCGGCCCGGCCAGACCGCGCAGCGGTTCGTCGCCAACCCCTACGGCCCACCCGGGTCACGGCTGTACCGCACCGGAGACCTGGTGCGGCGACGGGAGGAGGACCATCAGTTGGAGTACGTGGGACGCGCCGACGGGCAGGTGAAGGTGCGGGGTCTGCGGATCGAGGTCGGCGAGATCGAGGCCGTGCTCGCGGGCCATCCGGCGGTCCGGCGGGCCGTGGTGACGGCCGACGAGATCCGCCCCGGCGCCACCCGGCTGCTGGCCCATGTCCTCCCCGAGCCGGACACCGGCCACGCCACGGCCGCCGCGCTCCCGGCCGAGCTCATGGCCCGTGCCACGAGCGAGCTGCCGGACTTCATGGTGCCCGCGCAGATCGTCCTGGTGGACCAGCTGCCGCTGAGCCCCAGCGGCAAACTCGACCGCGCCGCGCTCCCGAAGCCCCAGCCGGCCGAGGACACCGAGCGCCGGGCCCCGCGGACCGACCGGGAAGAGCTGTTCCACGAGCTCTTCACCGACATCCTCGGACTCGACCACGTCGGCGTCGACGAGAGCTTCTTCGCCCTCGGCGGCGACAGCATCCTCTCCCTCACCCTGGTCAGCCGCGCCCGCGCCGCCGGGCTCGCCATCTCCCCGCGCGAGGTGTTCGAACACCGCTCCGTGGCCGCGCTGGCGCGCGCCGCCCGCTCCGCGGCGGACACCGCCCACGGCGAAGGCCCGCACACCACCGACGACAGTGGCGAACTCTCCCCGACCCCGATCATCCGCTGGCTGACGGGCCTGGGGCCGGACGCCGTCAAGGAGTTCCACCAGTCGGTGCTGGTGCGGGTGGACGGCGACCTGCGCCATGACCACCTGGCCGGTGCGCTCGACACCCTGCTCGACCGCCATGCCGCACTGCGCCTCCGGCTGGGCACCGGGGAGGGCGGCGCGCTGGAGATCGCCCCGCGCGGCGCCGTCCGCGGCCATGAGTGCCTGACCCGTGTGCCCGCACAGGACGTGAACCCTGACGACACGGCGCGGTGGCACCGGGCCGTCGAGGTGGCCTCAGAGGCGGCTCGCGGCCAACTTGACCCGGATAAAGGGGTGTTGCTGCGGGCCGTGTGGTTCGATGCGGGCCCCGACCGGCCCGGCCGACTGCTCGTACTGATCCACCACCTCGCGGTCGACGGGGTCTCCTGGCGCGTACTGCTGCGCGACCTCGCCGACGCCTGGGCCGCGGCCGCCGAGGACCGGCCCCTCGCGACCCCCGGCCCGGTCACCTCCCTGCGGCGCTGGTCCCGGCTGCTGACCGAGGGCGCACAACACGAGGCCCGGACGGCCGAGCTCCCGCTGTGGGAGAACATCCTCGACGGCGCCGACCCGCTCCTCGGCCCCCGCCCGCTGGACCCCGCCCGGGACACCGCCACCAGCGCCCGGATGCTGTCGCTCTCCCTGCCGGCCGACGCCACCGCCGCGCTGCTGACCTCCGTACCCGAGCGCTACCACACCGGGATCAACGACGTCCTGCTGACCGCGCTCAGCCTCGCCGTGGTCGAGTGGCGGCGGCGCCGCGGCATCGGCGACACCGGCGATGTGCTGCTGGAACTCGAAGGACACGGCCGGGAACACCTTGCCGACGGCGTCGACCTCAGCCAGACCGTCGGCTGGTTCACCAGCATGTTCCCCGCCCGGCTCGCCCCCGGAACACTCGACTGGGCCGACGTGACGGCCGGTTCCGCGGCGCTCGGCACTGCCGTGAAGACGGTCAAGGAACAGCTCGCGGCGCTGCCGGACCACGGCATCGGCTACGGCATGCTGCGCTACCTCAACCCCGACGCGGCGCGCCAACTCGCCGGACACACCGGCCCGCAGATCGGCTTCAACTACCTCGGCCGGTTCACCGTGTCCGACGGCTCCGACTGGCTGCCCGACCCGGACCCCGACTTCGGAGCGCTGCGCGGCGGCTTCCCGCCCGGTATGCCGCTGCCGCACACCCTGGCCCTCAACGCGCACACCGAGGACCGGGAGGACGGCCCGCGGCTGACGGCGGTGTGGATCTGGGCCGGCGAACTGCTGGACGAGGCGGCCGTACAAGAGCTCGCCGACGCGTGGTTCGCCGCGCTCACCGGCCTGGTGACCCACGCACGGCACATCGGAAACCTCGCGCACACCGCACACCGCGGCCACACCCCCTCCGACTTCCCCCTGGTCTCGCTCTCCATGGCCGAGGTGGAGCGGCTGGAGCGGACCGTGCCGGACCTGACCGACATCTGGCCGGTGTCCAGCCTGCAGCAGGGGCTGCTCTTCCACGCCGTGTACGACGACACCGGCCACGACGACTACGTGGTGCGGTTCGGCCTGGACCTCGCGGGCGACGTCGACCCGGCGCGGCTGCGTACCGCCACCGAGGGGCTGTTCGCCCGCCACCCCGGGCTGCGCGCATGCTTCGTACGCGAAGGGCTCGCCGAACCGGTGCAGGTTATCCCCGCCCGGGTGGCGCCGGAGTGGCGGGAACACGACCTGTCGCTGCTGGACGGACCCGCGCGCGAGGCCGAACTGGCCCGGCTGCTGGACGCCGACAGCGGGCGGCGCGTCCCCGTGGACACCGCCCCGCTGGCCCGCTTCATGCTGCTGCGGCTCGGAGCGGACAGCTACCGGCTGATCCTCACCAGCCACCATCTGCTGCTCGACGGCTGGTCGATGGCGCTGCTGTCGCGGGAACTGCTCGCGCTGTACGACGCGGGCAACGACCCCGACGACCCCCACGCGCTCGCCGCGCTGCCCGTGCCCCGCCCGTACTCCGCCTATCTGTCCTGGCTGAAGGGGCAGAACACCCAGGCGGGGCTCGACGCCTGGCACACCGCCCTGTCCGGGGTGGCCGGACCGACCCTCGCCGCGAGCCCGGACACTCCCGCGACGGCCGCCACCCGGCGGCACGTCCTGGAGCTGACGACCGAGCAGACCGCGACGCTCACCGCCTACGCCCGCCGCCACGGCCTGACGCTGAACACCGTGGTACAGGGCGCCTGGGCGATCGTGCTGGGCTGGCTGACCGGCCGTGACGACGTGGTCTTCGGCGTCACCGTCTCCGGCCGCCCGCCCGAGATCGACGGCATCGACACCATGGTCGGGCTGTTCATCAACACCGTGCCCGCCCGGGTCCGGCTCCGCCCGGACGAGACGTTCCCGGAGCTGCTGACCCGCGTCCAGGACGAACAGGCCCGGCTGCTGGACCACCACCACATCGGCCTCACCGACATCCAGCGCCGCACCGGCACCGGCCGGCTCTTCGACACCCTCCTGGTCTACGAGAACTACCCGCACGACCCGGACGCCCTGCGTTCCGCCTCCAAGCGCCTGACCGTCACCGGGGTGCACCCCGAGGACGGCACCCACTACCCGCTCAGCGTGGTCGCGCTCCCCGGCGAACGGCTGCGGATCCACGTCAACTACTGCCCGGACACCGTCGGCCGCAGCCGGGCCTCGGCCGCAGCCCACGCGATGGAACACCTGCTCACCGGAACATCCGGTATGCCCGGGGCGGCCGAGGCCCCGGTGGCGCGGCTGCTGACCGCGGCCGCGCCACAGCCGGCGGCCGGGGGCGTACGGTGCGAGGAGACCCTGCCGGAGCGGTTCGAGGCACAGGTGCGGGCCACCCCGCACAACATCGCCGTGGTCGACGGCCGGCGCTCCCTGACGTACGCGGAGCTCAACGACCGCGCCAACCGCCTGGCGCGGCTGCTGACCGGGCACGGCGCCGGGCCGGAGCGGGTGGTGGCGCTGGCGGTCGACCGCCGGGCCGAACTGGTCGTGGCGCTGCTGGCCGTCCTCAAGAGCGGCGCGACGTATCTGCCGATGGACCCCGCCTATCCGCGCGAGCGCATCGGATTCATCCTCGCGGACGCCGCCCCGGTGTGCGTGATCACCACCACCGACACCGCCGCCGCGCTGCCCGACGGCCTCGGCACACCGGTCGTGGAGCTCGACGCGCCGCGGGTCACGAGCGCCATGCAGGACCTCGCGCCGACCGACCTGACCGACGCGGACCGCGGCGGCCCGCTCACCCCGGCACACGGCGCCTACATCATCTACACCTCGGGCTCGACCGGTCGGCCCAAGGGCGTACTGATCCCGCACGAGAACGTCATCCGGCTGTTCACCTCCACCGACCACCTCTTCGGGTTCGGCGAGGACGACGTGTGGACGCTGTTCCACTCCTACGCGTTCGACTTCTCGGTGTGGGAGATCTGGGGCCCGCTGCTGTACGGCGGCTCGCTGGTGATCGTGGACCACACCGTCACCCGGTCCCCGGGCGAATTCCTGGAGCTGCTGGTCGAGCGGGGCGTCACCGTGCTCAACCAGACCCCGTCGGCGTTCTACCAACTGCTCGGCGCCGACCGCGACCGCCCGGAGCTGGGCGCACGGCTCGCCCTGCGGTATGTGGTGTTCGGCGGCGAACGGCTCGACGTATCCCGCCTGGGGGACTGGTACAGCCGCCATCCCGAGAACGCGCCACGGCTGGTCAACATGTACGGCATCACCGAGACGACCGTGCATGTCACCCACACCGAACTGGTCCGCGCCGACGTGGCGCGGGACGGCTCGGTCAGCCCCATCGGGCGGCAGATCCCGGATCTGCGGCTGTACGTCCTCGACCATCTGCTGCGCCCGGTGCCCCCGGGGTCCGTCGGCGAGCTGTACGTCGCAGGCCCCGGCCTGGCCCGCGGCTACGCGGGGCGGTCCGCGCTGACCGCCGAGCGGTTCGTCGCCGACCCGTTCGGCGCCCCCGGCGAGCGCATGTACCGCACCGGAGACCTGGCCCGCCAGGGCGGCGACAGCGGGCTGGAGTACGTGGGCCGGGCCGACGGCCAGGTCAAGCTGCGGGGCTTCCGGATCGAGGTCGGCGAGATCGAGTCCGCGCTCACGGCCCTCGACCAGGTGGCGCGGGCGGCCGTCGTGCTGCGCGAGGACCGGCCCGGCAGACCGGCGCTGGTCGCCTATCTGGTGTCCGAGCCCGGCGCCACGCTGCCCAAGGCCGCCGAACTGGCGGCGCTCGCGGCGGCCCGGCTGCCGGTCCACATGGTGCCCTCGGCGTTCGTGGAGATGCCCGAACTCCCGCTGACGGTCAACGGCAAACTGGACCGCGCCGCCCTCCCGGCGCCCGACTTCACAGCCGCCTCGACGGCGGCCCGGCCGCGCACCCCCGTGGAGGAGACCCTGTGCTCGCTGATGAGCGAGGCGCTGGGGGTGGGCGGCGTCGGCGTGGACGACGACTTCTTCCTGATGGGCGGCGACTCCATCGTCTCCATGCGCTTCGCCGACATGGCACGCCACGCCGGCCTGGCGCTGCGGCCCAGGGATGTGGCGGAGGGCCGTACGGTCGCGGCGCTGGCCGCGATCGCCGAGCGGAGCGCGCCGCGCCGGGGGCCGGCCGGCGAGGGCCGCCACCGGGACGGCGGCGGTGCGGGCGAGGGGGTGGGTGAGCTCCCGGCGACGCCGATCATCAGGCGCATGTGGGACGTCGAGGGGCCGATCGACGCGTACCACCTCTCCATGGCGGTCCGCGTCCCGGCGGATGCGCGCGCCGAGCATCTGACCGCCGCCCTCCAGGCGCTCGTCGACCGCCATGACGCGCTGCGCATGCGGCAGCAGGACGACCAGGGACGGCGGGCGCTGGAGATCGAGGAGCCCGGCTCGGCCCGGGTGGCCGACTGCTTCACCCACCAGGTCATCCAGGTCGCCGACGAGGCGGAGTGGCCCCCGGCGCTGGCGGAGGCGTCCTTCCGCCACCAGGCGCAGCTCGACCCCGGGTCCGGACGCACTCTCCAGGCGATCTGGCTGGACCCCGGCCCGGAGCGGCCCGGCCGACTGCTGATCCTGCTGCACCATCTCGTGGTCGACGGAGTCTCCTGGCGGTTCCTGCTGCCGGACCTGGCCCGTGCGTACGAGGCGGTCGCCGCCGGCCGCCGGCCGGATCTGCGGGCACCGGCGACCTCCTACCGCAGGTGGGCGCGTCACCTTGTCGAGGAGGCCGTGGAGCCCGCGCGCGAGAAGGAACTGGAGATGTGGACGCGGATGTTCGAGCCGAAGCGGCCCACGCTGGGCACCCGGCGGCCCGACCCGCGGACCGACACCCTGGCCTCGGCGCGGATGGTGCTCCTGGACCTCCCGGAGGAGGACACGGCGACCCTGCTCGCGGTGCCCGGCGCGCTGGGCGTGGATCTGCGCGATGTGCTGTACGCGTCGTTCGCCGTCGCCTACGCGCGCTGGCGGGGCGACGAGGGCACCGGAGTGCTGGTGGACCTCCAGGCGCACGGCCGTGAATTCCTCGCCGACGGGGTCGATCCGTCGTCCACCGTCGGATGGTTCACGGCGCAGTTCCCGTTCGTCCTGGACCCGGGGGAGATCTCCGAGGAACAACTCGACGCCTCCGGCGCCGCGTTGACCGAGGGCGCCGCGCGGGTGGGGGCCCAGCTCGCGGCCCTGCCCGACAACGGCATCGGGTACGGCCTGCTGCGCTATCTCAACCCGCGCACCGCTCCGCAGCTGGCCGCGCTCGGCGATCCGCAGGTCTCCGTCAACTACCTGGGCCGGTTCCAGGTCGGCGAGAGCTCGGCCCACTGGACCCCCACCGGCGAGGCGGGGTCGGCGATGGGCGGCGGGGCGGACGCCGGAGCTCCGCTGGAGCGCACCCTCACCCTCACGGTGGCGGTCGAGGACCGCGAGCGGGGCGCGCGGCTGGCGGCGCGGTGGATCTGGCCGTCGGGTGTCCTTGAGGACGACCATGTCGCCGGGCTCGCCCGGCGGTGGTTCGATGTGCTCCGCCGCTACGCCGGGCACACCAGGGCGGTGCGCACCCAGGCGCCCTGACGGCGGTGACCGCGCCCCGTCCCGGCCCGGTCAGCGCATCCCCGGGATGTGCGGAACGGTGTCGGGGCGGCGCGCCGCCAGCCGCATCATGGCGAGGAGGCCACGGCCGTCGTCCGTGGTGACCAGGCGGGCCGTGGGGCCGAGGCCCGTGGCGCGGGCCGCGAGGTGCGTGACGCCTCGCGCTGCTCCATCTCGGGACGGCGAAGACGTCGTGCATGCGAATCTGCTCCAGCCCTCGGCGAGCGGCCCCGATATCGGATAAAATCAATCAAAGTCGATCAAATGGGACTCCTTGCAGCGATGACAACGGGCCCGCATCTCCGCCGGGCCACCGGGACGGATGCCTATGAACAGCGGGTACGAGGGATCGGAAGAGTTCGGTCCGGACCCCCTCGGAGACTTTCTCGCACGCTTCCTCGGCGTCGGACCGGCCGGGCAGCGCCCCGGCTCCCGACACGTCGACTTCGGCCGCCTGATGAGCGAGCCCGCACGGCAGCTCGTCTCCTCCGCGGCCTCGTACGCCGCCGACCGCGGCTCCACCGACCTCGACACCGAACACCTGCTCCGCGCGGCGCTCACCGCCGAGCCGACCCGCACCATGGTCGTCCGGGCCGGGGCCGACCCCGAAGCCCTCGTCGCCGAGATCGACCGGCAGACGGGGGAGGGGCCGCCGCGCGGTTCGGTCGCGGTCACGCCCGCCGTCAAGCGCGCGCTGCTCGACGCCCACGAGATCGCCCGGTCCTCCGGCTCCTCGTACATCGGCCCCGAGCACGTACTGATCGCGCTCGCCGCCAACCACGACTCCACGGCCGGGCAGCTGCTGCACGCGGCCCGGTTCGAGCCACGCCCCGGCCCGCCGGGCGGCCTCGCGGCGGCCCCCGGCGCCGCCGAACCCCGCCCAGGACCCAACCGGCGGGAGACCCCCAACCTCGACAAGTTCGGCCGCGACCTGACCGAGATGGCCCGCGACGGCCGGATCGACCCGGTGATCGGCCGCGACGAGGAGATCGAGCAGACCATCGAGGTGCTGGCCCGCCGGGGCAAGAACAACCCCGTCCTCATCGGCGAGGCCGGCGTGGGCAAGACCGCCGTCGTCGAGGGGCTGGCCCAGCGCATCGCCGAGGCCGACGTGCCCGACATCCTGCTCGCCCGGCGCGTCCTCCAGCTCGACTTCGCGGGCGTCGTGGCCGGCACCCGCTACCGCGGCGACTTCGAGGAGCGGCTGACCGGCATCATCGACGAGATCCGTGCCCACTCCGAGGAACTGATCGTCTTCATCGACGAACTGCACACCGTCGTGGGCACCGGCGGCTCCGAAGGCGGCCCGATGGACGCCAGCAACATCCTCAAGCCCGCCCTGGCCCGCGGCGAACTGCATGTCATCGGCGCCAGCACGCTCCAGGAGTACCGCCGCCACATCGAGAAGGATGCGGCCCTCGCGCGCCGCTTCCAGCCGATCATGGTGCCCGAGCCGACCCCCTCCGACGCGCTGGAGATCCTGCGCGGGCTGCGCGACCGCTACGAGGCCCATCACCAGGTCCGCTACACCGACCAGGCGCTGCTGGCGGCCGTCGAGCTCTCCGACCGCTATCTCACCGACCGCTTCCTGCCCGACAAGGCCATCGACCTGATGGACCAGGCCGGCGCCCGCGTACGGCTGCGCTCCAGCACCAGAGGCACCGACATCCGGGCGCTGGAACGCGAGGTCGAACAGCTCACCCGGGACAAGGACCAGGCCGTCGCCGCCGAGCAGTACGAGCGGGCCACCTCGCTGCGCGACCGGATCGGCGATCTGAGCCGGCGCATCGAGGAGGGCTCCGGCAAACAGCACCCGGCCGGCCGGGTCGCCGAGGTCACCGTCGAGGACATCGCCGATATCGTCTCCCGGCAGACTGGCATCCCGGTCAGCAGCCTCACCCAGGAGGAGCGGGACCGCCTGCTCAGCCTCGAGGAGCATCTGCACAAGCGGGTGATCGGCCAGGAAGAGGCCGTCTCCGCCGTCGCCGACTCCGTACTGCGCTCCCGCGCCGGCCTCGCCGACCCGGGCCGCCCCATCGGCAGCTTCCTGTTCCTCGGCCCCACCGGCGTCGGCAAGACCGAACTGGCCCGCGCCCTGGCCGAAGCGCTCTTCGGCAGCGAGGACCGCATGGTCCGCCTGGACATGAGCGAATACCAGGAGAAGCACACCGTCAGCCGGCTGATCGGCGCCCCGCCCGGATACGTCGGCCACGAGGAGGCCGGGCAGCTCACCGAGGCGGTGCGCCGGCAGCCGTACTCGCTGCTGCTCCTCGACGAGGTCGAAAAGGGCCACGCCGACGTCTTCAACATCCTTCTGCAGGTGCTCGACGACGGACGGCTCACCGACGCCCAGGGCCGCACCATCGACTTCAAGAACACCGTCATCGTCATGACCAGCAACCTCGGCTCCGAGGAGATCTCCGGGCGCGGCGCTGTCATGGGCTTCGGCGGTGGCGCGGAAGCCGACGAGGACGCGCGCCGCGAGCGGGTGCTGCGCCCGCTGCGCGAGCACTTCCGGCCCGAATTCCTCAACCGCATCGACGAGATCGTCATCTTCCGGCGGCTCGCCGATGAACAGCTGCGGCAGATCACCGATGTGCTCCTGGAGGAGACCCGGCGCCGGCTGCGCGCCCAGGACGTGCCCATCGACTTCACCCCCGCCGCCGTCGACTGGCTGGCCCACCACGGCTACCAGCCCGAGTACGGCGCCCGGCCGCTGCGCCGGACCATCCAGCGGGAAGTCGACAACCCGCTGTCCCGGATGCTGCTCAACGGCAAGCTCCAGCCGCACAGCCATGTGGAAGTCGACGTGGAGGACGGGAAGCTGACCTTCCGCAAGGAGCAGAACCCCACCACCACACTCGGCTGACAACGGTCTTGTGAACACTGGTTGCCGAGCTCGCGAGCGGGCGCGATAGCGTGTACAAGCCAACGGGGACACCACCGCCCCTGGCACTTGGATTCCGCTCGCCCGCACGCACGAGGAGCCCACTTGACCAGCCCGGAACAGCGCATGGCCGACCTGCTCAAGACCTTCGGAGATCCGGCGGCGTGCACCGCCCATCTGCTGTGCGACCGGCACCCGGCCGACGCCGTCGCCTTCACGGTGGTCGGCGCCGACCTCGACGGGCACGATATGACCTACGGCGAACTGCGCGAGTCCTCCGCGCGGATGGCGAGCGCCCTGGCGGCCCTCGGGGTGGGCCCCGGCGACCGGGTCGCCACCCTGATGAGCAAGTCCGCCGAACTGCTCGTCGCGACACTCGCGATCTGGCGGACAGGCGCCGTCCAGGTGCCCCTGTTCACGGCGTTCGCGCCCCCGGCCATCGCCCTGCGGGTCACCGGCAATGGCACCAAGGTCGTGATCACGGACGCCGGGCAGCGCCCCAAGCTGGCCGCGGGCCCCGACCTCCCCACCGACCAGCCGTGGCGGATCATCACCACCGGGCCCACCGAGGAAGGCGACCTGTCGTTCGCCGAGCTGCTCGCGGGACACCCGCCGCTGGACGAGGCGGCCGTCGTCGGCGGGGACGCCACCATCGTGGAGCTCTTCACCTCCGGCACCTCCGGCCCGCCCAAGGCCGTGCCCATCCCGCTGCGGGCCGTCGCGGGATTCGCCATGTACCAGGAGTTCGGCCTCGACCACCGGCCCACCGATGTGTTCTGGAACGCCGCCGACCCGGGCTGGGCCTACGGGCTGTACTACGCGATCATCGCCCCGCTCGCCCTCGGCCTGCGCAGCCTGCTGTACAACAGCCTGTTCTCCGCCGAGGGCACATGGGCGGTGCTGTCCCGCTTCAACGTCACCAACTTCACCGCGGGCCCCACCGTCTACCGCAAGCTGCGCGGCACGCCCGCCCCCGACGACGTGCGGCTGCGCTGCGCCTCCGCGGCCGGTGAGCCGCTTCCGGCCGACGTGGTCAGCTGGGCGGAGCGGACACTCGGCATCCCGGTGCGCGACCACTACGGCTCCACCGAACTGGGCATGGCCATCGCCAACGCCTGGCACCCCGCGCTGCGCACCGACCTCAAGCCCGGCTCCATGGGCCGGCCGCTGCCCGGCTGGAGCGTCACCGTCCTGCGCGAGGACACCAACTCCGCCGTCGCCGAGGCCGGTATGCCCGGCCGGGTGGCGATGGACATCACCAAGAGCCCGCTGATGTGGTTCGAGGGCTACCGCGACGCCCCGGAGCGCACCGCGGAGAAGTTCAGCCCCGACGGACACTGGTTCTACTCCGGCGACACCGCCTCCCGGGACGAGGACGGCCACCTGTTCTTCTCCGGGCGCAGCGACGACGTGATCCTGATGGCGGGGTACCGCATCGGCCCGTTCGAGGTGGAGAGCGTGCTGCTGGAACACGAGGCGGTGGCCGAGGCGGCCGCGGTCGGCGTCCCCCACGAGGAACACGGCGAGGTCATGGAGGCCTTCGTGGTGCTGCGCGCGGGGGCGTCGTCGCCCTCGGACCCCGACGCCCTCGCCGCCGAGCTGCAGCAGCTGGTCAAGGACCGGCTGGCCAAGCACGCCTACCCGCGGCGCGTGCACTTCGTCACCGAGCTGCCCAAGACCTCGAGCGGCAAGACCCAGCGTTTTCTGCTGCGCCCGCGCCAGGTCAGCTCCCGCACTCGCTGAGCCGGGCCCGGGGCGGTCCCCGCTCGGCTATCGTGAGCGGTTACGCGGTGGGCAGGGTGATACGCGGCCGGCAGGGCGAGGGGATTAGGCCTACGTGAACGAGGCAGCTGAGGCAACCGGCGCGGGCAGGGCGGGTAAGCGGGCGGCGGAGTCCACCGCGGGCAGGGACGTGTCCACGGTCAGGGACGTCGCCAAGCGCGCCGGGGTGTCCGCGTCCACCGTCTCCCGCGTCATGGGCGGCACCTATCCGGTGGCCGCGGCCACCCGGGCCAGGGTGCTCAAGGCGATGCGCGAACTGGACTACGTGGTCAACGCGCACGCCCGCGCGCTCGGCGGGTCCACCAACAAGACGGTGGCGTTCGTCGTGGACGATGTGACCGGCCCCTTCTACGCGCATATCGCGCGCGGCGTGGAAGAGCAGGCGTCCGCCGAGGGGCGGCTGTGCATGCTGTGCACCACGCACGGCGACCCGCAGCGCGTCCTCGCCGTGGTGGAGATGATGCGCGAGCAGCGGGCGGATGCGGTGATCGTGGTCGGCGGCGCCTGGGAGGACAAGGCGTACCAGGACCGTATGGCCCACTTCGCGCACGCCCTGGACCGGGTGGGCTCGCGGCTGGTGCTGGTCGGCAGGCCGCCGCTGGGCGAGGGCGTACCGGCCACCGTCGTGGACTACGACAACGAGGCCGGCGCCTTCGCGATGACCACCCACCTGCTCAGCGCCGGCCACCGGCGCATCGCATATCTGGCCCGGGTCCCGGGCCTGTCCACGAGCACCCAGCGCATCAGCGGTTTCACCCGGGCCCATGAGCTGATGGGTCTGAGCCCGGACCCGGCCCTGATCCTGGACGGAAACTTCACCCGCGCCCACGGCTATCGCGCGGCCCAGGAGCTGCTGGCCTCCGGGGCCGAGTTCAGCGCGGTGTTCGCGGGGACCGACATGGTGGCGGCGGGGGCGCTGCAGGCGCTGCGCGAGGGCGGTCTACGGGTGCCCGAGGACGTCTCGCTGGCCGGGTACGACGACATTCCGGTGGCGATCGACGTCTACCCGGCGCTGACCACCGTGCACGTACCGCACGAGGAGCTGGGCCGCACCGCGGTGCGGC
>NZ_MUNE01000366.1 GCF_002154605.1 Streptomyces milbemycinicus | reverse complement strand
GCCGTCCAGTCATGTGGACTGGTCGGCTGGTGCTGTGGAGTTGGTGGTGGAGCAGCGGGCTTGGCCTGAGGTGGGGCGGGCGCGTCGGGCGGGTGTGTCCTCGTTCGGGATCAGCGGTACCAACGCGCATGTGATCCTGGAACACGTATCGGCCGAGCCGACCGCCCTGGCCGCCGAAGAGCCGAGCTCCCCCGCCGTCGTCCCCCTGATGGTCTCGGGAAAGACGGACGCGGCGCTGCGTGCCCAGGCGGAACGGTTGCGGTCCCACCTCGCGGAGTGGCCCGAGGCGGGCAGGGCCGATGTCGCGCTGTCCTTGGCATTGTCCCGGTCGCGCTTCGAGCACCGGGCTGTGCTGCTGACCCGCGACCGTGAGAGTGCGCTGGATGGTCTTGCTGCTCTGGCTGCGGGCGAGCCCGCCGCTGATGTGGTGCTTGGCGCTGCGGCCCTGCGGCCCGGTGCCACCGCCTTCCTCTTCACCGGTCAGGGCAGTCAGCGCCCTGGTATGGGGCGTGAGCTGGCGGGTCGATATCCGGTCTTCGCCGACGCGCTCGATACCGCCATCGAAGAGCTGGACGGGCAACTCAGCCGTCGCCTGCGCGAGATTCTGTACGCCGAGGTCGGCACTCCCGAGGCGGAGCTTCTTGACCGTACAGAGTTCACTCAGCCCGCCCTCTTCGCGGTGGAAGTGGCCCTGTTCCGGCTGCTGGAGTCCTGGGCGATTGTCCCGGACTATCTGGTGGGGCATTCGGTCGGGGAGATTGCGGCGGCGCATGTGGCGGGGGTGTTGTCGCTGGCGGATGCGTGTGCGTTGGTGGTGGCGCGGGGGCGGTTGATGCAGGGGCTGCCCGCGGGCGGGGCGATGGTGGCGGTGCAGGCGGCCGAGGACGAAGTAGCCCCGCTGCTGTCCGATGGGGTGTCGATCGCGGCGGTCAACGGTCCTGGTTCGGTGGTGGTGTCCGGGGCTGAGCGGGAGGTGTTGGAGCTTGCGGAGCGGTTTGCGGCGCAGGGGCGGAAGACCAGTCGGCTGCGGGTGTCGCATGCGTTCCACTCCCCGCTGATGGACCCGATGCTGGACGAGTTCCGCACCGTGGCCGAAGGCCTCTCCTACCAGCCCCCGGCCATTCCAGTGGTGTCCAACGTGACAGGCGGGCCCGCTACGGAGGAGCAGCTGTGCTCTGCCGACTACTGGGTCGAGCATGTGCGGGCCACCGTGCGGTTCTCCGATGCCATAGCGGCGTTGGGCGACACCGGGGTACGCAGGTTCCTCGAGGTCGGGCCGGACGCGTCGCTGTTGGCCCTGGCGGCCGAAACGGCCTCGGACGACGCGGTGCTGGTGCCGGTGTTGCGCAAGGACCGGGGGGAGGAGCACGCGGTCACCGCCGCGCTGGCGCAGCTGTACGTCGATGGCGTGGAGGCCGACTGGGCGGCCCTGTTCCCGGGTGCCCGTCGGGTGGATCTGCCCACCTACGCCTTCCAGCGCCGGTGGTTCTGGCCGCGTACCGAACCGTCGGTGGAAGACGCCGTGGCGTTCGGCCTCACCTCGGCGGAGCATCCGCTGCTCAACGGCGCCGTGGAGCTGGCGGGCTCCGAGGGGAGGCTGTTCACCGGGCGGCTGTCGCTTCCGCTGCGGTCGCATGCGTGGCTGGCCGATCACAGGGTGTCGGGGCGTGTGCTGGTGCCGGGTACCGCGCTGTTGGAGTTGGCGGTCCGGGCGGGCGATGAGGTCGGTTGCGACCGGGTGGAGGAGCTTACGCTGGCGGCGCCGCTCACGCTGCCGGAGCAGGGCGCCGTGCAGGTGCAGCTGGTTGTCGGCGATCCGGACGAGGCGGGCCGTCGCCCGGTCAGCGTGTACTCCAGGCCGGAGGGCCGGTCGGAGGAGTGGGTGCTGCACGCCGGCGGCGTGCTGGCGGAGGCCGGGCGCGCCGACCACGTGGGCGGCTGGCCGGTGTGGCCGCCGGAGGGCGCCGAACGGGTGGATCTGACCGGCTGCTACGAACGGTTCGCCGAGTTCGGTTTCGACTACGGGCCGCTCTTCCAGGGCCTGCGGTCGGTGTGGCGGCGCGGCACCGACGTATTCGCCGAGGTGGCGCTGCCGGACGGTCCCGAGGCGGACGCCGCCGCCTTCGGGCTGCATCCCGCGCTGCTCGACGCCGCGCTGCACGCGGCCTCCTGGGCGGGGACCGAGGTCCGGCCCGGTGTGCTGCCCTTCTCGTGGTCGGGAGTGTGTCTGTACGGGGCCGGAGCGTCGGCCCTCCGGGTGCGGCTGTCGTCCGCCGGGCCGGACACCCTGTCCCTGGAAGCCACCGATCCCTCGGGGCGCCCCGTACTCTCCGTGGAGTCGCTTGCCCTGCGTGCGATGTCGGCGGAGACGACCGGCGACACCGGTGGCGCCGTGGCGGATTCGCTCTTCCGTCTCGACTGGACGCCGGTACGCGCGTCGACGGTGCCCCCGGCCTCCGTGGCCGTCGTCGGGCCCGATGACGGCGGACTCGTCGAGGGGCTGCGGACGACGGGGCCGGCCGTCGTCGGCTGCGAAGACCTCGCCGCCCTCGCGGCAGGCGAGGACGCACCGCCCGCCGTGGTGCTGATGCCCGTGTCGCGGCCCGCGGGCGATGTGGTGGGCGCCACGCATGAGGTGACGTCCCGGATCCTGGGTGTGCTGCAGGCATGGCTGACGGACGAGCGGTGGACGCGGTCCCGTCTGGTGTTCATGACGCGTGGCGCGACCACGGGAGAGGACCTTGCGGCCGCGTCCGTATGGGGCCTGGTCCGCGTCGCGCAGTCGGAGCACCCGGACCGGTTCGCCCTGCTGGACCTCGACGGCGGGCAGCCGTCCGCCGCGGCGGTGGCCCAGGCTCTTGGGTCGGACGAGCCGCAGACGGCCGTCCGGGACGGCGCCGTCCTGGTGGGCAGGCTGGTCCGTACCCCTGCCGTCCGTACCCCTGCCGTCCGTACCTCCGCCGTTGGCGAGGAGACGGCCGGGGTGGAGTGGGATCCCGAGGCCACGGTGTTGATCACGGGCGGCACGGGTGGGCTGGGCGGTGTGCTGGCCCGCCACCTGGTGGTCGAGTACGGCGTCCGGCATCTCCTGTTGGCCAGCCGCAGTGGCGGCGCGGCGAACGGGGCGGCCGAACTCGTCACGGAGCTGACGGACCATGGCGCCGATGTGCGCGCGGTGGCGTGTGATGTGGCGGATCGTGATGCGGTGGCGGCCCTGCTGGCGGACGTACCTGCGGACCGTCCGGTGCGGGCCGTGGTGCATACGGCGGGTGTCCTCGACGACGGTGTACTGGAGGCGCTGACGCCGGAGCGGCTGGCCAAGGTGGCGCGGCCCAAGGTCGACGCTGCGTGGGCGCTGCACGAGGCCACGCGCGAGCTGGACCTGACGGCCTTCGTGACGTTCTCCTCGGTGGCCGGTACGTTCGGCTCGGCAGGCCAGGGGAATTACGCCGCGGCGAACGCGTTCCTGGACGCGCTGGCCGAGCATCGACGTGCGGCCGGGCTTCCGGCGGTGTCGCTGGCATGGGGCCCATGGTCCCGGGCGGGCGGAATGACCAGCGGCTTGACCGACGCGGACATGGAACGCATGACGCGCGCGGGTACGCCGCCGCTGTCCGTCGAGGAGGGCGTCGCGCTGTTCGACGCGGCGCTGGCGACGGGTGAGGCGGCCGTCGTACCGGTCCGGCTCGACCTGCCCGCGCTGCGTGCACGTGGGGAGATCCCGCCGCTGCTGCGTTCTCTGATCCGGACCCGCACCCGCCGGCATACGCTGCCGAGCTCGGGTGAGGCCGCCACCCTCGTCGGACGCCTCAGCGGCCTGACCGACACCGACCGTCGCGAGGCGCTGGTCGACCTGGTGCGCGTGCAGGTGGCGCTGGTGCTGGGGCATACGGGCTCCGGCGAGGTCGGGGTCTCCCGCTCCTTCCAGGATCTGGGGTTCGACTCGCTGACGGCGGTGGAGCTGCGCAACCGGCTGAACACCGCCACCGGGCTCCGGCTGCCCGCCACCCTCGTCTTCGACTACCCGACGGTGGTCGCGCTCTCCGAACATCTGCACCGCGAGCTGTTCGGGGTGCGGACCGACGGGCCGGCCCCGGACCAGGCCCGCGACCAGGCGCTGCCGGTCGTGTCCGATGATCCGGTGGTGGTCGTGGGTATGGCCTGCCGCTACCCGGGTGGGGTGCGTTCTCCGGAGGACCTGTGGCGTCTGGTGGTCGGCGGTCAGGACGCCATCTCGGGCTTTCCGAGCGACCGGGGCTGGGATCTGGAGGCGCTGTACGACCCGGATCCGGACCACTTCGGCACCTCCTACACCCGTGAAGGCGGGTTCCTACAGGACGCGGCGGAGTTTGACGCGGCGTTCTTCGGGCTGAGTCCGCGTGAGGCATTGGCGACGGATGCGCAGCAGCGGTTGTTGCTGGAGACGTCGTGGGAGGCGTTCGAGCGGGCGGGGATCGATCCGGTGTCGCTGCGGGGGAGTCGGACGGGTGTGTTCGCGGGGGTGATGTACAACGACTACGGGACTTTGTTGCAGGGCCCCGAGTTCGAGGGCTATCAGGCCAACGGCAGTGCGGGCAGTGTGGTGTCGGGGCGGGTGTCGTACACGCTGGGGCTCGAAGGGCCTGCGGTGACGGTCGACACGGCGTGTTCGTCGTCATTGGTGTCGATGCATTTGGCGGCGCAGGCGTTGCGGGCGGGGGAGTGTTCGCTGGCGTTGGCGGGTGGTGTGACGGTGATGTCGACGCCTGTGGCGTTTGTGGAGTTTTCGCGGCAGCGGGGGTTGTCGCCGGACGGGCGGTGCAAGGCGTTCTCGGAGTCGGCCGATGGTGTGGGCTGGTCCGAGGGTGTGGGTGTAGTGGTGCTGGAGCGGCTGTCCGATGCGCGCCGCAATGGTCACGAAGTGCTCGCCGTGATGCGGGGTTCGGCGATCAACCAGGACGGTGCGTCGAATGGGTTGACGGCGCCGAATGGTCCGTCCCAGCAGCGGGTGATTCGCCAGGCGCTCGCCAGCGGGGGTCTGTCGGCTTCGGATGTGGATGTGGTGGAGGCGCATGGTACGGGGACGAGGCTGGGTGATCCGATCGAGGCGCAGGCGTTGCTGGCCACGTACGGTCAGGAGCGGAAGGCGGACCGTCCGCTGTTGCTGGGGTCGGTGAAGTCGAACATCGGTCATACGCAGGCCGCGGCGGGTGTGGCGGGTGTGATCAAGATGGTGATGGCGATGCGGCACGGCCTGTTGCCGCGGACCTTGCATGTCGACGCGCCCTCGTCCGAAGTGGACTGGGAAGACGGCGCGGTCGAACTGCTCACCCAGGCGGTCGAGTGGCCGGGGACCGGGCACCCCCGGCGCGCCGGCGTCTCGTCCTTCGGGATCAGCGGCACCAATGCCCACCTTATTGTCGAGCAGCCCGGTCTCTCCGACCCTGTCGATGGCGGACTGGAGGAGCCCTCGGACGGCGCCGGTGTGGTGCCGTGGGTGGTATCGGGTGCGTCACCGGCGGCTTTGCGTGCCCAGGCGGGGCGGTTGCTGTCACATGTGCGGGCGGATGGTGAGCTGGGGCTGCGGGATGTGGGCTTCTCACTGGCTACGGGCCGGTCGGTGTTTGAGCATCGGGCGGTGGTGCTGGCCGAGGACCTGGAGGGTGTGGCGCGGGGCGTGGCGGCGCTGGCCGCGGGTGAGGCTGATGGGGGTGTGGTCGAGGGTTCGGTGAGCGACCAGGGCAGGAAGGCGTTCCTGTTTACCGGGCAGGGCGCTCAGCGGTTGGGGATGGGGCGTGAGCTGTACGAACGGTTCCCGGTGTTCGCGGGGGCATGGGATGAGGTGGTCGCGGGGCTGGATCCGCTGTTGGGTGTGGCGTTGCGGGATGTGGTGTGGGGTGAGGAAGAAGGGTTGTTGAATCGTACGGAGTTCGCTCAGCCTGCTCTGTTCGCGGTGGAAGTGGCGTTGTTCCGGTTGCTGGAGTCCTGGGGGATTGTCCCGGACTATCTGGTGGGGCATTCGGTCGGGGAGATTGCGGCGGCGCATGTGGCTGGGGTGTTGTCGCTGGCGGATGCGTGTGCGTTGGTGGTGGCGCGGGGGCGGTTGATGCAGGGGCTGCCCGTGGGCGGGGCGATGGTGGCGGTGCAGGCGGCCGAGGACGAGGTGGTGCCGTTGCTGTCCGATGGGGTGTCGATCGCGGCGGTCAACGGTCCTGGTTCGGTGGTGGTGTCCGGGGCTGAGCGGGAGGTGTTGGAGCTTGCGGAGCGGTTTGCGGCGCAGGGGCGGAAGACGAGCCGGTTGCGGGTGTCGCATGCGTTCCACTCCCCGCTGATGGACCCGATGCTGGACGAGTTCCGCACCGTGGCCGAAGGCATCTCCTACCAACCCCCCGCCATTCCGGTGGTGTCCAACGTGACGGGCGGCCTCGCGGTGGAGGCGCAGTTGTGCTCCGCCGACTACTGGGTGGCTCACGTCCGTCAGGCCGTACGGTTCGCGGACGGGGTGCGGACCCTGGCGGACGCAGGCGTCACCGTGTTCGTGGAGCTGGGGCCCGACGGGGTGCTCTCCGCCCTGGCGCAGGAGTCGGCGCCGGAGGAGGCAGCGCTGGTGCCGGTGTTGCGCAAGGACCAGGGGGAGGAACGGTCGGCCCTCACCGCCCTGGCCCGGCTCCACGTACGAGGAGTGGAGGTGGACTGGTCCCCGCTGTTCGCGGGCGCCCGGCGGGTGGCCCTTCCCACCTACGCCTTCCAGCACGAGCGGTTCTGGCCGAAGGGTACGGCGACCCGGGCCGGCGATGTACGCGCGGCCGGCCTTGGCGCGGCCGACCATCCGCTCCTGGGTGCCGCCGTCGAGCTCGCGGGTGCCGGGGGACATCTCTTCACGAGCCTTCTGTCGGCGCGGTCGCATCCGTGGCTGGTGGATCACCGGGTGATGGGGCGGCTGGTGGTGCCGGGGACGGCGCTGGTGGAGCTGGCGCTCCGGGCGGGCGACCAGGTCGGCTGCGACCGGGTGGACGAGCTCACCCTGACGGCACCGCTCGTACTCCCCGAACAGGGCTCCGTACAGCTGCAGCTGACCGTGGGCGAACCGGATGAGACCGGCAGCCGCCCGGTGAGTGTGCACTCGCGGCCCGAGGGCGCGGAGGACACACCGTGGTTGCGGCACGCCACCGGTACCCTCACCGCCGCCGCGTCGCCGTCCTCCACTGAACTCGGCGACGCGACGCCGGAGACAGGGGTGTGGCCGCCGACCGGGGCGGTGCCGCTGGACCTGGACGGCTTCTACGAGCGCCGGGCGGCCGAGGGCTTCGGCTACGGCCCGGCGTTCCAGGGCCTGCGGGCCGCGTGGCGGCTGGGCGGCGAATTGCTCGCCGAGGTGGATCTGCCGGAGCGGATGGAAGCAGACGCGGCAACTTTCGGTCTGCACCCCGCGCTCCTCGACGCCGCTCTGCACGCGGCTGTGTTGGACGATTCGGACTCGGGCTCGGACACGGACACGAGCGCTGTGCCGTTCTCCTGGTCGGGGGTCTCGTTGCGCGCTGTGGGCGCCTCCTCGGTACGGGTGAGGTTGTCACGTCGCGCGGACGGCGCCTTGTCGATCGCGCTCGCCGATCCGTCCGGTGCCCCGGTGGCCACGGTGGACTCCCTGGTGGTGGCCGAGCTCCCGGCCGAGCACGGGGATGGCGGCGACGGTGCCCCGGACATCGCGCGTACGTCCATGTTCCGCCTGGACTGGGTGGCGACACCCGCGGCGGCCCCCGTCGGTGAACGGCTGGCGGTCGTGGGCCCGGACCCGCTGGGCCTGGTCGCGCTGATCGAAGAGGGCGGCGCGACGGTGGAAACCCACGCCGACCTCGCCTCGCTGGCGGCCGCGTCGGAGGCCGCGGCACCGGGCATCGTGCTGGTGCCCGTGGTCGGCGGCGACTCCGGATCGCCGGTGGTGGAGTCCGTACGGACCATGACGACCAGTGTGCTGGGGCAGCTCAGGACCTGGCTGGCCGAGGACCGGTGGGCGGATTGCCGGCTGGTGTTCGTCACGCGTGGCGCGACGGCCGCCGGTGACCTCGCCGCCGCCCCGGTGTGGGGCCTGGTGCGCTCGGCCCAGACCGAACACCCCGGCCGGTTCGGTCTGATCGACCTCGACCTCGACCTCGATCCGCAGCCCGGCGCCACCGCCGACCGCGCACTCGACGGCGCGAGGACACCGGGAGCGCTGCTGCTGGAAGCCCTCGCCTCCGCGGAGCCGCAATTGGCACTACGCGACGGCGCGATCCGGGCGGCCCGGCTCGCTCGCGTTCCCGCACCCGACGGGACCTCACCCGCATGGGACAGCGAGGGCACCGTGCTCATCACCGGAGGCACGGGAGGACTGGGCCGGCTGGTGGCCCGCCATCTGGTGACCGAGTGCGGCATACGCCATCTGATGCTGCTCAGCCGCAGTGGCCCGGCCGCCGACGGCGCCGGGGACCTCGTTGCCGAGCTGACGGCTCACGGCGCGGATGTCACCGTGACAGCGTGCGACATCGCCGACCGCGACGGGCTCGCAGAGGTGTTGGCCGGGGTGCCCGAGGCGCATCCGCTGCGGGGTGTCGTCCATACGGCAGGTGTGCTCGACGACGGAGTGGTGGAGGCGCTGTCGCCAGGGCGGATGGAGTCCGTACTGCGGCCGAAGGCGGACGCGGCATGGCATCTGCATGAGCTGACCCGGGACATGGATCTCTCCGTCTTCGCCCTCTTCTCCTCGGTGGCGGGTGTGTTCGGCGGAGCCGGTCAGGCCAACTACGCGGCGGGCAACGCCTTCCTGGACGCGCTGGCCGAGCATCGGCGTACGGCCGGTCTGCCGGCCGTGTCGCTGGCCTGGGGCCCGTGGGAGCCCGCCGGAGGGATGACCAGCGCCCTGAGCGAGGCCGATCTGAGGCGGATGGCGCGCTCGGGAATGCACGCGTTGTCGGCCGAACAGGGGGTGGCGCTGTTCGACGCCGCCCTGGCGAGCGGCGAGGCCGCCGTCGTACCCGTCCGGCTCGATCTGCCCGCGCTGCGCAACCAGGACGAGATTCCCTGGCTGTTGCGCGGACTGGTCCGGGCCAAGGCCCGCCGGGCAGCCGTCGTGGGCTCGGGGGCAGCCACCTCGCTCATCCGACGGCTGAGCGCGCTGACCCATCGGGAGGAGCGCCGTGACGCCCTGCTGAGCCTGGTGCGCGGCCAGGTGGCGCTCGTTCTCGGCCATGCCGGCGCCGAGTCCGTCGAGCCCTCCCGGTCGTTCCAGGATCTGGGGTTCGACTCGCTGACGGCGGTGGAGCTGCGCAACCGGCTGAACAGCGCCACGGGGTTCCGGCTGCCCGCCACCCTCGTCTTCGACTACCCCAGGCCCACCACCCTCGCCGACTACCTCCTCGACGAGCTGTTCGGAGTCGAAACGGAGATGCCGGCGCCGACGCACACCCTCCCCGCGACGTCCGATGACCCGGTGGTGGTCGTGGGCATGGCCTGCCGCTACCCGGGTGGGGTGCGTACCCCCGAGGACCTGTGGCGGGTGGTCTTCGAGGGGGTCGACGTGGTCTCGGGCTTCCCGACCGACCGTGGTTGGGACCTGGAGGCGTTGTACGACCCGGACCCGGACCACCTCGGTACCTCCTACACCCGTGAAGGTGGGTTCCTACAGGATGTGGGGGAGTTTGACGCGGCGTTCTTCGGGTTGAGTCCGCGTGAGGCGCTGGCGACGGATGCGCAGCAGCGGCTGCTGTTGGAGACATCGTGGGAGGCGTTCGAGCGGGCGGGGATTGATCCGGTGTCGCTGCGGGGCAGCCGGACGGGTGTGTTCGCCGGGGTGATGTACAACGACTACGCGGATCTGCTCGGCGGGGGTGAGTTCGAGGGTTATCAGGGGAACGGCAGTGCCGCGAGCATGGCCTCGGGCCGGGTGTCCTACACCTTGGGGTTCGAAGGCCCGGCGGTCACGGTCGACACTGCCTGTTCGTCTTCGCTCGTGTCGATGCATTTGGCGGCGCAGGCGTTGCGGGCGGGGGAGTGTTCGCTGGCGTTGGCGGGCGGTGTGACGGTGATGTCGACGCCTGTGGCGTTTGTGGAGTTTTCGCGGCAGCGGGGGTTGTCGCCGGACGGGCGGTGCAAGGCGTTCTCGGAGTCGGCCGATGGTGTGGGCTGGTCCGAGGGTGTGGGTGTGGTGGTGCTGGAGCGGCTGTCCGATGCGCGCCGCAATGGTCACGAAGTGCTCGCCGTGATGCGGGGTTCGGCGATCAACCAGGACGGTGCGTCCAATGGCCTGACGGCGCCGAATGGTCCGTCCCAGCAGCGGGTGATTCGCCAGGCGCTGGCGAGTGGAGGTCTGTCGGCTTCGGATGTGGATGTGGTGGAGGCGCATGGCACGGGGACGAGGCTGGGTGATCCGATCGAGGCGCAGGCGTTGCTGGCCACGTACGGTCAGGAGCGGAAGGCGGACCGTCCGCTGTTGCTGGGGTCGGTGAAGTCGAACATCGGGCACACGCAGGCCGCGGCGGGTGTGGCGGGTGTGATCAAGATGGTGATGGCGATGCGGCATGGTGTGCTTCCGGGCACGCTGCACGTGGACGCGCCGTCGTCGCATGTGGACTGGGAGGCGGGCGCGGTCGAGCTGCTGACCGGGCCGGCGGAGTGGCCGTCGGCGGACCGGGTGCGCCGGGCGGGCGTGTCCTCCTTCGGGATCAGTGGCACGAACGTGCACCTCATCGTGGAACAGCCGGAACCTTCTGACGCGGTCGGCGGCGCCTCCGAGGAGCTTTCGGAGGGTAGCGGGCTGGTGCCGTGGGTGGTGTCGGGCGCGTCGTCGGCGGCTTTGCGTGCTCAGGCGGGGCAGTTGCTGTCACATGTGCGGGCGGGTGGTGAGCTGGGGCTGCGGGATGTGGGCTTCTCACTGGCTACGGGCCGGTCGGTGTTTGAGCGTCGGGCGGTGGTGCTGGGCGAGGACCTGGAGGGTGTGGCGCGGGGCGTGGCGGCGCTGGCCGCGGACGAGTCGCATGTGGATGTGATCGAGGGTTCGGCGACCAGTGAGGGCAGGACGGCGTTTCTGTTCGCGGGGCAGGGTGCTCAGCGGTTGGGGATGGGGCGTGAGCTGTACGAACGGTTCCCGGTGTTCGCGGGGGCATGGGATGAGGCGGTGGCGGAGCTGGATCCGCTGTTGGGCGTGTCGTTGCGGGATGTGGTGTGGGGCGACGACGAGGGGTTGCTGAATCGGACGGAGTTCGCTCAGCCTGCCCTGTTCGCGGTGGAAGTGGCTTTGTTCCGGCTGGTGGAGTCCTGGGGGATTGCCCCTGACTACCTGGTGGGGCATTCCGTCGGTGAGATTGCGGCGGCGCATGTGGCGAGGGCCTTGTCGCTGGCGGACGCGTGTGCGCTGGTGGTGGCGCGAGGCCGGTTGATGCAGGGGTTGCCCGTGGGCGGGGCGATGGTGGCGGTCCAGGCAGCCGAGGACGAGGTGGTGCCGCTGCTGTCCAGCGAGGTGTCGATCGCCGCTGTCAACGGTCCTGGTTCGGTCGTGGTGTCCGGAGCCGAGGAGACAGTGCTGGAGATCGCGGAGCGGTTTGCGGCGCAGGGGCGGAAGACAAGTCGGCTGCGGGTGTCGCATGCGTTCCACTCCCCCCTGATGGACCCGATACTGGACGAGTTCCGTACCGTGGCCGAAGGGCTGTCCTACCAACCCCCCGCCATTCCGGCGGTGTCCACACTGACGGGCGGGCCCGCCAAGAGCACGGATCTGTGCTCCGCCGACTACTGGGTCGAGCATGTGCGGTCGACCGTACGGTTCTCCGACGCCATGGCGGTGTTGGGCGACGCCGGGGTGCGCAGGTTCCTCGAGGTCGGGCCGGACGGGTCGCTGTCGGCGCTGGCGGCCGAAAGCCTCGCCGACGAGCCCCTGCTGGTGCCGGTGGTGCGCAAGGGCAGAGGGGAGGAGCGGTCCGCGCTGACGGCCATGGCGCGGTTGTTCGCGAATGGTGCGGAGGTGTGCTGGGCAGCCCTGTTCCCGGGTGCCCGCCGAGTACCACTCCCCACCTACGCCTTCCAGCACGAGCGGTTCTGGCCGACGGGTACGGTGAGCCGTGCCGGCGATGTACGCGCGGCGGGGCTGGGGGACGCGCATCACCCGCTGCTGGGAGCGTCCGTCGAACTGGCCGACAGCCAGCGGGCGTTGTTCACCAGCCGCCTCTCCGTGGGTTCCCATGCGTGGCTGGCGGATCATGTGGTGATGGGCCGGGTGGTGGTGCCGGGCACGGCGCTGCTGGAGCTGACGCTCCGGGCCGCGGACGAGGTCGGCTGCGACCGGGTGGAGGAGTTGACGCTGGCGGCGCCGCTCGTCCTGCCCGAACAGGGTGCCGTACAGCTTCAGCTTGCCGTCCACGAGGCCGATGACTCCGGCCGTCGCCCCGTCAGTGTCCACTCCCGGCCGGAGGGCACAGCGCGTGAGTGGACCCTGCACGCCAGTGGTGTGCTGACGGAGGGCGAGCGGACAGCGACCGCGACACCGCTGGGGGTGTGGCCGCCGGAGAGCGCCGAGCACATCGATGTGGGCGATTGCTATGACCGCTTCGCGGACATCGGCTTCGACTACGGGCCGCTGTTCCAGGGGCTGCGGGCCGCCTGGCGGCGCGGCGATGAGCTCTTCGCCGAGGTCGCCCTCCCGGAGCGGGGCGAGGCCGACGCCGCAGCTTACGGACTCCATCCCGCGCTGCTCGACGCCGTCCTGCACACCGCCCTCCTCGCCGGGCTCGACAAAGCGGACGGGGGTGGTGGCGGGGACGACGGTGCGGCCGGTACGGGCGCCATGGCGAGTCTGCCGTTCAGCTGGGAGGGCGTCTCCCTGCACGCCTCCGGCGCGTCGGCGCTCCGTGTCCGGCTGTCCCCGGCGGGCGACAACGCCATGTCGATCACGCTGGCCGACACGGCCGGCGGCCCGGTCGGCTCCATCGATTCGCTCGTCGTGCGGTCGATGTCCGCCGACCAACTCGGCGCCGCCGCCGACACGAGTGAGGGCGACGCGCTGTTCCGTGTGGACTGGACGCCGCTGGCGCCCGCCGTCGATACCCCGGACGCCGTCACTGCCGTCGTGTTGGGTTCCGAGCGGTCCTGGCTGGCCGAGGCGCTGCGGGCCGCCGGGACGCCTGTGGAGGTGTGTGCCGAGATCGCCGGGGTGACATCGCCGCCGACGGGAGCCGACGTACCGGAGGTCGTGCTCGTTCCGGTCGGGGACGGCACTCCCGAAGACCCGGTCATCCCCGAAGACCCGGCCTTCCCCGAAGACCCGGTGCGCTCCGCGCACCAGGCGGTGTCCTGGGCCCTGCATCTCGCCCAGTCGTGGCTTGCGGACGAGGGCGCGGCCGCCTCGTGCCTTGTGTTCGTCACACGGGGCGCGACGACGGGCGAGGACCTGGCCGCCGCGTCCGTATGGGGCCTGGTCCGCTCGGCGCAGACCGAGCACCCCGGCCGGTTCGGCCTGGTGAACCTCGACGACACGGATGCCTCCGTGGCCGCGCTACGAAAGGCCCTCGCCTCGGGCGAGCCGCAGTTGGATGTCCGCGCCGGGGCGATCACCGTCCCGCGGCTGGTGCGTGCGTCCACCTCCGTGGCGGATCCGGACACATCGGCCGTGGTGTGGGATCCCGAGGGGACGGTCCTGGTCACCGGCGGTACGGGCGGGCTGGGGCGTGAGGTGGCGCGCCATCTGGTGACGGAGCACGGTGTCCGCAACCTGATCCTGGCCAGCCGCAGCGGCCCAAATGCCGACGGAGTAGGCGAACTCGTCGCGGAACTCGCCCGGCACGGTGCGGACGCACAAGCGGTGGCCTGCGATGTCGCGGACCGCGACGCCGTGGCGGCCCTGCTGGCCGGGGTGGCGCCGGAACGCCCGGTGCGGGCGGTGGTGCATACGGCGGGGGTGCTGGACGACGGTGTGCTGGAGTCGCTGTCGCCGGAGCGTGTGGCCGCCGTGCTGCGGCCGAAGGCCGACGCGGCATGGGTGCTGCACGAGGCGACACGTGAGCTGGACCTGACGGCGTTTGTCCTCTTCTCGTCGGTGGCCGGTGTGTTCGGCGGAGCCGGCCAGGCCAACTACGCGGCGGGCAACGCGTTCCTGGACGCGCTGGCCGAGCATCGGCGTACGGCCGGTCTGCCCGCGGTGGCGCTCGTATGGGGTCCGTGGACGCAGACCGAAGGGATGACCAGCACGCTGGCCGAGGCGGACCTGGCGCGGCTCGCGCGGTCGGGTATGCCTCCGCTGTCGATCGAGGAAGGGCTGGCGCTGTTCGACGCGGCCTTGGCGACCGGGGCGGCGGCCGTCGTTCCGGTCCGGCTGGACCTGCCCGCCTGGCGCGCCCAGGGCGAGGTCCCCGCTCTGCTGCGTGGCCTGATCAGGACGAGGACCCGGCGAGCCGCCGGAGCCGGTGTGGGAACCCGGGCCTCGCTGGCGGACCGGCTCATCGGTCTCGGGGATACCGAAAGGGCGGAAGCCGTCCGTGAACTGGTCAGTGCGCAGGCAGCCGATGTGCTGGGCCATGCGGGGGCGGACGCCATCGAGCCGACCCGCGAGTTCAAGACCCTGGGCTTTGACTCCCTCACCGCGATCGAACTGCGCAACCGCCTCAACGCCGCCACCGGGCTCCGGCTGCCCGCCACCTTGATCTTCGACTACCCGACGCCGGACGCACTGGCCGACCACATACGCACGCAACTGGTCCCGGAGGACGCGGGGCCGATGTCCATCCTGGCCGAGCTGGACCGTCTGGAGCTCGCCTTCGCGCAGGTGCCGGTCGATCCGGAGCTGCACGAGCGGGTGGCGGGGCGTCTGGAGGTGCTGCGCAGCCGATGGGGGGCGCTGCAAGGGGACCCGGACCAGAAGGCCGACCACGAATTCGACTTCGACGCCGCGACCGACAGCGAGGTCTTCGAGATGCTGGACAACGAGCTCGGGCTGTCCTGAACCGGTGGCTACGGCAGGGAATCGAGGTCCACTGGCTCAAGGCGTCCGTTCTCCGGCTGGGTCAGGTACGTGACGAGCCGTGGCGGCCGATAGCCGGGGTCATCGTCGTAGCGCTCCTTCGCGGTCGTGGCCAGGTACTCGCATCCTCCGTCGGTGTTTCCGTCCTTGCCCGTGGCTTCGCCGATGGGCCGATGCGCGGGCTTGGCCAGGCGGTAGAGCCACGTCCGGGAGGCGTGCGGCTGGGCCATCGGATCGGGCGCGACCCTGAAGTCGACGCTCTCGCCCGGCGCTATCCGGCTGGGACCCTCGGGGCTGATGGCTCCGGGCTGGAACTCCAGGCCGTATTCCCGGGCCCGGTCGACCATCCACAGCAAGGTGATGTCGGACAGGGAGGTCTCGGTGTATCCGCCGCCGATGTCGCAGTGCACACCGGTGAACCACACCTGCTTCAACTCCTGCCCGTCGACCCCGGGTTCCTGGTGCCACAGTGCCGGCTCGAATGCCGATCGCTGCTCGTCGATGGCCAGCGCGTGAAAAGCGCCGTCGACCCGGGTGCTGAGCTTGGTGTCGTGGAATTCCCAGCGGTGGTTCAGCCGCCTTATGACGGGCTTGAGCCAGCGCGGTCCGAGAGCCGGGACGCCGAGCGCGCCGACGGTGTCCCACACCCCGATGAAGCGGATCCGCGGGTCGTGCGAGTACGCCCGGCGGAACAGGCTGGCGGCGACACCGCTCGGCCGGTCGGCCGAGCTGCGGTACAGGGCCCACGCCTCGCCGATCCGGTGGGAGTTCTCCCGGCGCAGGATGCCGCAGTTGCGGACCATGCCGGCGGTGCTGCGGGCGGTGAACGCACCCCTGCTGAAGCCGAAGAAGTACACGAAGTCGCCGGGTTCGTAGTTGTCGACGAGGAAGCGATAGGCATCCAACACATTGCCGGACAGCCCGGCGCCGAACGCGCCGCCGCGCAGACGGTCCCAGCGGCTGGTACCCACGCCGCGGTGGTAGTAGACGCACTGTCGGTTCCCAGCCGTGTCCTCGGGGGCAAGCGCCAGGGCGAGTTTGGTGACGTTGGTCGGGCAGGGTTGCCTGCCCTCGACCTGATCGGCCGTGTTCCACGTGCCGTCGCAGCACACGATGAGACGTTTGGGCATGACAGCCCTCCTCCCGTTTCGTCGGAGGACCTGAGGCAACAGTTACCGCCCTGCCCCCACGGGGCTGAAGTCGGGATATTCGATTCCGGCCATCCGAATCACCAAGTCTAAGGTCGCGCTCACGGGTTCGTGTCGGCAGGCGCGCCCCACCCGCGGCTGGACGGAACCAACGCCGTATCCGCCCAAAACCAGCTACGGGAATGCCGCCCGCGACAACCAGCCGTCTTCCGCAGCCTGTTCGCCTCCGACATCCTGGAGGTCTGCCCCCAGGCCGGGCCGACCGACGCCCACTGGTCGCCCTGATGAGCGATGCGCCGACCGCTACGTCCCCCGGCAACGAGACATGCCGCTCCCTCCCAGCACGGGCGCTGCCAGTGGGTGTTCGCAAGACCGATACCGCTTACTCCACCGGATCGAGAGAGGTGCCGAACATGAGACATTCCCCGCGGCTCGGCGTCACTGCCGCCACCCTTGCCGCCCTCGCGGTGCTTTCCGCCTGCGGAGGCGGTGACTCTTCGTCTTCCAACAGCGCCTCAGGCGCCCAGGCCTCGCTCGACCTTGCCGTCGCCTCGGCCGTGATCGCGCCCAAGGAAGAGGTCGCCACCTATGCGGTGGGCGACGCCGAGGGCTACTTGTCCGAGGAGAAGCTCAGGGTCGACGTGATCAACACCGACGGCTCGGTGGCCGCGATCCAGGCCGTCGCCTCGGGCAGTGCCGACATCACGGCGGCCGACGCGGGAGCCATCCTCGCCGCGCGGGAGAAGGGCATCCCGGTCAAGGCCATCGGTGGCCTGGTGCAGAACTGGCCCTGGCGCATGGCGGTCCGGCCGGACAGCGAGATCAAGACCCCTGCCGACCTCAAGGGCAAGGAGATCGGCGTCATCAGCCTCGCCTCCGGCTCGCCCATCTACGCCCGTGCGTACGCGAGCGACGCCGGTCTGGACGCGGCCAAGGACATCGAGCTGCTGCCGGTCGGAGTGGGCGCGCAGGCCCTGTCCGCCCTGGAGGGCGGCAAGGTCGATGCGCTCGCGCTGTACACACAGGCGTACACCACGATCGAGAACACCGGAACCGAGCTGCGCTACCTGGACAACTCCGACGCCTTCGAGGGGATTCGCTCGCTGACCTTCGCGGTGACCGAGAAGACCTTGGAGGAGAAGAAGGACGTGCTGACGCGCTATCTGCGCGCCATGTACAAGGCGCTGCTCTTCTCCGCCGTCAACTCCGAGGCCGCCATGCGTGACGGCTACCAGGCCTTCCCGCAACTGCTGACCGGTAAGAAGGCCGACGACCGTATCGCCGACGACAGCAGGACGCTCAACGCGTGGATCAAGACCGCGATCCCTGCCACCGGTGAGCGCGAGAGCTTCAAGAACTGGGGCGCGATCAGCGACGCGGAGTGGAACAAGACGATCGCCTACACCAAGACGTCCGGCCAGATCACCAAGGACGTCGATCTCTCGGAGCTGTGGGACGACAGCCTGCTGGGCGGCGCGAACGACTTCGACTCCGCGGCTGTGATCGAGAAGGCGAAGGCTGCCAAGTAGCGACCGGCGAGCCACCAGCAGGAAGGTAGGGAGACCGCTATGGCCATGAGGACTCCGGGTCGCCGTCGACGCCGCCTGAACGCGCTTCCCCCGCCCGATGTGGACGAAGGCCGCTGGATCGAAGTCGACGGGCTGCACAAGAGCTACCAGCCGCGCAGATCGGAGCCGACCCACGCGCTCTCGGACATCGCCTTCACCGTCCGGCGCGGTGAGTTCATCTCGGTCGTCGGCCCCTCGGGGTGCGGCAAGACCACGATGCTGAAGATCCTCGCCGGGCTCATTCCCAGGAGCGAGGGGGCGGTCCGTGTCGCGGGCCGCGACGTGGCGGGGCCGCTTCCCGAGGTGGGCATGGTCTTCCAGGCGGCCACCCTGCTGCCCTGGCGCACCATTCTGCAGAACGTGATGGTGCCCGTGGAGGTACGGAAGCTCGACGCCCGTGTGTACCGGGAGCGGGCCGAGCGGTTGCTCGCGATGGTCGGCCTCGACGGCTACGAGGGCAAGTACCCCCATGAGCTGAGCGGCGGGATGCAGCAGCGCGCCGGGATCTGCCGGGCCCTGGTGCATGACCCGGCCGTGTTGCTGATGGACGAGCCCTTCGGCGCGCTCGACGCCATGACCCGTGAGTACATGAACGTCGAGCTGCTGCGGATCTGGCGGGAGAGCGGCCAGACCATCGTGTGCGTCACCCACTCCATCCCCGAGGCGGTCTTCCTCTCCGACCGGGTGGTGGTCCTCAGCCCCCGCCCGGGCCGTATCGCCGAGATCGTCGACATCGAGCTGGAACGCCCGCGTGCGCTCGGCGTCATGGCCTCGGACCGGGCCGGGGTCTATGTCCAGCGGATCCGCAAGCACTTCAACGCCATCGGAGTGATCGACTCATGAGGCCCCGCGTGGACTTGAGGGAGCGGCCCGAGCTGCTGCTCGTTCCCGCCGTGTTCGTAATCGCCCTGCTGGTGTGGGAGTTCGCGGTCCCCGCCTTCGGGGTCGACGACTACCTGCTACCGCGCCCCTCCCAGATCTTCGACGCCCTGCGGACACAGCTGGCCGACCCGTTGTTCTGGAGACATCTGAAGGTCACGGTGCTGGAGTCGCTGTACGGCTTCCTCCTCGCCGCGGGCGCGGCGCTGGTGCTGGGCACCGCGATCTCGCAGATGCGGCTGATCGAGCGCACCTTCATGCCGTACATCGTGGCCTTCCAGACGGTGCCCAAGGCGGCCCTCGCGCCGCTGTTCGTCGTGTGGTTCGGCTTCGGCATGGCGAGCAAGGTCGTCATGGCGGCGGTCATCGCGTTCTTCCCGATGCTGGTCAACGTGGTCGAGGGGCTGCGCTCGGCCGATGCGGACCGGGTCCAGATGCTCACGGTGTTCGGCGCCGGCAAGTTCGAGGTCTTCACGATGGTGCGGCTGCCGAGCGCGCTCCCCTTCATCTTCGCCGGTCTCGAGATCGGGGTCGTCTTCTCGATCCTCGGCGCTGTCGTCGGCGAGTTCATCGGAGCGAAGGAGGGCCTGGGATACCTGCTGCTGCAGACCAACTACAACTTCGACATCGCCGGGATGTTCGCCGTGCTGGTAGTGCTCTCCGTGCTGGGACTGATCGCCCACTTCATCATCCGTCTCGCCCAGAGGCGCTTCGTCTTCTGGACGCAGGAGAGCCGGGTGATCGGGGCATGAGCGAGGTGACCGAGTACGACCTGGTGGTGAAGAACGCCCGTGTCGTCACCCACGACCACGATGACGCCCGGCCCGCGGACATCGCCGTCAGCCGCGGGCGGATCGCCGCCGTAGCCCCCGGTATCGCCGCGTCAGGGTCCCGCCGGGTGGCCCGGCGGGTGGTCGACGCCGGCGGCAAGCTGGCGTTCCCCGGCGTCGTCGACGCCCACCAGCACTGGGGGATCTACAACCCGCCGGCCGAGGACGCGGCCAGCGAGAGCCGCGCGAGCGCGCAGGGCGGGGTCACCAGCGCCCTGACCTACATCCGGACGGGCCGCTACTACCTCAACAGGGGTGGTGCGTACACCGACTTCTTCCCCGAGGTGCTGGGCGCCGTCGCCGGCCGCGCCCATGTCGACTACGGCTTTCACCTGGCCCCGATCTCACGGGCTCATATCGACGAGATCCCCGATCTGATCGAGCGGTTCGGCGTCACCTCGTTCAAGGTCTTCATGTTCTACGGCAGCCATGGCCTGCACGGCAGGTCCGCCGATCAGAATGCGTTCCTGATGATCCCCGAGGACGAGCGGTACGACTACGCGCACTTCGAGTTCGTCATGCGCGGGGTACAGGCCGCACGCGAGCGATTCCCCGACCTCGCCGAACAGATCTCGCTGTCCCTGCACTGCGAGACCGCCGAGATCATGACCGCGTACACCAAGCTGGTCGAGGAGGCGGGCGAGCTGACCGGGCTCGCCGCCTACAGCGCCTCCCGGCCGCAGCACTCCGAGGGGCTCGCGGTCTCCATCGCCTCCTACCTGGCCCACGAGACCGGGCTGCCGACGATCAACCTGCTGCACCTGTCCTCCCGCAAGGCGGTCGAGGCGGCCGTACGGATGAGCCGGGCCTTCCCGCACATCGACTTCCGCCGTGAGGTCACCATCGGGCACCTGCTCGCCGACATCACCACCGCACACGGCCTCGGCGGCAAGGTCAACCCGCCGCTGCGGCCCCGGGAGGACGTCGAGGCGCTGTGGGAGTACGTGCTCGACGGCACCGTCGACTGGGTCGTCAGCGACCACGCATGCTGCCGCGAGGAGCTGAAATTCGGCGAGCCCAAGGACGATGTCTTCCTCGCCAAGGCGGGATTCGGCGGAACCGAGTACCTCCTCCCCGGCCTGATCACCGAGGGGACGAAGCGCGGCCTGTCCCTGGGCCGGATCGCCGCGCTGACCTCCTGGAACCCGGCCCGGCGCTACGGGCTGGGCACCAAGGGCACCATCGCACCCGGCTTCGACGCCGACATCGCCCTGGTCGACCCGGACCGCACCTGGACCGTGCGCGCGGCGGAGTCGGAGTCGACGCAGGAATACACCCCGTTCGAGGGGTTCGAGCTGACCGCCCGGGTCACCGACACCTTCCTGAGGGGCAACCACATCCTGCGGGCGGGCCGGATCGTCGGCGAGCCCGTCGGCGCCTACCTGCACCGCCCGACGGGCGACGCCCGGCCCGCGACGCCCTGACCGGCGGTGCCGCGTGCCGCGCCACCCAGCGCCTGCCACCCGGCGCCCGCCACCCGGCTCCGGCGAGCCGGGTGGCGGGGAGGCACCTGGCCGCTATCCGCCGAAGGACACGGAGAGCTTTCCGTCAGCGGCGAAGGACCACTTCAGCGCCCCGCTGTACGACGAGCACCGAGAGCCGTTCGTACCGGACCAGAACTGGTTCGAGGCGTCGGCATCGCCGATGGTGCGGTCCTTCGTCCCGCTGCCACTGCGGCACGACACATTGTCCCGGAACACCGAAGTGCCGCCGTCGAAGGAGAAGTTGCGCTCGGCGTTGTCGATCCCGATGTTGCTCGACACCGACATATGGCCCGGGTTGCTGTTGTAGGTGAAACCGTGCTTGCCGTTGCGGTAGGCGATGCTGCGCCGGATGACGTGGTCGACGGCGATGTCCGAGCCGCCGAGCTTGAAGCCGTTGCGGTCACCCTTCGAGGCCTGGGAGCCGTCCGTGAGGGTGCCGTTGTTCAGGGCGAGGGAGTCCTCGATGGTCACCGGGCCGATGGCGCCGGTGTCCGTCTTGGTGTAGAGGTCCCAACCGTCATCGATGTTGTTGTGGGACACGTCGTAGCGGAAGACGTTCCCGGAGCCGACCGTGAGCTTCGCGGCGAAGCCGTCGGCGTCCTCGCCGTCGGAGTCGGCGTTGTCATGCGACTCCGAGCTCACGATGAGGTTGTTCGCCGGCCACTGGTCGCGGGGGGTGCTGGAGGCGATGCGGGAGATCTGGAGCCCCGTGTCGCGGTTGAAGCGGGTCACCGTGCGTTCTATGACGTTGTTGCTGCCGCCGACGAAGATCCCGTTGTCGCCGGCGCGCTCGACGGTGATGTTGGAGACGCGCCAGAACGACCCGTTGACGGCGAGCCCGCGGTTCGCCGGGTCCTCGCTCATGGCCGAGAAGTTCAGCACCGGTTTCTCGCCGGGGTAGGCGGACAGCTTCTTGGGGGCGCTCGAGGTGCCGTCGTTCCCCGGTGCGATGGTGACCGTCTGCGAGAGGTTGTAGGCGCCGCCGCGCAGGTAGATGGTGCCACCGGGGGTGATGCGGGTGATCGCCGAGGCGAGCGTCGTCGGAGAGGACTCCGTGCCCGGGGCGCCGGCGCTGCCGTTCGGCGACACGTACAGATCGCCTGCGGCGAGGGGCGCGGCATGCGAGACGGATGGCGGGACCGCGAGCAGACCCGCCGTCGCGAACACCGCCACCGCCGCGGCGGCAAGGGCGCCGCGTGTGCGGCGTACGTCGGTGGCCGCGGGGGCCTTCTGCCGCGAGGCAGGGGAAATCCGGGTGTGCTTCATGGCGCTGGGACCTCCTGTTGTGGGGGGCTGCCGTGGGGGCGGCACGCAGCTCATGAGAGCGGTTACTGAACGCTGCCTGTCCTAGGAAGGGCAGTATGGAGCGCGTCTTAAAGGGTGACGGCCGTCACGCACAGGGAAAATTAGCAAGCGCTTGCCAAAGCGTCAACGCCATCTGCGCCGCACCTTCCAGGCCGCCACTCACACCGCATGTCATGCCACAACAAGGCAAACGTTGGCTGACCCGCGCCACCACTAAACTTGAATCATTCGTTTTCCTGTACAGGTCGTGTTTGTGGAGGTAGGTTTGGCGCCATGACCGCATCCCAGAGCCCGGCCCCCGCCGAGGAGCTGCGCGGTGCCGGCCTGCGAGTGACGGCCGCCCGTGTCGCGCTGCTCGAAACCGTCCGCTACGGCGACCACCTCGATGTCGAGGCGATCGCCTCCCGAGTGCGCGATCGCGTGGGTCACATCTCCCTGCAAGCTGTGTATGACGCCCTTCACGCGCTCACCGCGGCGGGGCTCATACGCCGGATCGAGCCGGCAGGCAGCCCGGCTCGGTTCGAGGGACGTGTCGGGGACAACCACCACCACGTCGTATGCCGGTCGTGCGGTGCCGTCGCCGACGTCGACTGCGCGGTCGGCGAGATCCCCTGTCTGACCGCGTCCGACGACCACGGCTTCTCGATCGAGGAGGCCGAGGTCATCTACTGGGGCCTGTGTCCCGACTGTTCCACCGCCCGCAGTTCTTGAGCACCATGATCCGCCCAGTCCGGAAGGATTCCCATGTCAGAGAACCATGACGCTATCGCCGCAGACGCGCAGACGGAGGGCGCTGGCGGCTGCCCGGTCGCACACGGGCGCGCCCTGCACCCGACCCAGGGCGGTGGGAACCGCCAGTGGTGGCCGGAGAAGCTCAACCTGAAGATCCTCGCCAAGAACCCCGCCGTGGCGAACCCGTTCGGTGAGGAGTTCGACTACGCCGAGGCGTTCAAGAGCCTCGACCTCCCTGCCGTGAAGCAGGACATCGCCGAGGTGCTGACGGACTCGAAGGACTGGTGGCCGGCCGACTTCGGTCACTACGGCCCGTTCATGATCCGTATGGCCTGGCACAGCGCGGGCACCTACCGCATCAGCGACGGCCGCGGCGGCGCCGGTGCCGGTCAGCAGCGGTTCGCCCCGCTGAACAGCTGGCCGGACAACGGCAACCTCGACAAGGCCCGCCGTCTGCTGTGGCCGGTCAAGAAGAAGTACGGCCAGAGCCTGTCCTGGGCCGACCTCATGATCCTCGCCGGCAACGTCGCCCTGGAATCCATGGGCTTTGAGACCTTCGGCTTCGCCGGTGGCCGCGAGGACGTATGGGAGTCCGAGGAGGACGTGTACTGGGGTCCCGAGAAGGTCTGGCTCGACGACCAGCGCTACTCCGGCGACCGCGAGCTGGAGAACCCGCTCGGCGCGGTCCAGATGGGCCTCATCTACGTCAACCCCGAGGGCCCGAACGGCAACCCGGACCCGATCGCCGCGGCCCGCGACATCCGTGAGACGTTCCGCCGCATGGCGATGAACGACGAGGAGACCGTCGCCCTGATCGCCGGTGGTCACACCTTCGGCAAGACCCACGGCGCCGGCCCGGCTACGAGCGTCGGCCCCGAGCCCGAGGCAGCCCCGATCGAGCAGCAGGGCCTGGGCTGGAAGAGCACCTACGGCACCGGCAAGGGCGGCGACGCGATCACCAGTGGCCTGGAGGTCACCTGGACCAGCACGCCGGCCCAGTGGAGCCACGGCTTCTTCAAGAACCTGTTCGAGTACGACTACGAGCTGGAGCAGAGCCCGGCCGGCGCCAACCAGTGGGTCGCCAAGGACGGGGCCGGCGCGGGCACCATCCCGGACGCCCACGACTCGTCGAAGAGCCACGCCCCGCGGATGCTGACGACGGACCTCTCGCTCCGGTTCGACCCGATCTACGAGCAGATCTCGCGTCGCTTCTACGAGAACCCCGCCGAGTTCGCGGACGCCTTCGCCCGCGCCTGGTACAAGCTGACCCACCGCGACCTGGGCCCGAAGTCGCTGTACCTCGGCCCGGAGGTCCCGGAGGAGACCCTGCTGTGGCAGGACCCGCTGCCCGCGGCCGAGGGCGAGGCCATCGACGCCGCCGACATCGCGGCGCTCAAGGCCAAGCTGCTCGACTCGGGCCTCACGGTCTCGCAGCTGGTGTCCACCGCGTGGGCGTCGGCCTCGACCTTCCGCGCCAGCGACAAGCGCGGCGGTGCCAATGGCGCCCGTATCCGTCTGCAGCCGCAGAGCGGCTGGGAGGTCAACGAGCCGGAGCAGCTGCCGCAGGTGCTGCGTGTCCTCGAGGGCATCCAGCAGGAGTTCAACTCCGGCGCCAAGAAGGTCTCCCTGGCCGACCTGATCATCCTCGGCGGTGCCGCCGCCGTGGAGAAGGCCGCCAAGGACGGCGGGTACGACATCGAGGTGCCCTTCACCCCGGGTCGTGTGGACGCCACGGATGAGCACACCGACGCGGAGTCCTTCGCCGCGCTGGAGCCCACCACCGACGGCTTCCGCAACTACGTGGGCAAGGGCAACCGCCTGCCGGCCGAGTACCTGCTGCTCGACAAGGCCAACCTGCTGAGCCTGAGCGCACCCGAGACGACCGTCCTCGTCGGCGGCCTGCGTGTCCTGGGCGCGAACTACCAGCAGACGCAGCTCGGTGTCCTCACCGACGCCCCGGGCAAGCTGACGAACGACTTCTTCGTCAACCTGCTCGACCTGGGCACGACGTGGCGGGCGATCTCGGAGGACCAGAACACCTTCGAGGGCCGCGACGACGCCACCGGCGAAGTCAAGTGGACCGGCACCCGCGCCGACCTCGTCTTCGGCTCGAACTCCGAGCTGCGCGCGCTCGCGGAGGTCTACGCGAGCG
>NZ_MUNE01000365.1 GCF_002154605.1 Streptomyces milbemycinicus | reverse complement strand
CGTGGCCCGTCCGGCCGGACGCCGGAGTTCCAACGATCGGGTGACAGAAGGACGCCCCTACAAGCGGTTGGGCACGCCGACCAAGGAGGTTCCGCCCCAGCGGGTCGCCGACGCGATGCAACTTCCGGAGGGCGCTCAAGCTCTACGCCGGGCGCGGCTCGTGCTCCTTGACGACGGAGATCCGTTCACGCTGGTCATCGCGTGGTTCCCGCAGGACATCGCGGATAATTGCCCGCGGCTCGGCATGAAGGGACCGATCGCAGAGGGGACGACGAACTACGTTGCCCGCTGCACTGGGCGGTCTCCGGCGAGGGGAGTCGACACCCACACGGTGCGGCTGGCGGCGAAGGAAGAAGCGGAGTTGCTGAGGCTGTCTCAGCCTGCGGCGGTAGCCGTTGCCTTGCACGCGGCCTATGACCGAGATGGTCGTGCCCTGGTCTGCGAGGAGGGCGTGACATCGGGCGATCTGTGGGAGTTGACGGACAGCTACACGATGGGGGCTTCGAGTTGACGACCCACTTGACTGGACCGGTCAACCGGTCCAGTGTGTAGAGGGTTGCACACGCTCCCTCACGCACTGGAGCCGACCATGACCAGAGCCCTGCCATGGACACCATCGAGCGGATACGACGTCAAGGTCTTACCAGCGGGCACCTGGTGGGACGCCGTGAGAGCCTCGGGGCTCGTCGGCGAGCATGCGCTGAAACTGCTTGGGGACGAGTCCGGCGCCGTGATCCAGGACAAGCACGGCCCTCTGTACTGGCTTGTGGAGCCGGGCTCCGCCGGCGACTGGGACGTCCGACAGATGCACGTACTCGGCGCGACAACCGCAGGGGCAAGCTACGTCGGCGTACCGCCGGCGCACTGGACGGGCCCACCGGGCATCCATTGGCGCATTCCGGTGGGCCCGGGCCGCTACCTCACCGACGCCGCGCTGTTGCGCCGGGCGCTCGCCCTGGCCGCCCTCGCTGAGCTCGGCCCCGCCGAGGAGGCCGACCGGTGACCTCCCAGATCTGCGCCCGCTGCGACAAGCCGACCAAACAGCCGGTCATCGTGGGGCACGTGCACTCCGCCAGTTGCGGCGGCCGCACTGCCTACGCGTGCCCCGGCTGCGCGCCGAGTTTTCCGAAGCAGCCGGACCCGCTCGCCGAGCTTGCCGCCCTGCGCCGCGCCCGAGAGCGGGGCCGGGTATGAGTGCCCCGGTCGGTGCCCGGCGTATGTCCCCGTACTGCGCGCTGTACACGTCCGAGCCCGACGCCACGCCCGACGAGATCCATGATCTTTGCCGCGGCCCGCACGAGGTCCGGCTGAAGCCGGTGCCGCCCGCGACTCGCGGCGTGCTCATCATGACCGTCCGCTGTGACTGCGACTGCCACAAGGCCCCGCCGGCAGACACCACGTAGACCGGTGGGCCGCTGGTGGTCCGGTTCCCCCGTCCCGGACGCCCCTGCGCCAGCGGTCCACCTCTCAACGCCCGCCCGCCTCCGTACCGCCCCTCGGAGTCGGGCGGGCACCCAGCCCTCGCCCCGGTCGCCCGCCAGGAACGACGGATGGTGGCGCGCGCCGAGTGGGTGTACGCCCAATACCAATGATTTTGTGGTGAGTTTGAGACGGCGACACGCCGTCCCTTCGGCGTGTCGCCGTCTCAAACTCACCACAGATCCATGCCTCGACCGCGTACGTCCGGCCGGGGCCGTTGTCCCCTGAACCCATGGGGCGGATGTGGCTCATGGGGCCGCACGGAAGTCGGGTGACGGGGGCTGTTGTCCCGACGCCTGTCTGATGACCCGCGCGGCCACCCCGTGGCACGGTGTGGGACATGGCCCACGACTACCCGTTCGACTCCGAACTCGCCGCGGCCGTCGCCCTGATCCCGCCGGTCGACCTCTCCGACCTGGCCGCCGCGCGGGCCGCACAGGCGCGGGAGGTCGCCGGGCGGCTCGCGGCCGTGGACAGCGCCGGGGTGGAGGTCGGACAGGCGGTGGCGCCCGGACGGGAGGGCGCGCCGGACGTGGCGCTGCGCACCTACCGGCCGCTGGGCGCCGCCGGGCCGCTGCCCGCCGTCTACAGCATCCACGGCGGTGGCTTCATGCTGGGCTCACCGGACGTGGACCACGCCTTCAACCTGCTGCTGTGCCGTGATCTTGACGCCGTGGTGGTCTCGCCGGACTACCGCCTGGCGCCCGAACACCCCTTCCCCGCCGGCCTGGAGGACTGTTACGCCGGGCTGTGCCTGCTGGCGAAGGGCGATGCCGGGCCGGAGGTGGCGGCCGACCGGATCGCGGTCCTCGGCGACAGCTCCGGGGCGGGCATGGCCACCGCCCTGACGATGCTCGCCCATGCCCGCGGTGGCCCCGGGATCCGCTTCCAGGTCCTGTTCAGCCCCGCGCTCGACGACCGGCTGGACACGCCCAGCGCGCGGGCCTTCACCGACACTCCCGTATGGACCCGCCACCTCGCCCGGCAGAGCTGGGAGGCGTATCTGGGGGCCGGGGTGCCCGGTACGGGGGACGTATCGCCGTACGCGGCCCCCGCCCGGGCGGGTGTGGCCGGGCTGCGGGGGCTGCCGCCCGCCTATGTCGCGGTGATGCAGTTCGACCCGCTGCGCGACGAGGGCATCGACTACGCACGCGCCCTGCTGGCCGCCGGCATCCCCACCGAACTGCACCTCTTCCCGGGCACCTTCCATGGCGCGGTGGCCGTGGAGTACGCCGGGGTGGTGCGGCGGATGGGCGACGAGACGGTCGCGGTCCTGCGGCGAGCGCTGGGCCGATGAGAGCCCGCGTTCAGTTTGGTGCTGTAGCCAATCGCCGTGCGTACAGGGCGAGTTGGGCGTGGAAGCGGTGTTCGGGGTCGCGTAGCCGCCAGCCCAGTGCCGCCTCCACATGGGCCAGTCGCGCGGCCACGGAGCTGTGGTGCAGATGCAGTTCCGCGGCGGCCTGGCGCAGCGAGCCGGTACGGCAGAAGGCGGCCAGCGCGGCGATGGTCAGGTCCCCGTTCGGCTGGGCGGCCAGCGCGTCCAGCTGCCGTGCCTCGGGCAGCGCGGCCAGCCGCTCCGCCGGGATGTCGGCCAGCAGCGCGACCGGGCCGAGCGCGTCATGGTCGGCCACCGCCTCCCGCGGGCTGCCCGCCACCGCGAACCGCAGCGCCGTACACGCCTGTGCCCAGGAGTCGCGGGCCGCCAGCGCGGGGACCAGGCCGCCGACGCCGACCCGCAGCCGGCGCGCCGTGTCGCGCGCCACGTCCGGGCCGCGGCGTGGGTCGGCCACCGCGGCGCGCAGCGCCGGGGCGGGCGAGTCGGCCGCCGTGTCGGGGGATTGCACCAGGACCGTGCCCCACGGGCCGGTCCGGGTGACCCGGACGACGGCCTCGAGCCTCGCGCGGCCGAGCAGCGCGACCGCGTCCAGGCCCGCGTCGACGGCCGGGGCGCCGCGGACCGCCACCATCCGCAGCGGCAGTTCGGGGGCCAGGCCCAGCAGTCGTAGCGCGCGGGCGCGGTCATGGTCGGACTCGCGCTCGGACAGCACCAGCTCCATCAGCGCGGGATCGGCCGCATCGGGCGGACCAGGCGGACGAGGGGCGAGCGGGGCAGCGGGCGCAGGGCCGCCGCACAGCGTCCGTGCGGCGATGGCCATCCATTCGAGGATCAGCTCGTCGAACGGGCCCGGTGGCCCCGGCCGCTCCAGCCACACCCGCCCGGACGGGCCGAGCTCCGCGCCCTGGGACACCGCCTCCGGCTCACCCGGGAGGGCGGCGCCGCCCGGTCCGAACCGGGCCCTGCGGCCGTCGGGCAGCTCCAGGCCCGCCGCGCACTCCGCGAGCCCCGCGGTGGACCGGACCAGCGATATCGCATCGAGGGCGCCGCTGCCCAGCAGCGCCTGGAAGTGGGCGATCACGCGAACCGCGGTGGCGGCATCCGCGTCGAGCGCCGAGAGCCGCAGCAGCAAGCCCTTCACAGCCACCAGTGTAGAAAGGACAGGGACATGACCAACAGCCCCGCGTCGGCGGGAACCACCGCCACGTCCGCAAGGCGGCGCAGCACACCCAGGTCGGTGCTCGCGGCGTTATTCGGCGGCATCCTGCCGCTGCTCGCGTCGCTGCTCATGCTTTCGCCGTCTCCCGCGGCGGCGGCCTCGCTCACCGAGGTGACCGGATTCGGCAACAATCCGAGCAACCTCAGGATGTACCAGTACGTGCCGAGCAACGTCGCGGCGCGCCCCGCGATCCTGGTCGCGGTGCACTACTGCACGGGCTCGGGCCCCGCGTTCTTCTCCGGCACCGAGTTCGCCTCGCTGGCCGACCGCTACGGCTTCATCGTCATCTACCCGTCCGCCACCCGCAGCGGCTCCTGCTTCGATGTCTCCTCACCGCAGGCGCTGCGGCACGACGGGGGCAGCGACCCGGTGGGCATCGTGTCGATGGTCCGCTACGTTCTTCAGCACAACAACGCCGACCCCAGCCGGGTCTACGTCACCGGAGCCTCCTCGGGCGCCATGATGACCAACGTCCTGCTCGGCGACTACCCGGACGTGTTCAAGGCGGGCGCCGCGTTCTCCGGCGTACCCTTCGGCTGCTTCGCCACCACGGACGGATCAGGCTGGAACACCGCCTGCGCCAACGGCACGATCACCAAGACGGCGCAGCAGTGGGGCGATCTGGCGCGCGGCGCCTACCCCGGATACACCGGAGCCCGGCCGAGGATGCAGCTGTGGCACGGCACCGCGGACACCACCCTGCGCTATCCGAACTTCGGTGAGGAGATCAAGCAGTGGACGAACGTCCTCGGGGCGAGCCAGACACCCGCGAGCACGGACAGTCCGCAGACCAACTGGACCCGCACCCGCTACGGCGCCACCGGTGACCGGGCCCCCGTCGAGGCCATCAGCATCCAGGGCACGGGACACTCGCTCCCGCTCGCCGGTATGGCCGCCCGGGCGATCACCTTCTTCGGCCTGGACAGTTAGAACTGGTCGCGCGGCGGCGCGGGCCGCACCAGCCCGGACTGGTACGCGATGACGACCAGCTGGGCGCGGTCCCGCGCCCCGAGCTTGTTCATGGCCCGCTGGACATGCGTGCGTACGGTCAGCGGGCTGACGAAAAGCACCTCGGCGATCTCGGCGTTGGACTTCCCCTCGGCCGCCAGCGCCATCACCTCCCGCTCGCGGGCGGTGAGCGAGGCGAGGAGTTCGCTCGGCGCCAGCGGGGCCTCGGGGTCGGGGGCGGCGAGGAAGCGGGTGATCAGGGCGCGGGTGGCCACCGGGGAGAGCAGGGAGTCGCCGGAGGCCACGGTGCGGATGCCGGTGAGCAGTTCATCGGCGCCCACGTCCTTGCCGAGAAAGCCGCTCGCGCCCGCGCGCAGCGCCCGGGCCACGTATTCGTCGGTTTCGAAGGTGGTGAGGATGAGCACACGGGTGGCGGACAGCTCCGGGTCGGTGCAGATCGCGGAGGTCGCGGCCAGGCCGTCGGTGCCGGGCATACGGATGTCCATGACGACGACGTCAGGGGCGTGTGCGCTGGTCAGCGCTGCCGCCTCCGCGCCGTCGGCGGCCTCCGCCACCACCTCCATGTCCTCGCAGGAGTCGATCAGGATCCGGAAGGTGGCCCGCAGCAGGGTCTGGTCGTCGGCGAGCAGGACGCGGATGGTCATGGGGCGCGGTCTTCTTCCGGCTCGGGGGCGCAGGGGTGCGGCGGCCCGTCGGCCGGCCGCTGTCACCATGGTGAGCCATCCGGTGTAGGAACGGCCTCAGGGCCGTCCGTGACCCTCGCACGGACGGCCCTTCCCCCCTGGGCCCCACCCCTGACGGTCCCCTTCAGCCGTTCCCGCCGCCGAAGGCCGCGTCGAAGGAGGCCGCCGGCGGGTCGAAGTCGTACGCCTTCAGCCGCCGCAGCGCCTCGGGCGCGCCCTGCAGCCGGTCCATCCCGGCGTCCTCCCACTCCACCGACACCGGCCCGTCGTATCCGATGGAGCGCAGCATCCGGAACACGTCCTCCCACGGCACATCCCCGTGTCCGGCCGAGACGAAGTCCCAGCCGCGCCGCGGGTCGCCCCAGGGCAGATGCGAGCCGAGCCGGCCGTTGCGGCCGTCCAGCCGCTTCCGCGCCTCCTTGCAGTCCACGTGGTAGATCCGGTCCCGGAAGTCCCACAGGAAGCCGACCGGGTCCAGGTCCTGCCAGACGAAATGGCTGGGGTCGAAGTTGAGCCCGAAGGCGGGGCGGTGGCCGACCGCTTCGAGCGCGCGGTGGGTGGTCCAGTAGTCGTACGCGATCTCGCTGGGGTGCACCTCGTGGGCGAAGCGCACGCCCTCCGCGTCGAACACGTCCAGGATCGGGTTCCAGCGCTCGGCGAAGTCCTCGTAGCCGCGCTCGATCATATGCGGCGGCACCGGCGGGAACATCGCCACCAGATGCCAGATGGAGGACCCGGTGAAGCCGATGACGGTACGGACCCCGAAGGCGGCCGCGGCCCGCGCGGTGTCCGCCAGCTCGGCCGCCGCCCGCTGCCGCACCCCCTCCGGGTCGCCGTCGCCCCAGATCCGGCCCGGCACGATGGCCTGGTGGCGCTCGTCGATGGGGGAGTCGCATACGGCCTGGCCGACCAGGTGGTTGGAGATGGCCCAGCACTGGAGCCCGTACTTCTCCAGCAGCTGCCGCCGGCCGTCCAGATAGCCGGGCTCGGAGAGCGCCCGGTCCACCTCGAAGTGGTCGCCCCAGCAGGCGAGTTCGAGTCCGTCGTAGCCGAAGTCGCGGGCCAGCCGGCAGACCTCCTCGAGCGGCAGATCGGCCCACTGTCCGGTGAAGAGTGTGAATTGTCGGGGCATCCGTGGCCTCCTCAGGCGGGTACCGGCGTGTAGACGCAGTTCTTCTCGGCGCTCTCCTCGACCGCGGCGAGCACCCGCTGCACCTGCAGCCCGTCCGCGAAGGACGGTTCGGGTTCGGTCCGCGCGTCGATGGCCAGCACCAGGTCGCGCGCCTGGTGGACAAAGGTGTGCTCGTACCCGAGGGCGTGGCCGGCCGGCCACCACGCCTCCAGATAGGGGTGTTCGGGCTCGGTGACCAGGATCCGGCGGAAACCGGCATCGGTGGCCGGCTCGGTGTGGTCGTGGAAGTGCAGCTCGTTGAGGCGTTCCAGATCGAAGGCGAGCGAGCCGCGTTCGCCGTTGAGCTCGATCCGCAGCGCGTTCTTACGGCCCGCCGCGAACCGGGTGGCCTCGAAGGACGCGAGCGCCCCGGAGGCCATCCGCCCGCTGAACAGCGCCGCGTCGTCGACCGTGACCGGCCCGCGCGCCGCGCCGCCCGCCTGGCCGCCGAGGCCGGTGGTCGCCGTTCCGGCGGGCAGCGGCCGCTCCCGTACGAAGGTCTCGGTCAGCGCCGAGACCCCGACCAGCGGCTCGCCCGCCAGATACTGCGCCAGGTCGACGATATGGGCGCCCAGGTCGCCGAGCGCACCGGAGCCCGCGTGCTCCCGCCGCAGCCGCCACACCAGCGGGAACTCCGGATCGACGATCCAGTCCTGCAGATACGACACCCGTACGTGGCGCAGCACCCCGAGCCGCCCGTCCCGCACCATCCGGCGGGCGTGTGCGATGGCGGGCGTACGGCGGTAGTTGAACCCCACCATCGCGATCTGCCCGCGCTCCCGCGCCCGCCGCGCCGCTTCCACCATGGCCTCGGCCTCGGCGACCGAGTTGGCGAGCGGTTTCTCGCACAGCACATGCTTGCCCGCCTCGAGCGCCGCGATCGCGATCTCGGCGTGGCTGTCGCCGGGTGTGCAGATGTCGACGAGCTGTACGTCATCGCGGGCGATCAGGGCGCGCCAGTCGGTCTCGGCGGCGGCCCAGCCGTGTTTTTCGGCCGCGGCCCGCACCGCGTCCGGGTCGCGGCCGCAGATGGCGGCCATGGCCGGGCGCAGGGGCAGGTCGAAGACGCGGCCCACGGTGCGCCACCCCTGGGAGTGGGCGGCGCCCATGAAGGCGTAGCCGACCATGCCGACACCGAGCGCGGGCTTGGTTGTTTCCGCAGGACGTTGCATGGGACTCCTTCGCTGGGGGATCAGGCGCTGGGGGGTCAGGGGCCGGATCTGGGCCGATGGGCCGCGGTCAGCTGAAGCCCGTGGGCAGGTAGGCGTCGACGTTGTCCTTGGTGACCACGGCGGAGTAGAGCGTCAGGGACGCCGGGATCTCCAGTTCGGCGAGGCCGCCGACGCCCTTGCCCTGGCCGAGGGCGCGGGCGAGGTCGATGGCGGAGGCGGCCATCGTCGGCGGGTAGAGGACGGTGGCCTTCAGCACGCTGTTGTCGGCCTTGATGGCGTCCATGGCGCGCTTGGCGCCCGCGCCGCCGACCATCAGGAAGTCGTCCCGCCCGGCCTGCTGGATGGCGCGCTCGGCGCCCACGCCCTGGTCGTCGTCGTGGTTCCAGAGCGCGTCGAACTTCGAATGCGCCTGGAGCAACTGGGCCATCTTCGCCTGGCCCGACTCGACGGTGAACTCGGCGGCCTGGCGGCCGACCTTCTCGATGTTGGGGTAGTTCTTCAGGGCGTCGTCGAACCCCTTGGTGCGCTGCCCGGTCAGCTCCAGGTTGTCCAGGCCCGCCAGCTCGACGACCTTCGCGTTCTTCTTGCCCTTGAGCTGTTCGCCGATGTAGCGGCCCGCGTTGAGCCCCATGCCGTAGTTGTCGCCGCCGATCCAGCAGCGGTACGCCTGCGGGGAGGCGAAGATCCGGTCGAGGTTGACGACGGGGATGCCCGCCTTCATGGCCTTCAGCCCGACCTGGGTCAGCGCCTTGCCGTCCGCGGGCAGGATGACCAGGACGTCGACCTTCTTGTTGATCAGCGTCTCGATCTGGCCGATCTGCTGGGCGGTGTCATTCGAGCCCTCGGTGGTCTCGAGTGTGACGTCCTCGTACTCCTTGGCGCGCCGCTTGGCCTGCTGGTTGATGGCGTTGAGCCAGCCGTGGTCGGCCTGCGGGCCGGCGAAGCCGATGGTGACCTTCTTGCCGGGCTTGGTGTCGGCCGTGTTCGCGGCCTGCCTGCTGTTCTCGTTGTCGTCGTTGTTCTCGTTGCTCGTACAGCCCGCGGCGAAGAGCGCGCCCGCGGCGGCGGTGCCGAACAGCAGGTTTCTGCGGCTGGGGCTCATCGGGGAGTTGGCCGGTGTGCGTGGGTTATCCCTCATGGTTCGTACGACCCTTCTGGACCAGGACGGCGGCGACGATGATCGCGCCCTTGGCGATCTGCTGGATATCGCTCTGCAGGTTGTTCAGGGCGAACAGGTTGGTGATGGTGGTGAAGACGAGGACGCCGAGGACGGAGCCGGTGATGGTGCCCCGGCCGCCGCTGAGCAGCGTGCCGCCGATGATCGCGGCGGCGATGGCGTCGAGTTCGTAGAGGTTGCCGTTGGTGTTCTGGCCGGAGCCGGTGAGGACGATCAGCATGAACGCGGCGATACCGCAGCACAGCCCGGACAGCAGATACAGCATCAGGCGCTGCCGCCTGACGTCGATGCCCGCGAGCCGGGCGGCCTCCGGGTTGCCGCCGATGGCGACGGTGCGCCGGCCGAAGGTCGTACGGTTCAGCACCAGCCAGCCGACCACGGTGACCAAGGCGAAGATCATCACCAGCGGCGGGACGCCCAGTACGTACGCGTCGGGCAGCCCCAGGTCCAGGACCGGCTGCACGGTGACGACCTGCGTCTTGCCGTCGCTGAGGTGCAGCGCGAGACCACGGGCGGAGGCGAGCATGGCGAGCGTGGCGATGAAGGGGACCAGGCCGCCGTACGCGATGAGCACGCCGTTGACCAGACCGCAGCCGAGCCCGACCAGGACGGCGCACATCAGGATGCCGCCGAGCCCGAAGTCCTGGGTGGCCAGTGTCGTGGCCCAGACCGAGGCCAGGGCGACCATCGCGCCGACGGACAGGTCGATGCCGCCGCTGGTGATGACGAAGGTCATGCCGACGGTGACGACGCCGATCACGGACGCCTGGGTCAGGACGAGTTGCAGATTGTCGGTGGTCAGGAACTCATTGGGCTTGGTGAAGCCGCCTACGGCCACCAGCACCGCGAGGACCCCGACCAGGGACAGATTGCGCAGATCGGCGAGCGCCCGCAGCCGGCCGCCCCCGGCGGCCCGGCCGGCCGGCGGACGGCCGTTGGACGCTCCCGGCGGGCTCTCCTTGGTGAGCGTGGCGGTGGATTCGGCGGCGGCATTCGCGGGGGCGGCAGACCCCGGCTGCCCCCCGGGTTGATTCAGCACGACGGGCTCCCTTCCATGACGAGGTCGAGGACGCGGTGTTCGTCCAGCTCCCGCGCCGGTGCGGTGTGTACGACGCGGCCCTCGCGGAGCACCAGCACCCGGTCGGCCAGGCCCAGGACCTCGGGCAGTTCGCTGGAGACGAGCAGGACGGCCACGCCGTCGTCGGCGAGGCGGCGGATCAGGGCGTACAACTCGGCGCGGGCGCCCACGTCGACGCCGCGCGTGGGCTCGTCCAGCAGCAGCACGCGGCAGCCGCGCAGCAGCCAGCGGGCGAGCACGGCCTTTTGCTGGTTGCCGCCGGACAGGGTGCGCACCGGGCGCTCCGGGTCGTCCGGGCGCAGCGACAGATCCCGTACGGCCTCCCGGGCCGCGGTCCGTTCGGCCCCGCGGTCCAGCCATCCGGCGCGTGAGAAGCGGGCCAGCGAGGACACCGAGACATTGCGGGTGATGGACTCCAGCATCAGCAGCCCCTGCGCCTTGCGCTCCTCGGGGGCGAGGCCGAGCCCGGCGCGTACGGCGGCGGTGACGCTGCCGGGGCGCAGCGGGCGCCCGTCGACGAGGACGCGGCCGGCGGTCGGCCGCCGGGCCCCGTAGACGGTCTCCAGGATCTCCGAGCGGCCGGAGCCGACGAGACCGGCGAGCCCCACGATCTCGCCGGGGCGCAGATCCAGGTCGAGCGGTTCGAACTCGCCCGCCCTGGCCAGCCCTTCGAGCCGCAGTACGGGCTTGCCCTCGCCGGGGGCCTCGGACGATGCGTCCGGTGCGGGCCGTTCGGGGAAGGCGTACTCGACGTCGCGGCCGGTCATCAGGGCGACGATGTCGCGGGTCGGGGTGGTGCGGGCGGGCAGTCCGCGGGCGGCGACGCGGCCGTCCTTGAGGACGGAGACGCGGTCGCCGATGCGGCGGATCTCCTCCAGCCGGTGGGAGATGTAGACGACGGCGACGCCGTCCCCGGTCAGATCGCCGACGATGCGGAAGAGATTGTCCACCTCGTCGGGGTCGAGGGCGGCGGACGGCTCGTCCATGACGATCAGCCGTACGTCGTGGGAGAGGGCGCGGGCCATGGAGACGATCTGCTGTCCGGCCGCGGGGAGCGAGCCGACCAGCGCGTCCGGGGGGATCTCCGGGTGGCCGAGGCGGGCGAGGAGGTCGGCGGTGGCGGCGCGGGCCGAGCGGGGGCGGAGAAATCCGCCGGTGGCGAGCTCATGGCCGAGGAAGACGTTCTCGGCCACGGACAGCCCTTCCACCAGGTCGAGTTCCTGGTAGATGGTGGCGATGCCCAGGCGCATGGCGGCGACCGGCGACTTGAGCCGCACCGGGCGGCCCTGCCAGTGGATCTCGCCCTGGTCGGGCTGATGGGCCCCGGCCAGCACCTTGATCAGGGTGGACTTGCCCGCGCCGTTCTGGCCGAGCAGACAGTGGACCTCACCCGCCTGGACGTCGAGGTCGACCCCGTCGAGGGCCCGTACGCCGGGGAAGGACTTGGCGATGGCGGACATGGTGAGCAGTGGTGGCGGTTCGGGCGGTGCCATGGCGGGCCTCCTCGGCGGTGCGCCGGTGAGTGGGCAGGGCTGATCGAGGAATGGCGGGGGGTTGGTGTGGTGCGCGTCGTGCGGTGCGTACGGAATGCGGCGGGTGTGGCGGGCGTCGCGCGGTTCACGTGCGCGCGTGCCCGTGGTGTGTGCGTGTGGTGTGGCGCGGTGCGTGCGGTGCGTGCGGTGCGTGCGGTGCGTGCGGTGCGTGCGGTGCGGTGCGGTGCGTAGGTGTGGTGCCTGTGGTTGCGGGTGGTGCGTGTCGGGTCAGGCCGGGGAGAAGAGGTGGTCGCTGATCAGGCGGGCCGCCCCGATGACCCCGGCCACGGCGCCGAGTTCGCCCAGCACGATGGGGAGGTTGCCGGTGGCCAGCGGCAGTGACTGGCGGTAGACCTGGGTGCGGATGGCGGCGAGCAGATTGTGGCCGAGGCCGGTCACCCCGCCGCCGATCACCACCAGGCCGGGGTTGAAGAAGCTGACGAGCGAGGCGAGTACCTGGCCGGTGCGGGTGCCGCCGTCGCGGATGAGGTCGAGCGCGGCGGCGTCGCCCGCCGAGGCGGCTGCCGCGACATCGGTGGCGGCGAGGCTTCCGGCGGCCTCCAGCCGGGCGGCGAGCTCAGCGGACCGGCCCTCCCGCGCGGCCGCCTCGGCGTCGCGGGCGAGCGCCGCGCCGCCGAAGTACGCCTCCAGACAGCCGCGGTTGCCGCAGGCGCACGGCCGGCCGTCGCGCTCGGCCTGGATATGGCCGATATCGCCGGCGCTGCCGGTCGTACCGCGGTAGACCTCGCCGCCGACCACGATGCCGCAGCCGATGCCGGTGCCGATCTTGACGCAGAGGAAGTCCTTCGCGGAGCGCGCGACGCCCGCCTGCTGCTCTCCCATCGCCATCAGGTTCACGTCGTTGTCCACCATGACGGGGCAGCCCAGCTCCTGGCTGAGCGCTTCCCGTACGGGGAAGCCGTCCCATCCGGGCATGATCGGCGGCGCGACCGGCACCCCCTCGGGGAAGCGCACCGGGCCCGGGACCCCGATCCCGGCCCCGTCGAACCCCTCGGCCACCCCGGACCCCCGGAGCTTCGCGGCCATGGCCAGGACCTGCTCGAAGACCGCGACCGGGCCCTCGCGCACATCCATGGGCTGGGTCACGTGGCCGAGCACTTCCAGCTCGGCGTTGGTGACGGCCACGTCGACCGAGGTGGCGCCGATGTCGACGCCGAGGAAGCGCAGCGTGGGGGCGAGCCGGATGTTGTGCGAGCGGCGCCCGCCGCGGGAGGCGGCGAGCCCGTCGGCGATCACCAGCCCGGTGTCGAGCAGCCGGTCGACCTCCACGGCCAGCCGGGAGCGCGAGAGGTCCATCCAGTCGCCCAGCTGCGCCCGGGAGGTGGGTCCCCCGTCGCGCAGCAGACGCAGCAGACGCGCCTGATGGGCGTTCGCGGGTCGTGCCGTCATGCGCCTCACACTGCCCCTCCCGCCGTCATCGGCATGCCACTGGTCGGGCTTTCAGGGGGAACGTAGCAGCGGTTGTCCGGCGTGGGAAGAACTTACGCTGCAATCGCTGTGGACTTTCTCCTGTCTCAGGACAAAGACTCGCCGAATCCGCCGTTCGCGCCCCCTGTGGGCCGAGGGCATCTCGCCATCTGGCGCGAATTTGACATTAGGAAGGCTTATGGGTGATAAAGAAGGCCCTTTGGGTACTTCACGCAGCGTGATCATCGAGGCGTGACACACTCCGAAATGAGCCGCACGCCGTGACCCGCACATCCGCCACCCCGGATCAGCCGACCGCCGCCGACCAGCCGACCGCGGACCCCGCCGCGGCCTGGGAGGACTGGCGAGCCCGGCGTCGGCGTTCGGTCACCTCCGCCACCGGGAACCTCGCCCTCGTGGAGACCCGCTGGCTGCCGTCCGGTGAGCGCCCCGACCTCGACGCGGCCCGCGCGGGACAGCCGGAGCATGTCACCGTCACCACCCTCGCCCGCACCGACCTGGTCACCGGCGAGCCCGAGCACGGTCTGCGCTTCTGGGACGCCCAGTCGCCGGCCATCCGCCACTTCGAGCGCGTCGACGCCTTCCCGTACGACCCGGCATGGGTCCTCGAAGCCTCGTACCACCCGGTGCCGGGCGCCCGGCGCGTCGCGTTCGAGCACATCCGGGACAACGGGGGCACCCGCGACCTGGTCGTACCGGGCGATATCGCGCTCACTGTGGACGGCCGCGACTACACGCTCAGCGCCTTCGACGACGACGGCACCCTGCTGCTCGTCTTCGGCGACCCCACCAACGGTGACACCACCTATGGCGCCGGACGCTTCCTCTTCGTGGAGCGCACCGCCGACCCGGGCCGGGTCCGGCTGGACTTCAACCGCGCCTTTGTGCCGCCCTGCGGATTCTCCGACCAGTACAACTGTCCGATGCCGCCGCGGCAGAACCGCTTCCACCTGCCCGTCGAGGCCGGTGAGCAGCGCCCCGTCTTCCGCGACGGCTTCCTCGCACAGCACTGATCTCCCCGCAGCAGACCCCTTCGCGGCACACTCCGCAGAATTCGCGGCACACCCCGCAGAAAACGAGCTCACCCTCCATGAACATCACCAAGTCCGCCCTGTACGGCGGCGCCACGGCCGCCACCCTCGCCCTGACCCTCACCGCCTGCGGCGGGGGCTCCAATGGAGGAAGCGCCTCGGGCGGCGCGTACGACAAGAACGCCACCGTCGGCGTCGGTTCGCTCTACGAGCCGCAGAACCTCGACAACACCGCGGGCGGCGGCCAGGGCGTCACCGAGGCGCTGGCCGGCAATGTCTACGAGGGGCTGTTCCGGCTCACCGACGACGGCAAGGTCGAGAAGCTGCTCGCCCAGGACTACAAGGTCAGCGGCGACGGGCTCACCTACACCTTCACCCTGCGCGACGGCGTGAAGTTCCACAGCGGCAAGAAGCTCACCAGCCAGGACGTCAAGTACAGCCTGGAGAAGGTGATCGGGAAGGACTCGCAGTCCGCCCGTAAGAGCAACCTCGAGGTCATCAAGGACATCGCCACCCCCGATGCGAAGACCGTGAAGGTCACGCTCTCGAAGAAGTCGATCTCCTTCGTCTACAACCTCTCCTACGTCTGGATCGTCAACTCCGAGGCGAAGAGCCTGAAGACGAGCGAGGACGGCACCGGGCCGTACACGCTGAACAAGTGGACCCGCGGCTCGGCCCTCTCCCTCGACCGGTTCGCCGGCTACTGGGGCCGCGCGGCCGCCAACAAGGGCGTCGTCTTCCACTACTACAAGAACGCCACGGCGCTGAACAACGCGCTGCTGACCAACGCGGTGGACGTGGTCACCAGCGAGCAGTCGCCCGACGCCCTCGACCAGTTCAAGAACAACCAGAACTACAAGGTCAGCGACGGCGACTCGACCACCAAGCTGCTGCTCGCCTTCAACGACAAGGCCAAGCCGTTCACCGACGTCCGGGTCCGGCAGGCGGTGTCCTCCGCCATCGACGACAAGAAGCTGCTGGAGTCCGTCTGGGGCGGATACGGCAAGCTCATCGGCTCGATGGTGCCGCCCACCGACCCCTGGTACGAAGACCTCACCAAGGTCAACGCGTATGACACCGCCCGGGCCAAGAAGCTGCTGAAGGACGCCGGCTACGGAAACGGCTTCACCTTCACCCTCGACACCCCGAACTACGACCCGCACCCGACCGCGGCCACCTTCATCAAGTCGCAGCTCGCCAAGGTCGGCATCACCGTCAAGATCAACACGATCACGCCGGACGAGTGGTACACGAAGGTCTACAAGAACCGCGACTTCGCGGCCACCCTCCAGGAGCACGTCAACGACCGCGACCTGGTCTGGTACGGCAACCCCGACTTTTACTGGGGCTACGACAACAAGCAGGTCACCCGCTGGGTGGAGCAGGCGGAAGCGGCGCCCACCACGGCCGCGCAGACCGAACTGCTGAAGAAGGTCAACCGCAAGACCGCCGAGGACGCGGCCAGCGACTGGCTGTACCTGTACCCGCAGATCGTCGTCGCGAACAGCAAGCTCTCCGGCTACCCCGTCAACGGCCTCAACTCGCAGTTCTACGCCTACGACATCCAGAAGAAGGGCTGATGGCGCGGTATCTCCTGCGCCGCCTTGCCTTCCTGCTGGTGTCACTGGCGCTGGCGAGCGTGGTGCTGTTCGTACTGCTGCGCATGCTGCCCGGGGACCCCGCCAACGCGCTCACCTCGGTCGGCGCGGGCCCCGAGCAGATCGCGGCGGCACGCCACGCCATCGGCTCCGACCGGCCGCTGCCCGAGCAGTTCACACACTGGATCGGGCAGCTGGCCAGGGGCGACCTCGGCACCTCGTTCGTCAGCTCGCTGCCGGTCGGGCCCGAAGTCTCCTCGCGGCTGAACGTCACCATCCCGCTGACGCTCGCGGCCTTCGTACTGGCGGTGCTGATCGCCGTCCCGGCCGGGTTCATCGCCGCGTACAAGCGGCGGACCTGGTACGGCGCGCTCCTCAGCGGGGTGTCGCAGCTGGGCATCGCGATCCCGGTGTTCTGGCTCGGCATGATCCTCATCGCTGTCTTCGCGCTGAACGCCGGATGGCTGCCCGCGGGCGGCTTCCCCCAGGACGGCTGGGCCGAGCCCGCCGAGGCGATCCGCTCGCTCGTGCTGCCGGTCGTCACGATCGCGCTGGTGATGGGCGCGTCGCTGACCCGGTACGTCCGCTCGGCCACCCTCGACGTACTGGGCAGCGACTATCTGCGGACCGCGCGGGCCCTGGGCGCTTCGTTCGGGCGGGCCATGTGGCGGCACGGGCTGCGCAACGCCTCCGTGCCGGTGATCTCGATCCTGGGCATCGAGCTGGCGTCCACGCTGCTCGGCGCGGTCGTCGTGGAGTCGGTGTTCGCACTGCCGGGCCTGGGCTCGATGCTCGCGACCGGTATCGCCCAGCACGACTACCCGGTCATCCAGGGCGTGCTGTTCGTCTCCACGCTCGCGGTGCTGCTGATCGGCTTCGCGGCCGACCTCATCCAGCGGATCATCGACCCGCGGCTGCGGGGCAGGCTGTCGGGAGGCTCCCGATGACGCGCGCGACATCCCCGGCCCAGCCCCTCGTGGAGGCCCCGGACCAGTCCTCGAGGGCCAAGCGGTCGTACACGCTGCTGGCGGGCTGCGTCCTGGCCGGTCTGATCTTCCTGCTCGCCCTGGTCTCCCTGTTCTGGCTCCCGTACGCCACCGACGACACCTCCGGCGGACGGCTCACCGGCCCCGCCACCGACCACCTGCTGGGTACCGACAAGCTCGGCCGCGACCTGTTCACGCAAGCGATGACCGGTTCCCGGATCGCCGTCGAGGCGGGGCTCGGCTCCGTCCTCATCGCGGCCGCGCTCGGGGTCACCCTGGGCGTGCTGACCGCGTTCGCACAGGGCTGGCTCGACGACACGCTCTCCGCGTTCCTCGACATCCTGATCGCCTTCCCGACGCTGCTGCTCGCCATGCTGATCGTCGCCGCCCGCTCGGCCACCCTGGGGTCGGCCGTGCTGGCGATCGGGATCGCGCAGAGCGCGGTCGTGGCCCGCCTGGTCCGCATCCTGGTCAAACGGGTCCTCGCGCAGGACTACATCACGGCCGCCCGCACCTCGGGCACCTCCTGGCCCCGGATCGTGGCCGGACACGTCCTGCCCAACATCTGGCCCACCCTCGTGGTCAACCTGGCGCTCCAGTTCGGCCTCGCGGTGCTGGCCGAGGCCGGGCTCTCCTACCTGGGCCTGGGAGCCCCGCCGCCCAGCGCCTCATGGGGCCGGATGCTCCAGGAGGCCCAGGCCACCTTCACCACCGCCCCGGCCGGAGCGCTCGCCCCCGGCATCCTGCTCGTACTGCTGGTCATCGGCGTCAACCTGATCGCCGACGGCCTGCGCGACACCCTCGACCCGGCGACCCGGCGGAGGCGCGCATGACCCTCCTCGACGTACGCGGCCTCACCGTCCGCACGGCGGACGGGCGCACCCTCGTGGACGACCTCTCGCTGTCCGTCGCCCCCGGCGAACGGCTCGGAGTCATCGGCGAATCGGGCTCCGGCAAGTCGCTGACCACCCTCGCCGTCCTCGGACTGCTGCCCGAGGGCATGACCGCCACCGGCAGCGTCGAACTGGGCGGCACCCAGATCGTCGGCGCGAGCGAGAAACGGCTCACCGGCGTACGCGGCCGGGACGCCGCCATCGTCTTCCAGGAGCCACTGACCGCGCTCGACCCGCTGATGCGGGTGGGCCGGCAGATCGCCGGACCGCTCCGCCAGCGGCGGGGGCTGACCGGCGGCGCCCTCAAGCGGGCCGTCGCCGAGGCGCTGGAGCAGGTGCGGCTGCCCGAGCCGGGCCGTATCGCCCGCGCCTTCCCGCATGAGATCTCCGGCGGGCAGCGCCAGCGCGTGGCGCTCGCCATGGCGCTTGCCTGCGAGCCCAAGCTGCTCATCGCGGACGAGCCGACCACCGCACTGGACGTGTCCGTGCAGGCCGACATGCTCGCCCTGATCGACACCCTGGTGCGGATACGCGAGATGGCGGTCCTGTTCGTCAGCCACGACCTTGCGGTCGTCGCCAAGGTCACCGACCGGGCCCTGGTCATGAAGGACGGCCGCGCCGTGGAGGAGGGCACCGTCGACGAGATCGTCCGGGCGCCGCGCGAGGAGTACACCAGGACCCTGGTGGCCAGCGCGCGCAAGCTGGAGTCCGCCCTGGCCCCGAGGAGCGCGCGATGACCCCCGCAGTGGAGGCGACGACCCCCGTACTGGAACTGGACGACGTCGCGCTGCGCTACCGGGGGAGCACCGCCCCCGTCCTCCAGGACGTGTCCCTCGCCGTCGCGGCCGGACACAGCCTCGCCCTGGTCGGCGAGTCGGGCGCGGGCAAGACGACCCTGCTGCGCCTGCTGCTCGGGCTCGCCCGGCCCACCACCGGCACCGTGCGCTTCGACGGCGAGGCGCTGCGCCTCCGCGACGCCAAGCTGATGCGCCGCTTCCGCGGCAGCGTGCAGTGCGTCTTCCAGGACCCGTACTCCTCGCTCGACCCGCGCCGCCGGGTGGGCGCCACCGTGGCCGAGCCGCTGCGCTCGCTCGGCATCGACAGCAGGCGTACGGCGGCGCCCAAGGTGGCCGAGGCCCTGGAGCGGGTCGGGCTGCCGGCCGACGCGGCGCGGCGCTATCCGCACGAGTTCTCCGGCGGACAGCGCCAGCGCATCGCGATCGCCCGCGCCACCGTATGCGACCCGCGGGTGCTGCTCGCCGACGAACCCGTCAGCGCGCTCGACGTCACCACCCGGGTCAAAGTCGTCGATCTGCTGGCCGAGTTGCAGCAGGAGCGGGGGCTGACGATCGTCATGGTCTCCCACGACCTGTCGGTCGTCGCGTCCCTGTGCGAGCGCACCGCGGTCCTGGAGCGCGGCCGCATCGTGGAGCAGGGCGACACGGCCCAGGTGCTGGGCGACCCGGCCCATACGTACACCCGCCGCCTCGTCGACAGTGTGCCGCGCCTGCCCGTCTGAGCGGGATTCCGTAGAGTTGACCCTATGGTGGGCGCGGACGCGTCGATCTCGGCCGGAACCGCGGAAGCCCTGCTGGAAGAGCTGGTCAGGACATCCCAGGAGGCTTCCCCCGCGGAACTCCCCGAGGTCCTGAACCGGTATGTCCAGGCCATGGGCCTGGGCCGGGTCGTCGTGTATCTCGTCGATCTCCAGCAAAGGCTGCTGCTGCCGCTGGACGAGGGCGAAGAGGACATGGAGGCCGACGGCACCCTGGCCGGATGGGCGTACCGCACGGACTCCCTGCGGGTGACCGAGGACGGTGCGGGCGGCCTGGTCGTATGGCTGCCGCTGGTCAACGCGGCGGAGCGGCTGGGCGTCGTGCGCTTCACGATGAAGACCCTGGACGGGCACAGGCTCTGGCGGTGCCGGGCGCTGGCCTCGCTCCTCGCCCTGATCGTCATCTCCAAGCGCACCTACATCGACTCGATCGCGCAGCGCTGCCGTACCCGGCCCATGCAGCTGCACACGGAGATGCTGCGGGCGTTTCTGCCGCCGCGCTCGATCGGCACCGGCCGGGTGGTGTCGACCGCGGTCGTGGAGCCCGCGTACGAGCTGGGCGGCGACGCCTTCGACCACTCGTTCACCGAGGACATCCTGCACGCCACGATTCTCGACGCCATGGGCCACGATCTGGCGTCCGGCCTCACCACCTCCGTGGCCATGGCGGGCTGCCGCAACGCCCGGCGCACCGGCGCGGACCTGGCACAGCTGGTCACGGCCGTGGACGAGGCGCTGTCACGGTGGCTGCCGGACCAGTTCTGCACCGGCATCTTCGCCCAGCTGCACATGCCCACCGGCGTGCTGCGCTGGTGCAACTGCGGCCATCCGGCGCCGCTGCTCATCCGCCGCCACCGGCTGCACCAGAAGGCGCTGGCGCGGCCCCCCGAACCGCCGCTGGGCCTGCCCGCCAGCATGTCCAGCGACCCCCGCCAGGTGCACGAGACGGCGCTCGAACCCGGGGACCAGATCCTGCTCTACACCGACGGGGTCGTCGAAGCGCGCGACGAGGGAGGCGAGCAGTTCGGCCTGGAGCGCTTCACCGACTACATCATCCGGTCGACGGCCGCGGGGCACACCGCCTCGGAAGTGCTGCGCCTGCTCATCCACGCCATCCTCGACCAGGGGAAGAACGAACTCAGCGACGACGCCACGATTCTGATGATCGAATGGCAGCCGCCCCTCGCGGAGTAGGGCGGGCCGGACATCTGTGCTGCGCTGCGCCGATGCGGCGTCTCGCGGCATTCGGTTCACGCGGGTGCGGCTTTCGTCTCGGACCCTCCGGGTCCAAAGCGCCAGCAGGAGGGGGGAAGGGGGCGGCCAGCCCGGTGTCCCGATTCCTCGGCTCGGCGGGCGGCTGAGCTCAAAGCAGGCTCCGCTGCGCTCCGCCGCGACTGCTGCCGCGCGGTGGCCGGCCGGTCGGTCCAGCGGTGCGCTGATCCGGGGCCTGGGAGCGCAACGGACAGGCGAGCACTACTGGGCGGGACCGGCTCCCCCGCCCCCTCTCAGAAAAACGCTTGATGCAGAGCAAGCATTTTTTTTGAGAGGGGGCGGTGGAGAGGCTGAACCGGACCGGCGTCTACCGCTTTGGGCGACCATGCTCCGTTCCGCCGCCCGCCAACCGTTGACGGTAGCCGAGCCGACCCGACCCGACCCGATGACCCGATGGGGCAACCTCTCGGCCCGCGGCGGCGACAGGGGCATGGACGACATCTCCCGAGCTGTGGAAGAGGTAGCGATGGAAGCCGAGCGGCAGAAAGCGCGGCGCAGCAGGGGCTGGGGCAGGCTCGGTCTGACGGCCGGACTGGCCCTGGCACTGGGCGCCGCGGCCGGTCTCGCGGACGGCGGGACCTTCGCCCGGGCCGAATCCGGACCGCGGGCGGAGCTGACGACGAGCGCGGCGGCGTGGGCCGATGACGTCGCCGACGGTTTCGCCTCGGTCAACGCGCTGGGACAGAACGGGACGTACGGCGGCCGGGGCGGGGCAACCGTGACCGTGCGTACGCTCGCCGATCTGGAGAGGTACGCGACGGCTGCCGAGCCGTACGTCATCGTGGTGGCCGGGGCGATCACCATGGACCCGAAGGGCAAGGAGATCAAGGTCGCCTCGAACAAGACGATCGTGGGCTCGGGGACCGCGGGCCAGATCGTCGGCGGCGGTTTCTTCCTCGGCCAGGGCGTGCACAACGTCATCATCCGCAACCTGACGATCCGCGACTCCTACGAGGGCACGTGGAACGACAAGGACCACGACTGGGACGGCATCCAGATGGACGGCGCCCACCATGTGTGGATCGACCACAACGATCTGCGGCACATGGCCGACGGCCTGATCGACAGCCGTAAGGACACCACCTATCTCACGGTGTCCTGGAACCGGCTGGAGCAGCACAACAAGGCGTTCGGCATCGGCTGGACGGAGAACACCACCGCCGACATCACGATCCACCACAACTGGTTCCACGAGACCGAACAGCGCAACCCGTCCACCGACAACGTCGCGCACGCGCATCTGTACAACAACTATCTGCAGGACGATCCGGGGACGAGCATCAACTCCTCGTACGGCAACTACGCCCGCGGCAACACCAAGATGGTGCTGGAGAACAGCTACTTCGAGGGCATGAAGAACCCGGTGATCAAGGACGCCACCGCCTCCCTGGTCCAGCGGGGCAGCGTGTTCGCCAACACCTCCGGGCGCAACGAAAGCGGCGGGACGGCCTTCGACCCGAAGTCGTACTACTCGTACACCCTCGACCCGGCCGCCCAGGTGCCCTCGATCGTGAAGTCCCGCTCCGGGCCCAGCTCGGCCATCGGCACCGGCTGAGGGAGACCGATGCCCGCGGGGGGCGGAAACCGGTTGCCGGGCAGCCGCTACCGGGCCGCCTCCGCCGGCGGGGCCACCGAGTCGCGGATCACCACATGGGTGCCCAGGAGCAGGTGTTCATCCGGGGTGTCCGGTGTTCTGCCGAGGCCGGTACGGACGGCGAGCCGGCCCAGCTCCTCGTAGGGCACATGGACCGTGGTCAGCGGCGGACGCAGATCCCGGGCGAACGGGATGTCGTCGTACCCGGCGAGCGACACATCGCCGGGTACGCGCAGCCCCGCCTCGTGGAGCGCCGTGAGCGCCCCCGCCGCGACCATGTCCGTGGCGGCCACCACGGCGGTGAACTCCAGCCCCGCGTCGAGAGCTTGGCGCATCAGCCGGTGGCCCGAGTCACGGGTGAAGTCGCCGGAGCGCCGCAGCGCCGGGTCCGGATCCAGGCCCCGGGCGCGGTGCGCGGCCATATAGCCGCGCTCACGCCCCTGGGCGGCGGTGTTCTCCGGTTTGCCCCCGAGGAAGAGGACCCGCCGGTGGCCCTGGGCGAGGACATGCGAGCACAGCGCGTAGGCCCCGCTCTCGTTGTCGTACTCGATGACCGTCACCGGGGTGCCGGGATCCAGCGGCGGCCGCCCGCACAGCACCAGCCGTGAGCCGGCCGAGGCCAGCGACTCGGCGATACGGGCCATGCGCCGACGGTAGTCGGAGGTGTCCGCGGCGCCGCCCACCAGGATCACGGCGGCGGCGCGCTGGGCGCGCATCATCTCGATGAACTGCTGCTCGTGGTCGGCGTCGCCGTCCGTGCTGCACACCAGGCACAGATGGCCGAGCCGGGCCGCCTCGCGCTCCACGCCGTGCGCCATATGCGCGAACGACGGGCCGGTGATGTCGTCGAGGACGAACGCGAGCGTCGGGGTGCCGGCGCCCGCCACCGCCTTGGCGTGGGCGTCGGCGACATAGTCCAGCTCGCGGACCGCCCGCATCACCCGGGTACGCGTCTGCGTACTGACCGGGTACACGCCGCCGAGCACCCGTGACACCGTGGACGCGGACACCCCCGCGCGGGCCGCGACATCCCGGATCGTGCGACGTCCCCCGTCGCCGCCCTTCCGTACCATGGCCCACCCCTCGCTGTGCCCCCGAGTCGGGTAACCGCATGACAACCGGTTGCCACAGCAGAGGCTAACAGCGGGGGAGCCGCGCGGGGAGGGCCATGACCGGGACTACGGCTGGGGATGCGGCCTGAAGCGCGGGAAGTGCGGCCGGCGTTCCGCCTCGCGCGGAGGGTGGTGGCCCAGCTGAACCCGCAGCTGGACACCGTGGAACACCTCGATCACTCCCAGCGCCAGCAGCCAGATACCGGCCACCACGGCGAGCGCCGTGATGGAGCCGAATGGCGCGACGATCAGGATGATGCCGGCCAGCATGCTGATGACACCGAAGAAGATCTGCCAGCCGCGGGCCGGAAGCCCTTCGTGGGAGATGGCGGCGGCAGTCACCATGACGCCCCGAATCAGCCAGGCGAACCCGATCCACAGGGCCAGCAGCAGGATCGACTGTGCCGGTCCCCGGAAGCAGAGCAGGCCGAGCAGCACGGCGAGGGCGCCGCTGATGAAGCTCAGCACGCGCAGATGCGTTGGTACGTGTGCGCCGAAGGCCCCCGCCAGCTGGAAGATCCCGGTGATCAGCAGATAGGCGCCGAAGAGGGCGCCGAGCACCGCCAGGGTGGCGCCCGGCCAGGCCAGCACCATGACGCCCAGCGCGACCGCGATGATGCCCGTGGTCACCATGACCTGCCAGGTGGCATTGGACAGCATGCCCAGGGCACCGGCGAACGGGGTCTCGAACTCCGGGGGCCGCTCGCCTCGCTGAGCCGTGCCGTAGGGCTCCGCACCTTGCTGCTCTGCGCCCCGCTGCTCCGCGCCTCGCTGTTCGGCGCCGTAGGGCTGCTCGCGCCGCTGCTCGGCGCCATGTGCGTCGTCGGAGGAGAAACTCATGGCCGTCCACCTCCTCGATGGAACAGAAGGCCGTACCCGACACCACCATCCTCTCCCCGTACGGGCCTCTTCGCCTGGCGGCGCGGGCGGTCTCGGGCGGCGCCGGATGCCCTCAGGCGGTACCGGTGGCCTGCCAGCCGCTCCACCGGTCGACCGCGATCTCCACGACCGGCCCCGTCGGCGGCCGGTCCGCGTACTGCGCCGCGTACTTGTCGGCCAGCAGCCGTACGTACGCGGCGGAGGCGGCCGACTCGTCGGCGGGCGGCAGGACGCGGGCCGTGCCGTCGGCCCGCGCCCACCACAGGACGTCCCAGTCCTCGTCGTAGCCGTCCACCAGGAGGCATACGGCGGGGTTGGCGCGGATGTTGTCCAGGCGTCTGAGCCGCTGTGAGCGTTTCGGCTTGTGATCGACTGCCGTCGCCACCGTGTCACCGGTCAGCGCGAACACCACCGGCACCAGATGCGGCCGCCCCCCGGCGCCGACGGTCGCCAGACGGGCCACCCTGGCCCGCGCGAAGCGCTCCCGCGCCCGGACACTTGTCGTCGTGGGCACCGCGTGGCTCCCGGCGGCTCACCGGAACCGGGCGGCGACCTGGGCCATCGTGTCGAGTTGGCCGAGTGTTTCGCCCTCCGGCACGGTCGGCAGATAGAACAGGACCCGCTCCACGCCCAGCCGCCCGTATCCCTCGATCGCCTCCGGTGTGGGTGGCACCGCGTACACCGTCACCGGCACGTCCCGGCCGGCCACACTCCGCATCCGCTCGATCAGCGGGGCCAGCTGCTCCGGCGACGAGGCGTTGGCCAGCCAGGCGTCGCCGCCGAGGGCGGCGATCCGCGTGAAGGCGGCCTCGACGCCGCCCACGTAGATCGGCGGATACGGGCGCTGCACCGGTTTGGGCCACAGGTACACCGGGTCGAAGTTGACGAATTCCCCGTGGAATTCGGCCTTCTCCTGCGTCCACAGCTCGCGCATCGCCTGCAGCCGCTCGTTGACCAGCCGGCCTCGCGTGGTCGGGTCCGTACCGTGGTTCTCCATCTCCTCGCGGTTCCATCCGGCGCCGATTCCGACGATGACACGCCCGCCGGAGACAAGGTCGAGCGAGGCCACTTCCTTCGCCATGATGATCGGGTCCCGTTGTGCCACCAGGGCGATGCCCGTGCCCAGCAGCAGCCGCTCGGTGACCGCGGCGATGGCGGTCAGCACGATGAACGGGTCGAGCGTGCGGTAGTAGATCTCCGGCAGTTCCCCGCCGCCCGGGTAGGGCGTACGACGGCTGGCCGGGATATGGGTGTGCTCGGCGATGAAGAGCGAGTCGAAGCCCCGCTCGTCGAGGGCTCGCCCCAGCGGGGCGGGCCCGATTCCCTGGTCGGTGACGAAGGTCGATACACCGATTTCCACGGTGGCTCCTCCTTGTCGAGGAGGGCCGGTGACCGCCGTCACCGGCCCGGCCCGGGCACCGGGGCGAGCCTTGGGGGCTCCGAGCGGGCTCCGAGCCCTCGTGGCCTGGCTATTTACTTCTTCCGCTCGTTCTTCTCTTCCTCCTCGCGCTCCCCTTCTGCCTGTGAGGGGGTCGACACCGGCACATCGGGGTGAACCGTGCGCCCGGGTGTGTCGTTCTCGCGCTCGCCTTCCGCCTGGGACGGGGTGGAACGGTAGGGCTCAGTCATTCGAATGCCTCCGTTCTGTCCCGGACCGTCAGCGCCCCGCGCGAGCGGACGAGCCCCCGCGGCCCGGGGTGGCCGCCTTCGCCTTCGCCTGCGAGCTGGCGAACAGTGCGAGCACCAGGGCGACAGCGCCGACGATGACGTTGCTGATGATGGTGCGCATGGTGGCCACGCTGCCCGACACCACCCACGGCGCGATGATTGCCCAGACGCCCAGCAGCGCGGCGGCCCAGGCCATACCGTGGGTGCGTTCATAGGCATGGCCGAAGCCGCCCATGAGCACCGCGTAAGCGACTCCGGTGATCAGGTTGGTCACGGCCAGAGTCAACATGCCGTTGAAACCCACGATCCAGGGGGAAGCGGCAAGGTAAAGACCGGTGATCAGGGATATCGCTTCGACGGCCTGGGCCACGGGCGTGGTAGCGGCCTGTTCGGCCCAGGTGTGGCGTTCCCGCATCGCCAGGATGTCCGGATGGGACTCCATGGTCGCATGGGTCGGTTCCGTCATGATCGCCTCCTGCGGTCAATTCGCTCCGAACCCCGGGTGCCCGATATGTCGCCTCGTAACGCCCGGGCCGCCAGAAACTTCGCGGCCCGTATGCAGTGCTTTCGGGCCGCTAGCGGCCGGGCTCGCCCGGCGCCGCTGCCGGCTCCGGCTCGCGCTGGAACACCGAATAGAGCCACCACAGGGACGGCACCAGGATCAGGGACCCGACCGCCAGGCTGACCAGGCAGGCGATCAGGACCGGGTGGGTGGACGCCGCGTCGCCGACGGTGACACCGGGTACCAGCATGGCCGGGTACTGGGCGACGCCCCACGCCCAGAGGATCGCCGCCACGGCCAGCGCCGCCAGCGGCCGGGCCAGGCCCGGGCCGCGGCGCAGCAGTGCCAGGGCGGCCAGTCCGGCGCAGGCGCTGAGCACCACCAGCGGCAGGGCGCGGTGGGTGAGCCCGTGGAACAGCCGAGGGGCGTCGGCGTGCAGAATGGCGATTCCGGCCAGTGCCACGGCTCCGGCGGCCAGTCCGCTGATCAGCGCCCGGCTCCGGAACCACGCCCCCAGCTCCGGCTGCCCCAGCCGCTCGGTCTCCGCGCACAGATAGACGGCCGCGAGGTGGGCGCAGGTCAGCACGGCCAGCACCCCGCCCAGCAGGGAGGTGGGGTTCAGCCAGCTGGTGATCAGGTCCCCGGCCGCCAGCCCCGGCGGGACCCGGCCGGAGGCGACACCGCCGGCGACGGTGCCCAGAAAGAACGGGGTGAGCACGGACGACAGCGCGAAACACGCCCCGAACAGCCGTTTCTGCCATAGCTCGGTGCTGGCCTTGCGGAAGGCGAAGGCCGCGCCGCGCGCGATGATGCCGAGCGCGGTCAGGGTGAGCGGGATGTACAGCGTGGACATCACGGCCGCGAACACCGGTGAGAAGCCCGCCCACAGCAGCACCACGACGAAGATCAGCCAGACGTGGTTGGCCTCCCACACCGGCCCGATGGTGTGCTCGATGAGGGCGCGCCGCGGGGCGCCGGGCCCGCTGCGGCCCGCCAGCAGATCCCACAGCCCGGCGCCGAAGTCGGCGCCGCCGAACAGGGCGTAGCAGGTCAGCCCGATCCACATCACCCCGAGCGTCAGATTCGCGAGCACCGGCCGTCCCCTCTTCTCATGTCACCGGTCTTCTCATGTCACCGGGGCCCGCCCTCATGTCACCGGGTACCGCGGTACGTCGCTCTCCTGCGGGGCGATCGGCACGGGCTGGTCCCGGGCCAGGCGGCGCAGTACGTACACGGTGGCCACCGTCATGCCGAAGTAGACCACCAGCACCAGCCACAGCCCGTTCAACAGGCCGGGCGCGGGGTTCACCGCGTCCCGGACCGTCATGACCCCCTGCACGACCCACGGCTGACGGCCCAGCTCGGTGACCACCCACCCGCACTCCAGGGCGACCACGGCGGCCGGCCCGGTCAGGACGGCCAGCGTCAGGAACGCCCGTGTGCCGGGCACGCTCAGTACGCCGTCGGCGCCGGTGCGCCGCCGCAGCCACCATGCCAGCGCCAGCCACCCGCCCATGAGCAGCAGAAACAGGCCCGCCCCCACCATCAGGTCGAAGGCCAGATGTACGCCCGTGACGGCCGGCCACCGGGACCGGGGCACCTCCGACAGCCCGCGCACCACGGTGTCCGGGCTGTAGCCGATCAGCAGCGACAGTCCGCTGGGGATCTCCAGGCCGTACTTGAGGCCGCTGTGCCCGTTGCTGATGCCGAGGACCGTCAGCGGTACATGGTCGCCGGTGCGGTAGACGCCCTCCATCGCGGCGAGCTTGGCCGGCTGGTAGTGGGCCACGAAACGGGCCGCCCAGTCGCCGACGACCAGTTGGAACGGGGTGACGACGGCCCCGACCGTGAACGGGATGAAGAACCCGGCGCGGTGGTACCGGTCCCGGCGACCGCGCAGCAGCGCCACCGCATACACGCTCGCGGTCAAAAACGCGGCCACCATCAGCGCGGCCAGGATCATATGCGTGGTCTGGGGCGGCGCGGCCGGATTGAACATCGCGGCCCATGGATCGACGGACACCACGCGCCCGTCGCGGGACAGCTCGAAACCGCGCGGCTGGTTCATCCAGGCGTTGGCGCATACGACGAAGAACGCCGAGGCCACCCCGGCGATGACGATCGGCACACCGGTGAGCAGGTGTTTACCGGGCGGCAGCCGGTCCCATGCGTACAGATACACGCCCAGGAAGATGGCCTCGATGAAGAACGCGATGCCCTCCAGCGCGAACGGCAACCCGATCACCTGCCCGTACCGGCCCATCAGCCCCGGCCACAGCAGCCCCAGCTCGAAGCTGAGGATCGTGCCGGACACCGCGCCGACCGCGAACAACACCCCCATGCCCCGCGCCCAGCGCCGGGCCAGGATCCTCAAGGCCGGGTCCCCGGTGCGCCACCCCAGCCATTCGGCGATCAGGGTGAGCAGCGGCAGCCCGACCCCCAGACAGGCCACCACGATGTGCCACGCGAGCGAGAAACCCATCTGCGCCCGGGCCCCACTGAGGTCGCCCTCGGTGGCGGCATGAGCGAGCGGGACAGCGAACACCAGGAGCCTCCGGGGCGGGGCGAGGTACGAGCGCAAGTCCTGCGTTATCCCCGTGGCCGGGCGGTCAAACGCGGATACGGCCGAACGGCGGGTCGCGACCGCACCCTCGCACCCCTTGTGACCATTGACAGGAAAGGGCTTACTACCTAGCGTCTGTTCACGAATATGACTGGAATTCAATAAGTTGTACGGAGGCCAGGATGGGACGACGGATCGTGGTGTCGGGCGGCGGCACGGGCATCGGGCTGGCGACCGCTGAATCCTTCGCCGCGGACGGGGACCGGGTGGTCATCGTCGGGCGCCGCGCCGAGGTGCTCCGCGCCGCCGCGGAGAAGGTCAACGCCGCAACCGGGGCCGACCTGGTCACCTGGACCAGCGCCGACCTCAGCGACCCCGAGCAGACCCGGAGCGCCGCCGAGTTCATCGCCGCCGACGGCCCGGTCGACGTCGTGGTCACCAACGCGGGCGGCAATGTCGCGCCCGGCAACGACGGCACCCTCGAAGGCATAGCCGACCAGTTCCAGCGGAACTTCTCGGCCAACGTGCTGACCGCGGTGCTGCTCACCGAGGCCCTGCTGCCTCATCTCACCCGGCCCGGCGGCCGGATCGTGCATCTGTCCTCCGTGGCGGCGCTGCGCGGCCCCGGTTCGTACGGCGGCACCAAGGCGCATCTGCACGTCTACACCTACGACCTGGCCAAACGCCTGGGCGCGGAGGGCATCACCGCCAACGCCGTGGCCCCCGGCTATGTCCAGGACACCGAGTTCTTCGGCGAGCGGGGCACTCCCGAGTTCATCGCGCAGCAAATCGGGCAGACGCTCACCGGGCAGCCCGGTTACCCCGCCGAGATCGCGGCCGCCATCCGCTATCTGGCCTCCCCGGAGGCCGCCTATGTCACCGGCCAGGTGCTGCACATCAACGGCGGCGCGCAGTTCGGCCGCTAGGGCCTGTCGTCAAAGG
>NZ_MUNE01000364.1 GCF_002154605.1 Streptomyces milbemycinicus | reverse complement strand
GGGTGCCGCCAGATCGGGCCGCGCCAGTCGGGGGCGCGTCCGTCGGCGGCACGTACGGCCCGCTCGTCGACCTCGATACCGAGGCCCGGGGCGGTGGGGCGGGCCAGGTGTCCGTCGTGGAAGCGGAACACCTCGCGATCGACGACGTAGTCCAGGAGCTCCGCGCCGTCGTTGTAGTGGATGCCGATGCTCTGCTCCTGGATCAGGAAGTTCGGCGTGGCGAAGGCGATCTGGAGGCTGGCCGCGAGCGAGACCGGGCCGAGCGGGCAGTGCGGCGCGATCGGGGTGTCGAAGGTCTCGGCCAGCGAGGCGATGCGCCGGACCTCGGAGATCCCTCCGGCGTGGGACAGATCGGGCTGAAGGACGGCGACGCCGGCCCGGAGGGCGGGCAGCACGTCGGTGCGCGAGTACAGCCGTTCGCCGGTGGCGATGGGCACAGGCGAGCAGGCGACCAGATCGCCGAGCAGATGGGTGTACTCGGGAAGGACGGGTTCCTCGGCGAACAGCGGATTGAAGGGCGCCAGATGCGGCAGCACCTTGCGGGCGTTGGCGGCGGTGAAGCGGCCGTGGAAGTCGACGGCGAAGTCGCGGTCGGGGCCCAGCGCCTCCCGCGCGGCGGCGGCCCGGCCCACGACGGCATCGATGTCACGGACGGTGGCCAGCCGGGTCATCCGCCCCGAGGCGTTCATCTTCACCGCCGTGAAACCCGCCTCGACCTGGGCGGCCACCGCCTCCCCGAGCCGGTCGGGCTCATCGCCGCCGACCCAGCTGTAGGCGCGGACCCGATCCCGTACGGGGCCGCCGAGCAGCACATGGACGGGCACGCCCAGGGCCTTGCCCGCGATGTCCCACAGGGCCTGGTCGAGCCCGGCCACCGCGCTGGAGAGCACCGGGCCGCCCCGGTAGAACGACCCCTTGGTCATGATCTGCCAGTGGTCCTCGATGCGCAGGGCTTCCTTGCCGATGAGGAGTTCGGACAGCTCATGGACCGCGGTGCGCACCGTGGCGGCGCGCCCCTCGACGACCGGCTCGCCCCAGCCGACGATCCCTTCGTCGGTCTCCACGCGGCACAGCAGCCAGCGTGGGGGGATGGCGAAGGTCTCCACACGGGTGATGATCAAGGAAGCGCTCCCGGTTCGAGGAGAGTCCACAGGCGGATATTAAATATTAGTTAATGTGCTCTGCCAAGGAGTCGCATTCGAATGCATGTTTACCGGTGACGGAGCGCTCACGGCGCTAATCTACGTACGCTGTCGTGCACACAACGGGGGTGTCATGAGCGACAACGATCTGCCGGAGCCCAAGGACGACCAACTCCCCCTGCCGCCGGGCTCATCGGAGGGCGGGCTCCTCGCCCCGCCGCCTCTGTCGGCCCAGCCGGGGAAGCCCAACATCTACGACCCCAACGCGCCCGCGCCCAAGCGCCCCCTCGCCCCCGGCGTCCAGGGCCCGGTGCCGCAGAACCTCGCCATCGCCCCCGGTGTGCTGCGCGGAGCGGCGGGCAAGGCGGACGAGGTCTACGACACCCTCCACAAGCAGGCGGCGTCACTGGAGGAGCCGACCTCCACCGCGGTCAAGGGTGTGCACGGCCTCCAGGTCGAGAGCGCGCTGAGACGGTCACACAAGCACTGGGAGGAGCAGGCGGGCACGGTCACCGCCTGGCTCGCCCATATCTCGGAGAGCCTGCGGGCGGCGGCCGATATCCATGTGAAGCAGGATCTGGGCACGGCGTACTCGTTCGGCCAGAAGGACCATTCCCCGCTGTACGGCGGCGGTCAATCAGGTCTCTCATATCCGGCCGGCGACCCGTCGTTCTCGTCGATCTCGAGGTACTGATGGCCACCTTCTACCAGGAGTTCCGATCGGCCGACTTCGGTGGTCTCGACACGCTGGCCACGAAGTGGAAGGGCGTCCACGACAAGATCAAGGACCTGGACGACAAGATCCGTGACGAGGTGCTGAGGCCCCTGAAGGACAAGGGGTACTGGGAGGGCATGGCCGCCCCGTACGCCTGGACGCAGATCGACGACATCCAGCGCCAGGTGACCGCCGCCACCAAGGTGGCCGACGGTGTGCGCAGGGCCGTCGAGGACGGGGCCGGGGAGCTGAGGGCCGCCCAGAAGCGGCTGAACGAGGCCGTGCGGGAATTCGGCGAGCAGGGGATGTACATCAACCCCGAGAAGGCCCAGGTGGTCCTGTCCGCGGACTGCACCCCGGAGAATTACGACGCGGACGACGTGAAGAAGGTGAACGCCGCCCAGACCAGGCTCAACGAGATCCTGCGGGAGGCGTTCGAGGCCGACCAGAACCTGTCGATCACGCTGATGGAGAACGTCGGCCTGGAGCTGTGGTTCAACACCGGGCAGGTCCGTACGGACGTCAACCACACCAGCGGCATCAGCACGGACCGCTACGACACGCTCGGCCGGGACATGGGCGGCCTCGATCCCTTCCCGTCGACCAACCATCTGACGCCGCGCACCCTCGCGACCAACTGGGTGGCCGGGACGGGCGACGACCACTACTTCTTCTCCCAGCACGACCCGTTTGTCGAACAGCTCCGCAAGAGCGAGAGCATGGACGACATCCGGAGCCAGACGCTCGCCGGATGGAAGGCGGGCAGCGGAGAGGGCCAGCTCGCATACCGGCTCAAGGACAAGTCCCTCCTGGGCACATTCCTGGAGGACGCGGCCGGCATGTCCGGTCTCGACAACCTTTGGGGCGGCGACACCAACGAGGCGCAGTCCCTGCTCGGCTCCTACAACGTGGATTACGTCGTCAAGGGCACCGACCCCGATGGCAAGCTCATCGTGCAGTACACGCTGCACAACGACACCGACATGGAGTCGTTCCTGCCCGGGTACTCGGGCTGGCAGCGGCGGTTCAACCATGGCTCCGGGCCGACGGCGGACATCAAGGAAACCATGGTCTGGACCGAGCGCATCGACCCGGACGACCACTGACAGGCCCGCCTGGCAGACTCGTCCCCGGCGAGGAGGGGTTCGGGATCGTCGAGCTGACCTTCTGCCAGGGCAGCCCCGAGGACGATGTGCCCCACGAAAGCCAGGAGCTGCTGGTCGGTGGCACCCCGCGGATCCGGTCCTGTTCCACCAGGTGGACCCCGACAACTGCCCCGATCCGGTGTTCCGGCAGTAGCTCCGGAACACCGGATCGGACCCGGGCCGGGGTTTCAGCCCGGGCTCTCCACGTACGTGTAAAGGCCCGAGGAGGCGCTGCCGCCGACGGTGGTGACCGCGATGTTGACGGGCCCGGCGACGGGGTGGGCCGGCGCGGTGGCGGAAACCGTGTTGTCGGAGACCACGGAGAAGTACGCCGGGACGCCGTCGAAGGTGACCGACTGGGCGGTGGCGAGGTTGGCGCCCTGGATGGTGACCTGATTGCCGCCCGAGGTCGGGCCCTCGTTGGGGCTGGCGCTGTTCAGGGTGGGTGGGTCGACGTAGATGAAGGCGAGGCTGTTGGAGGTGCCGCCCGGGGTGACCACGGTCACCGTCACCGGGCCGGGGCCCGGGACCGCGGGGATGTTGACGGTGAGGGAGGTGTCGGTGCCGGACACGATGGTGGCCAGGCTGGGACCGAAGTGCACCGCAGTGGCCCCGGCCAGGTTGAGGCCGGTGATGACGGCGGTGCCCCCGCCGCTGGTGGGCCCCTGAGCGCCGCCCACACCCCCGAAGGGGCTGCTGGTCACGTTGGCGCCGAGGAGGACGGGCGTGGGGCGGTAGGTGAAGGTGCCGAAGCTGCCGGTGCCGCCGGCGGTGGTGACGGTCACGGGGACCGTGCCGTAACCGGGTGGGCTGGAGACGGTGACCGAGGTGGAGGTGTTGGCGAGGATCGTGGCGGTGGCCGTGCCGAAGTGCACGGCGGTGGCGCCGGAGAGATTGTGGCCCCGGATGATCACGGTGGTGCCGCCGGTGATCGGCCCGGCACTGGGAATCGCCTGCGGTGAGATCACGCTGACCGTGTTGGCGAGGGAGTTGGTCACGTACAGCCGGGTGGAGTCCGCGGTCACCACGACGCCGAGCGGACCGTCTCCGGTGGGAAGGGTGCCGAGGACCGCGTTGGCAGCGATGCCGATCACGCTGACGGTGTCTTTGTCGAGATTGGCCACATAGGCGACGGTCGCGTCCGGGCTGATGGCCACGGACCGCGGGGTGGGGACGGGGATCGTGGTGGTGACCGTGTTGGTGGCCGTGTCCATCACGGCGACGAACTGAGCGCCGGCGGTGCTCACATAGGCACGGGTGCCGTCCGGGGTGATCGCCACGAGCACCGGGACGTCGCCGACCACCGTGGTGCTGGTGACGGTGTTGGTGGCGGTGTCGATCACCCTGACCGAGCCGTCGGCAGTGGAGGCCACATAGGCACGGGTGCCGTCGGGGGTCACCGTCACTCCGACCGGGCCGGGACCCACGGGGACGGTGGCGGTGGCCGTGCCGGCGGCCGTGTCGACCACGCTGACGGTGTTGTCCTGGAAGTTGGCCACATAGGCGCGGGTGCCGTCGGGGGTCAGCGCCACCCCGATGGGTCCGGCGCCCACGGCGATGTTCGCCACGACCGTGTTGGTGGCGGTGTCGATCACCCCGAGCGACGCGTCGCCGAACTGGGTGACGTAGGCGCGGGTGTTGTCCGGGGAGACCGCTATGAGCGATGGCCCGGCGTTTGTGGGGATGGTGGCGGTGACGGTGTTGCTGACGGGATCGATCACACTGACGGTGTTCGACCCCTGGTTGGCGACGTAGACATGTGCGCCGTTCGGACTCAGGGCCAGTCCCTGGGGAGTGACGCCCACGGGGATGGTGGTGCCGGCCGCCAGGAGGGCGGGGTCTCGCAGCGTTTGCCTTTCGGCGGCCAGGAGCAGGGGGGATTCGAGCAAGGCGGTCATGGTGTGTCCCTGGGAGAGGGGGCGACAGCAGGCGGAAGCTGCTTATCCGCCCCAATTCCCTGATCTATAAGGCATGTAACCTTTGCAGAATATGTGTTCTTATATGAAACTCCTGTCCCTTCAGGGCGCCTTCGGGAAGCTTTCAGGACACCCTCACGACACGTCGAGCTCGCCGAGCAGGCTGAAGGTGAGGGCGTCGACCGGCCGGGGGTCGGTCGCGGTCTGCTCGCTGTAGGTGTTCACCATCATCACGGCCGCGCAGTCGCTCTCCCGGCTGAACGCCGCACAGGTGCTGAATCCGCCGGTGCCGCCGTTGTGCCAGGTCAGGGTCCGGCCGCTGGACAGCCGGCTGAGGTGCCAGCCGAGCCCCAGCCGCAGATTGTCATCGGCCGTGAAGTGAGGCCGCTGGGTCAGCTCGATGGCAGCTCGCAGCGGGGAGCGCTCCGGGCGCAGCTGGGCTCCGAGGAAGCGCACCATGTCGTCGGCGGTGCTGTACATCGAGGTGCCGGCCGCGCTGAGGACATGGTCGTGCCAGTCGGGGACGGGCTGTCCGGCCATATGTCCGACGGCCTTGCGGGATGCCATGTCCGGCCGCAGCGTCGTGGTGGTGTCCGTCAGGCGGAGCGGGTCGGTCACCCGGCGTCGCAGCATCGAATCCACGGCGCCGAAGGCCAGCGCCTGGCCGAGGAGGCCGAACCCGAGGTTCGAGTACGCGTAGATGCTGCCCGGCTCGGTGGCGAGCGTGGTCTCGCCGAGGCCGCTCGCCAGGTCGTCCAGTGTGTAGCGGGCGTACGGATCGTCAGGATCGGCGCCGGCGAGCAGATTCGGCGGCAGCGAGGGCAGGCCGGAGCTGTGAGTGGCCAGATCGGCCAGGGTGATCCGCCGCGACCCCCGGTGCGGTACGGGGAACCCGGCGGGCAGGGCCAGCGGTGCGTCCAGGCGGGTGGTGCCCGCGCATACGGCGCGGGCCAGGGCCGTGGCGGTGAGCGTCTTGGTGATCGAGCCGAGCTGGAAGACGGTCCTGCCGTCCGGCGCCGACGCGCCGGGGCCCTCTCCCCCGCCCGCGACATGGGTGCGGGTGCCGTGGATGACCCCGCAGACCACGCTCGGGCTGCCGGCGTCCAGCGCCCGGCTCACATAGCGGCGCACCAGGGCGGGCAGGTCGTCGGCCGCCGCGGCGTTGCCGGGCAGCAGTGACGCCCCCGCCGCCGTTGGCGCCACGGTGAGGAACTTCCTCCGCTGCATGGGTTACTCCCCTGTCGTTCGGTTGCTTGTCGGCACCACCGCGGACAGCACGATGAGCAGCGGCACCACCTTGCCCGCGGGGACCTGGTAGTGGCCGCGCCCCTCGGCCTGAAGCCAGCCGGTGGCGGTGAGTTGTTTGAGGTGGTGGTACAGCTGGCCGGTGGTGTGCAGGCCCGCGGCCTCCTGGAGCTCCGCCGCGGACCGGGTGCCGCACAGCACGGCGCGCAGCAGGGTCAGCCGGACGGGGTGGCCCAGCGCGGCCAGCGACGCGGCGCCCTCCGGCCAGTCGGCCGCCAACAGCCGGTCCGTCTCGGCGCCTTGCTGCCATTCGTATCGCTCGCCCGTCGGCAGGTTCAGCGCACCGGTGAACAGCACCTGGCCGGGCCCGGTGAGGCGGCGGCGCAGCCCTTCGAGGGCCCAGAACACCTCGTCCCGCTGCGTCTGCGGCTCGGCTTCCAGCCGAGACACCCGCTCTTCCAGCGCGGTGAGCCGTCGCTCCAGGGACTCATCAGCCATAGGACGGAGATTACGGTATTCCGTAATAACAGAGCAAGTTAAGGATCAGATCCCAGCTCAGGGCTTCCGCTCGACCAAAGAACACAAGCGACCCTCAGTAAAGGTCGGATGAAAGAGCGTTCGGAGCCTTGACGGGTGTATTGGTCCAGTCCATGGTGGGAGGCGTTCCGGCGTGCCCCGGGGGCGGGACCGAGCCGCACCCCGCCGCATGCCACGCACCTTCACGTAGGACCGCCCTGGCCCCTTCATCGCGGTCCGTCCGCACCGCGTGTGTCATCGGTTGACATCCTCAGAAGGAAACCAACGAACATGACCGAACACGCTCCACGCCATTTCAGCCGTCGGGCGGTACTCGGCTCCATGACCGCAGCCGCCGTCGGCTCTTCGCTCGCCATCGGCCAGACGGCCTCGGCGGCGCCCGGCGCACTGGCAACGCCTCGCGCGCCGCAGCTGCTCTGGCACCCGGACCCGGCCGGCGACGGGCTCAAGGCATTCGAGGGCATCGAGGCCGACCGTGGAAACGCCCATCCCGACCGGGACTACGTCGTCATCGAGGGCGGTGACCACTACCGCTTCAACATCTGGAAGGACGACCGGGACACCACCGGCGACGGGGACCGTCAGCGCACCGAGTCCAAGGGCATGGTGCAGGGCGGCACCAAGCTGAAGATGCGTGACGGCGAGACCTGGAGCATCAGCTACGAGATGTTCATGCCGACCTCGCTGCACGGCACCAGCAAGTTCACGCATATCTTCCAGACCAAGACGCCGGTGGACAACGGGGGCCCGTACGTCGTCCTGGATCTGGGCCGCAGCGGCAGCACGGAAACCCTGCGGGCCCGTGCCTACGCCAACTCCGGGTCGCCGGATATCGCCTCGACCAATCTCGCGCCGCTGCGCAACAAGTGGATCACCATCGAATGGACGTTCACCATCGGCTCGAGTGGCAAGGCGGGATTCGTGGCCCGCAATGGCACCGGTTCCAGCGCTCCGGTGGCGGTCCAGGGCAGTATGTCCAATGTGAAGATCCCGGATCAGGACGACTATGTCCGACCCAAGTGGGGCATCTATCGATCGGTCGAAAGCGCCTCGTCGGACATCCTCGACACCTACTTGCTCTTCCGTAACTTCAAGGCGTCGAAGGGTACCTGAGTCTCCGGCAGCAGTGTGAAATCAGTGAATGTGGGGTCGGTGGCAGCCGGCCCCACATTCTCATGTTCACGACAGCCGGTCAACGGTAGGTCAAGCGTAAAGGTCCGGATGCCCTCTTGTGATCCTGCGTGCGCTCGGGAATGCTCGTCAGGGTGTTAAGCAGGAAAGCGGAGTAGAGGGTTTTTCTGCTCCCTGTTCACTTGAGCGAGGTGAAGGGTTCATCATGCTCACCATCACCAAAGAGTTTCACTTCTCCGCAAGCCATCAACTGGATCATTTACGGTCCGGTCACCCTTGTGGCCGACTGCACGGCCATAACTATGTGGTCGTCCTGGAACTGTCCGCGGCGCCGGAGGATCTGACACTTCCGGGTTTCGTACGGGACTACGGCGACCTCTCCGCCTTCCAGAAGTGGGTGGACGGGACACTGGACCACCGACATCTCAACGATGTGCTGGACGGGGTGAATCCCTCGGCCGAGAACATCGCCATGTGGCTCCACGAGAGGTGGGTCAAGGAGTTCCCCGAACTCACCGCAGTACGCGTGTCGGAGACCCCCAAGACCTGGGCGACATACCGCCCTTCCCTGGGCGGAGCACACACGCCCGAGTGACCGCGGACCGGGGTCCGGTCCTTGATGGAGGACACGAGAGGGGGTGGTGAACATGATGGCACCGAAGCTCGTGGTCAACGAGATCTTCGGGCCCACCTAGGGCCGTACAGGGAGAAGGACCCTCAACGGGCACGTCCTGCGCCTTTCTGCGGCTGGGCGGCTGCAATCTGGATTGCCGCTGGTGCGACACTCCGTACACCTGGGACTGGAAGGGCGTCTCGGACACCGGGATCGCCTACCGCCCGGCCGAGGAACTGCACGCGATGGACCCGGCCGATGTGGTTGAGCGGCTGCTGGCCTTCGGCGTCGGGCTGATCGTCATATCCGGCGGTGAACCGCTCAACCAGCAATCCAGGCTGGAGCCCGTGATCCGCGCGCTGCGCGAGGCGGGGATCGCGGTGGAGATCGAGACCAATGGGACGGTGGCCCCGCAGGCCGCGCTGGCCGCGGCGGGAATCCGGTTCAATGTGTCGCCGAAGCTCGCTCACTCGGGGATCGCCGAGAAGCGCCGGATCGTCCCGGAGGTGCTCGGCGAGTTCACCCGGCTTCCCGGCGCGGCCTTCAAGTTCGTCTGTGCGACCGCGTCCGACCTGGAAGAGGTGGACGCGCTGGTGGCGCGGCACTCGCTGAAGAACATTTGGATCATGCCGCGCGGACAGTCCCCCGAGGAGATCGAGGAGGGCATCCGCACACTCGCGGACGAGGTCGTCGGCCGGAAGTGGAATCTGTCCGGGCGACTGCACGTGACCATATGGGGCAGCAAACGAGGTGTTTGATGAGCAGTGGAATTGACGAATTGCCGGGGGACGAGCAGATCGCACCGAGCGTGGCGCCACAGGATCCCCTGGAAATACTCGCCCGGCAGCTCCTCGTGGAGATCGGTGAGGATCCCGAACGGGAGGGGCTGCGCGACACTCCGGCACGCTACGCGCGTTGGTGGCGCGAGTTCACCCAGTACGCTCCGGGCTCGACCGACACCGTCTTCGAGTCCAACTGCAGCGGTGATCTGGTGGCCGTCTCGGGCATCCATGTGTGGTCGCTGTGCGAACACCACCTCTTACCGTTCTCGTGCCGGGTGACCATCGGCTACCTCCCCCGCGGGCAGGTACTCGGCCTCAGCAAGTTCGCCCGGATCGCCCATCAGCATGCCCACCGGCTGCAGTCGCAGGAGCAGTTCTCGCAGGACGTCGCGGACGACATCGAAAAGCTCACCGGATCCCCGGACGTCGCCGTGATCGGCAAGGGCGAGCATCTGTGCATGGCCATGCGCGGCATCCGCACCCCCGCCACCATGACCACGGCGGTGTGGCGCGGTGCGCTCCAGGACAGCGCCCTGCGCACCGAGTTGCTCACCCTCACCAGCGAATCGTTCCGCGGCGCCGGCTTCTGAGCCTCGCCACCCTTTGAGAGGAGCAGATATCTCGATGCGCGTAAGTGAACCTCCGCGGACCGGGCTGAGCTTCGACGATGTGCTGCTGGTGCCCCAGCGCACCCCGCTGACCAGCCGTCGCCAGGCCGACACCTCCTCGGAGCTGCTGCCGGGCGTCGTGCTGCGCACGCCCGTCATCTCGGCGAACACCCAGTGGTGCACGGGCGACCGGATGGCCCTGGCCATGGCGTTGAACGGTGGCCTGGGCGTGCTGCACCGCATGCAGACGGTGGAGCAGCAGCTGGGGCATCTGGACGCGGTCAAGGCACACCGGCCCGAGGAAGGTTCGGCGGACCGGGCGACCCGCGCCGCCGACGGCCGGCTGCTGGTCGGCGCCGCGGTGGGCGTCTCCGGCGACTGGCGGGAACGCGCCGAGCGCCTGGTCGAACACGCGGTGGACGTCCTCTTCGTGGACGTCGCCCACGGCCACAGCGACCAGGTGATCGACGCGGTGGCGAAGCTGCGGGCCGCCTACCCGCGGCTGCCACTGGCCGCGGGAAACGTGGCCACGGCAGCGGGGGTCACAGACCTCGCGGAGGCCGGCGCCGATGTGGTGAAGGTGGGCATCGGCCCCGGCGGGGTGTGTACGACGCGGCTGGTGGCCGGAACCGGGGTCCCCCAGCTCACCGCCGTCATGGACTGCGCGGCCGCGGCGGCCGAGCGCGGGGTGCGGGTGATCGCGGACGGCGGCATCCGGCAGTCGGGCGATATCGCCAAGTCGCTGGCGGCCGGGGCACACGCGGTCATGCTGGGCTCCGCGCTGGCGGGGGCCGATGAGAGCGCGGCCAGCCCGGTGACCCGGGACGGACGCTCGTACAAGGTCAGCAACGGGTTTGTCTCCCTGGGCATGAAGCTGACGCTGCGCCATGCGGCCGGCGAGAAGATCACCCGGGAGGAGGTCGACGACTATGTGCCGGAGGGCACCGAGGCGACCTTCCCCGCCACCGGCCCCTTGGCCAGAACGCTGCGCCAGCTCATGGGCGGGGTGCAGTCGGCGATGAGCTATTCGGGGGCGCGGGACATCACCGGCTTCCGGGAGCGCGCCGAGTTCATCCGGGTGACCTCCGCGGGCCGGGCGGAGAACCGTCCGCACGCACGCGAACGCTCGGAGCAGATCGACATCGACCATGTCACCCAGGCGGTGGGCAATGACTGACTCCGGCGGCACGGCGCGGCCCGCGGTGGCCGGTGAGCGGCCCGGTATGTGGTCCCGGCAAGGGCCCTACCTCCTGGACTGGGCCTCCTTCGGGGAGCTGGTCGGGGACATCGCCACGCAGATCCGGGACGAGGACTTCCGGCCGGACGCGGTGCTGGCGGTGGCCCGTGGCGGGCTCACCCCGGCCGGTTTTCTCACCTGCGCCCTCGATGTGCCCGTCCAGCACACCATCCGCGTGCGCAGGACCGCGGACGACACCCGTTACGCCGCGAAGCAGGCACCGGTCATCGACATGGGCACACCGCCCGCACTGGGCCCGGGAGACCGGGTGCTGGTGGTGGACGACATCGTCGGCACCGGCTCCACGGCCGAAGTGGTGCTGGCCTATCTGGCGGACGCCGGGGTGGCCCGGTCCGATGTGCGCTTCGTCTCGGTGGTCCGCAACCACCAGTCCGGCTATGTGCCCGACTACTGTCCCGCGGTGATCGATGACTGGATCGTCTTTCCGTGGGAGACCGACCGGGAGAGCACCGCGGACTGCCGGCCGTTTCCCGCCACCGCACGGGAGGCCCGCCCATGACGGCCGGAGGGCCGCGGGGTCTGCCCGGCCGCGGTCTCGTCCCGGTGGACAGCGCGGCCGAGCTGTCCCTCCCCTCCTGTTACGACGCGGTGGACCTGTACACCTGTGACGCTCCGCTCAGCAGCCGGGTCGAGGTGGCGCGTACCCTCGCGGAGTTCGAGAAGGCCCTGGGGACGCGTCCGACGACGGTGTTCACAGGCGTCGTGGAGCGCCCGGGCGGCCGGGTGCTCGGCCACCCGTATCCGCGGGCGGTGCTGCTCGCCGCGCTCGGCACCACCGAGGAGAAGCGCCTGTCGGAGATGTCCGACCGGCTGGCGGGCCCCGCGCACCCCCTGCGCGAGGACCGAAGCGGCGGTCTGCGCGAGGAGTTGGGCGATCTGCTGTACGCCCTGCCGATCCTGCAGCACCGCCCCGGCGACGCGGGCCCGTACATCACCGCGGGCGTGGGGGTGACCACCCGGCCCGACGGAAGCGGGGTCAACCTCGGCTTCTACCGGATCCAGGTGGTGGCACCCGACGAGGTCCGGATCTTCCTGGACCCGCGCACCGACGGCCACCGCAATCTGCTGGCCTGGCTGGAGACCGGGCAGCCGATGCCCATCTCCGTGTTCCTGGGCGCGGATCCGGCCATCTGCGTGGTGGCGGCCTCACGGCTGCCCGCCGAGGGCGACGATTACGAGATCGCCTCCCGGCTGCTGGGGCGCCCGCTCGGGCTCGGCGGCAGCCCTCCGGTGCCGGACGACGCCACCCATGTCATCGAGGGACACGTCCTGGCCAGGGACGAAGTCGAGGGGCCGTTCGGCGAGTTCAAGGGCTATTACGCGGAGGCCCGGCGCAGCAATGTGATGACCGTCAGCAGGGTCGCCGCCGTGCCCGGGGCGCCGTTCCCCACCATCGTGGCGGGGGCCACCTCGGGTCTGACCCTGATGAGCTTCCAGAACGAGTATCTGATGTACGCGCATCTGCGTGGTCAAGGTCACCATGTGCGGTCGGTACGCTACTCGCTCAAGGCCAGGGGGGAGTTCGTGGCGTACATCGAGTCCGACGAGCCCAGCCAGGAGCTCGTCACGGAGGCGATGGCGTTCGATGTGCGCTCAAAGGTGATCATCTGTGGCCCGGACCTGTCGAACCCCGGGCAGGCGCTGGCCACCTACGGATTCACCACGCGGACGGAACCGTATCGCCGCAAGGGGAAGGTGGAGGGGGAGCGCGTGGGCCTGGCCTTGGTCATTCCGCCCGAAGGGCGGCCCACCGAGTACTGAATGAGGACATCAGCATGAGCCGTTTCGACCGTGTGCTGCCCGCCGCCCTGTTGGTGGTGCCGGGGCCCGGCCGTACCGTGACCTTCGTCCACCAGCTCAAGGGGCCGTACGCCGGGAGCTGGCTGCTGCCGGGCGGGGGCATCGAGCCGGGCGAGGCGGTGGAGGAAGCGGCGCGGCGGGAGGCCCACGAGGAGACCGGCATCCTTGTGGACTCCTGCTCGCTCTTCGCCGTCTACGAGTTCACCGGCAAGTGGGATCAGGGCAACTACCACTTGCTGATGTTCGCCTGCCTCGCCGACCGCGCGTACGAACTGCCCGAGGGATTCTCGGGGCACAACGTGGGCGAGGTCCGGCAGGGCAGCGTCGACGACTTCCCGATGCACTCCACGGATCTGAAGATCCTCACCGACGCCGGGCTCGCGTCGTACGACCACGAGGTCATCGCGCGCGCTCTCGCCGAGGACGGCATCACGATGCGCGCCCACCGCGTGGAGTCCACCGTCAGCTGCGGGTGACGCTCGCCGCCCGGACGAGGTCCGACGACAGGGCGTGACAGGTGCTGTGCGGGCAGGCGATGGTCACCCGGGCCGCGCGCAGCCCATGGGCCAGGGCGTCCCGCGGCGTCCGGCCGGCCACCAGGGCGACGACGAGGGCCGAGGCCAGCGCGTCGCCTGCGCCCGTGTCATCGGTGCATACGCCCGGCTCGGCCGGGAGGTGCACCGGCCCGGGGGCGGTCGCGGCCGCCAGGGCCGCCCCGCGGGCGGCGTCGGTGACCACGACCACCCCGGGGCCCCGGCTCATCAGCAGCTCGGCCTGCTCGGCGGGCCGGGTGGGCGCGCCGGGGTCCTGTCCCAGCAGCGCGCCCGCCTCCCTGGTGTTGAGGACCAGTACGTCGTAGCGGGGCAGCAGATGGGCGCGCGGCCCGAAGTCGGCCTGCCGGGTGGGCAGACAGCACACCGGGACCGCGTGCCGTCTGGCCTGCTGCGACACCCACACCAGCAGCTCCTCGTCGAGCCCGCCCTCCATCACCACCGCCCCCGCCGTGGCGATGCGCGCGGCCAGCTCCGGACCGCACAGCGCCCTTCCCAGGGCCGGGTCGGGGAGGGCGATACGCGAGGAGATCTGCGATCCGTGGGCGTCCAGCGTGACGTCGAACCGTCCGACGCCGTCGGCCACGCGTCGTACGTGGAGGGCGACGCCCAGCCGGGTCAGGGCGCCCTCCAGCTCCGCCGCGTCCGCTCCGAAACCGGACAGGCCGGTGAAGGTGACCGGGTGGCCGAGCCGGGCCGCGTTCGTGGCGACATTCCGGCCGACGCCGCCGTGGTGCCGCTCCATGGACCACACCGTTTCGCCGCGGCCCGCTCCGTGTTCGAGCAGCCCCGCGGCGAAAAACTTACGGTCCATCACCAGGGAACCGAGCACAAGAATGCCGGAGCGCGGCACGGACCCGTCTTCTGCTGCCACCATGTCGAGCGATACCCCCCTGAGTTTCCGCACGATGTATGTCGTTGGTCGACCCGTTGACGCGTTGACCCGTTGACCCGTTGACCCGTTGACCCGTAAGGAAAGGTTTTTGACCCATGGGCAGGAAGAGCGACACCACCGATACCGCAGAAGCAGGGATTCCGGAATCCGATGAGCAAATGAGCCAGGCATATTGGTGGTATTTCGCTTTAATTTACCTGTCGGGCGTCATGGCTGCCACCAGCATCGGCAGAATCACGCCCGTATCCATCGACCTCGAGGACGACTTGGGGCTCTCTCTGGGACAAGTGGGCCTGGTCGCCTCCTCGGTGACCGCCGTGGCCGCCGTGCTGGGGCTGGCGGTGAGCGTCGTACTGCGCCCCCTGGACCCGAGACGGACGCTGATCGGCGGCCTGGTGGTGATGGGGCTCGCGGGGCTGCTGGTCTCCCGGGCCGGCGGATTTCCGCTGCTGCTCGGCGGGCGGCTGGTGGAGAGCGTGGGCTATGTGGTCGTCGTGATCGCGGCCCCGGTGCTGATCCTGGGGCTCGGCGACGACGGGCGCCGCACGGTGGCGCTGGCGGTCTGGGGCACCTTCATGCCGGTGGGGCTCGCGCTGGGCGCGTTCGGTGGCGGGCTGCTGTCCGCGGGGTTCGGCTGGCGGGCCTCGCTGACCGTCGCCGCGGCCGCCACCCTCGCGGTGGCCGGTGCGGCGCTGTACCTCCCCGGGGCCGGCGCCCGGGCGGCCGGGCCGGAGCCGGAGGGGCCGGCCGATGGGGCGGTGGCAACGGAATCCCGTCATGGGGATGGGGACGGCTCCGGTGATCGCCGGGCGCGCGCCCGCAGGCTGGCCCGCCCGGTCGCGCTCGGCGCCGGCTTCGCCACCATCAGCGCCACGATCGTCACCTTCGTCGCGCTGTACCCCACGTATCTGCACGACGAGTTCGACGTGCCCACCGCGGCGGCCGGCACGCTCACCGGAAGCGTGTCCTTCGCCGGGGTGGCGGGGGGCTTCGCGGCGAGTGTGCTGCTGCGCCGTGGGGCGCGCATGAAGTACCTTTTCACGGCTGCCCTGTTGATGCCGGCCGGCGCCTTCGCGGCGTTCGGTTCGACGGGCGGGCTGGGCATCTCGATGACCAGCGCGGTGCTGATCGCGGTCACCAACGAGTTGGTCGTCGCCACCGTCTTCGCGGCCCTCCCCCTCGTGGTGAGGACCAGCGCCGACGTCGGCATGGCCAACGGCGTGGTGGCCCAGCTCGGCAGCGTCGGATCGCTCGCGGGACCGCCGCTGGTGGGTCTGGTCGTCACGGCGGCGGACGGATGGTGGGCGGTGGGCCCGACGCTGCTGGTGGGGTGCGCGGTCGGCGTCGTGCTGCTGCGCGCCGCGGTGGGCAGGGGACAGCAGGCGTAACCGGTTCGGGCGGGAAGGGCGAGGAGCAGCATGACCATCAAGTACGTCGTCTTCGACTGGGCGGGGACCCTCACTCCCTGGCACACGGTGGACCTGGGGGGCATCTGGCTGGAGACCGCGCGCGAGATCGACCCGGCCGGCGCGCCGGACCTCGCCGAGCGCCTGTTCCAGGCCGAACGGGAGCTGATGGCCCGCTGCCGGGACACACAGAGCTCGGCCACCCTCGACGAGGTGTTCCGTGCCGTGGACGTGGTCCCGGACGGCACGGCGATCGCGACCTACCGAAGGGCCTGGGAGGAGCACACCTACCTCGACCCGGACGGCTCGGAGCTGCTGCGCACCCTGCGCGAGCGGGACCTGGGGGTCGGCGTGCTCTCCAACACGCTGTGGTCGGCCGACTGGCACCACGAGATCTTCGAGCGGGACGGCATCCACGACCTCATCGACGCCGCGGTCTACTCCAGCGAAGTGCCCTGGACGAAGCCCAATCCGCTCATCTTCGAGCTGATCGCCGAGCGGCTGGGCGCCGAGGACCCCGGCTCGTGCGCGTTCGTCGGCGACCGGCTCTTCGAGGACATCTACGGTGCCCGGCAGGCCCGTATGCGCACCATCTGGGTGCCCCACAGCGCCATCCCCGACGAAGAGCGCGGATCGGACTCGGCGGAGCCGGACGCCACCGCGCACACCCTCAAGGACGTGCTGACGGTGCTCGACTCCTGGGCGGCGCAGCAGCCCACCAGTTGACCGCGTACGTCGTTTCCCGGCCCGCTCTTCGGGCCGGGAAACGACGGGTTTCCTTCCGTCGGTCGCGTCGGGGCGCGCCCGACACCCGCTAGCCGGACGCCGCCACCGTCCGGGGAGGTCGCGCTCGGTGCGCCATCATGAACGTCCCGAACCGTCGGCCGACGGAACCGGCCGGCGAAGCGGCCTGTCTCGTCGTGTCCATGATCGCGAGTCATGGCATGCGGGGTCGTGGTCGAGGCTCGGCCTCTTCGCCACAGGGCGCCTGAGCAGGTGTCAGAGGTCCCAGGCGCGGTCGGTGGCCCATTTCTCGAGGGTGTGCCAGCCGACCTCGGGGTGGTCCCGGCGCAGTCCGTCGATGTCCACGTCCAGCCCGGTCTCCTGGAAGTAGCGGAACATGGCGGCCAGGTCGCCGGAGTAGCTCTCGGCGACCGTCAGCGGCACCTCCCGGTGGCGGATCTCGCGACCACTCGCGGCGCCGATCGCGGCGGCGATCTGCTCGGATGTCCGCCACTGCGAGGCGATGTCGATCCGGCGCCCGCCGAACTCCGCGGGGCAGTTCAGCGCCAGGGCCGCGAAGGCGCCGATGTCCCTCGCGGCGATCAGCGGCAACGGGCGCCCGGGCGGCATGGGCAGCGCGAAGACACCGTCGCGGAGCGATTCCATGGTCCAGCCGTTCGCATAGTTCTCCATGAAAACACCGGGGCCGATCACAGTCCACGTCACATCGAGGGTGGCCAGGTGTCGCTCGATCCGCCACTTGCTCTCGAAGTGCGGGATGCCCGTGGACCGGTCGGCGTTGGCGGCGGAGGTGAACACGATGTGCCCCACCCCGACGGCGACCGCCGCGTCCAGCAGGGCGGTCCCTTGGCGGATCTCGGCGGAGAGGTCGCTGCCGAACGGTGTGGACATCGCGAAGAGCGCTCCGGTGCCGGCGAGCGCGGCGGTCAGGGATGCCTCGTCATCGAAGTCGGCCCGGACCACCTCCGCGCCGAGAGCGCGCAGTTCGGCGGCGGCGGGTGTGGCGGGGTCGCGGGTGAGCGCGCGGACCGGACGGCCGAGCTGAAGCAGTGCGCGGGCCGCGGCGCCGCCTTGGGCACCGGTGGCGCCGGACACGGCCACCGGGAGAGATGCGTTTATCTGCGTCATGCAGAGAACGTATGACACATTGACTGCGTGGCGCAAATATTTATTGGGCGAACCGTCCGGCGAGGGGCGGCGACTAGGATGTCTGCGTGGCGCAGCGGACGCGGGGCAATTTCGTCCGCGCCCCGTATGGAGACGCGCCGCCCGGAGACGCAGCACAACGACATAGAGGCGCGGGAGGCCCTGCCGATGGCACACGAAGACCTGATGACGGAGCTGAGGTCGGCATCCCGGCGCTATATGGCCTCGTACATCCTGTTCAACCAGGCGGTGGCGGACCACCTGGGGATGCACCCCACCGATCTGCAGTGTCTCAACCTCCTCACCCTCGAAGAGGGCCCCGTCACCACCGGGCGGATCGCCGAACTGACCGGGCTGACCAGCGGTTCGGCCACCCGGCTGGTCGACCGGCTGGAGAAGGCGGGCCAGGTCACCCGCCGCCGGGACGAGCAGGACCGGCGGCGGGTCCTGGTGGAGGTGGTGCCCGGGGCGATGGAACGGTTCGGCGCCGTGTGGCGGGAGCTGGGCGCGGGCTGGGAGGAGCTGTTCCACGAGGACAGCGAGGCCGATCTCGCCGTGCTGCTGCGCCATATGCGCAGGACCACCGAACTGGCACGCCACCAGATGGCCCGGCTCGCCGAGCGGTCCGCCGCACACTGACCCGACCGGGCCGCGGACCTTACTACAAACACCCCGTCGTTTCGGAGCATTGCCGGATTTCCCTCCCCTGAGCTGAACGGTGCGTAACCTCGCCGTCACTGGCGAAACGCCGCCGGTGCGACACGGGCCACGCTGGAGGGGAGCCGCATGCCCGGAATCGACGAGTGTCTGCTCGAAGCCATGACGGTGAACGGTGCGCGCGGAGCGGCCGTGATCGAGTGGACCAGCGGACTCGCGCTCGGCATGGTCGGTGAAACACGTGACGACGACCCCGAGACCACCGCCGCGGAGACCGCGGAACTGGCCCGCTTGGCCGCCGAGCAGACCGCGTTCGCCGCGTTCGTCGAAAAACAAGACAAGAACACGGCCACGAACACAGCCACGGACCCGGACACGGCCGAGGTGGCGGAGGCGGACACGGGCGCCGGGGCGGCCGGGGACTCCCCCGTGGAGGACGTCATCGTCACCACCCGCACCTGCTACCACCTGCTGCGCTTCGTCGACACGGCCTTCGACAGCGGTGTCTTCCTCTATCTGTGGCTCGACCGCCGGGAGGGAAACCTGGCGCTCGCCCGGATCCGGCTGCGCGATCTGGCCCGGCGGCTGGCGCTCGTATGAGGTCCGGCAGAGCCCACCGCCCACCCGGCCTCGCCGAACTCGCCACCGAGCGGGCCAGCGGCGCCCTGCTGTGCGACGCGGGCACGCTCTATCTGACCGAGGGTCGGGTCGTACACGCCGAGAGCCCCTTGGCGCCCGGTATCGATGTGCTCCTCACCGCCTGCGGGCGGCTCTCCGTCGACTCGTGGCGGGACGCGGTTGACCGGAGGGCCGCGCTCGGCGGCGTCGGCCGGTTCCTCGTCGACAGTGGCCGGCTGTCGGACGCGGAGCTGGAGATCTGCCACCTGGGCACGCTGTTCGACGCCGCCTACTTCGCGCTGGGACCCGGCAGTGCACCGCGGGGCTTCTATCGGGGCGCGGCCCACTGGGCGTACCGGGCCCAGCCAGTGGGCCGCGCCCCGATA
>NZ_MUNE01000363.1 GCF_002154605.1 Streptomyces milbemycinicus | reverse complement strand
GCGGACTACTGTGGGTGTCTCACCCATCGGACACCTGACAGGGAGGGGTGGCACGTGACCACCGAACTGCGTCGTTTGCGCAACTACATCGACGGGGAGTTCCGGGACGCCGTGGACGGGCGGACCACGGAGGTGGTCAACCCCGCCACGGGCGAGGCCTACGCCACGGCGCCGCTCTCCGGCCCGGCGGATGTGGACGCCGCCATGGCCGCCGCCGCGGCCGCCTTCCCGGCCTGGCGCGATCTGGTCCCGGGCGAGCGCCAGAAGGCGCTGCTCAAGATCGCTGACGCCTTCGAGGCGCGGGCCGAGGAGCTGGTGGCCGTCGAGTCCGAGAACACCGGCAAGCCGCTCGCCCTCACCGCGAGCGAGGAGATCCCGCCCATGATCGACCAGATCCGCTTCTTCGCGGGCGCGGCCCGGATGCTGGAGGGGCGCTCGGCCGGTGAGTACATGGACGGGCTGACCTCGATCGTCAGGCGTGAGCCGGTCGGGGTGTGCGCGCAGGTCGCGCCGTGGAACTACCCGATGATGATGGCCGTGTGGAAGTTCGCCCCGGCGCTGGCGGCGGGCAACACCGTCGTCCTCAAGCCCTCCGACACCACCCCCGCCTCCACCGTGCTGATCGCCGAGATCATCGGCGGGGTGCTCACCGAGCTCGGCCACCCCGGGGGCGTCTTCAACGTCATCTGCGGCGACCGCGAGACCGGTCGGCTGATGGTCGAGCACTCCGTGCCCGCCATGGCCTCCATCACCGGCTCGGTGCGGGCCGGTATGCAGGTCGCCGAGAGCGCGTCGAAGGACATCAAGCGGGTCCACCTGGAGCTCGGCGGCAAGGCGCCGGTCGTGGTCTTCGAGGACACCGACATCCCCAAGGCCGTCGAGGACATTGCGGTCGCGGGCTTCTTCAACGCCGGCCAGGACTGTACGGCGGCCACCCGCGTACTGGTCCACGAGTCGATCCACGACGAGTTCGTGGCCGCCCTGGCCAAGGCCGCCGCCGACACCAGGACCGGCGCCGCCGACGACCAGGACGTGCTCTACGGCCCGCTCAACAACGCCAACCAGCTCGCGCAGGTCAGCGGCTTCATCGAGCGGCTGCCCGCACACGCCAAGGTCGAGGCGGGCGGCCACCGCGTCGGCGAGAAGGGCTTCTTCTACGCCCCCACCGTCGTCC
>NZ_MUNE01000362.1 GCF_002154605.1 Streptomyces milbemycinicus | reverse complement strand
ACGGCCCCGGTCGGGGCCGTCAGATTGGGGAGGATAGAGCCGGGCACGCGGGGTTCGTCCGTATGCTCCGCCCGATTCCACACCTTCGGGTGATGATCGGGCGGGTTACGGCGAGCGGCGCCGGTCCTGCGCGGGCGGCTGGTCCTGCCCGGACAGGGCCTAGTCCTGCGCGGGCGTCGGCGCGTTCGTCTCCACGACGACCTCCCGCTCCGGCGCGACCTCGCCGGAGCGGATCAGCTCGATGCGGTTCATGACCTTCGAGCGCAGGTCGCTGGGCACGTCGTCATGGCCGCAGCACCGCTTGACCAGCTTCTTCACGGCCTGCTCCAGGCCGTACTTCTCCAGGCAGGGGGAGCACTCGTGGAAGTGCACCTCGAGCTTGGCGCGGTCGACGTCGGGCATCTCGCGATCGAGGAACTCGTAGAGGTGGTCGAGGACCTCGGAGCAATCCGTCTCGTGCGGGTCTCCGCAGCTCATGAGTCCGCGCCTTTCCGATCGTTCGACTCGTCCGCCGCGGCGGGCGCGCCGGCCGGGACCAGTCCGCGCCCACGGGCGTAGTCCTCGAGCAGACCGCGCAGCTGGCGGCGCCCACGGTGCAGCCGCGACATCACGGTACCGATGGGTGTCCCCATGATGTCTGCGATCTCCTTGTAGGCAAACCCCTCGACGTCCGCGAGATAGACCGCTATGCGGAACTCCTCGGGAATGGCCTGGAGCGCTTCCTTGACGTCCGAGTCGGGGAGGTGGTCGAGCGCCTGCGACTCCGCGGAGCGCAGACCGGTCGACATATGCGACTCGGCGCGCGCCAGCTGCCAGTCCTCGATCTCCTCGGCCGCGCTGCGCTGGGGCTCCCGCTGCTTCTTGCGGTACGAGTTGATGAAGGTGTTGGTCAGGATGCGGTACAGCCACGCCTTGAGGTTGGTGCCCTCACGGAACTGGTGGAAGGACCCGTACGCCTTCGCGTATGTCTCCTGCACCAGGTCCTCGGCGTCGGCCGGATTGCGCGTCATACGCAATGCGGCGGAGTACATCTGGTCGAGGAAGGTAAGGGCATCCCGTTCGAAGCGCGCATTGCGCTCGACGTCCGTCTCCTGCGGCTGCCCGACCGGCCGGCCCTCGGTCACGCCGTCGGTCCCCGCGTCGGTGCCAGTGACCTGACCCACCTCCTCCGCCTTCGTGGCGAGGCCGCCGAATGCGGACCCGCTCGAATCGGAGAATAGACGACGATCCGGTCCGCCCGCCGCTTCGTTCCGGGCAGTCCACCCCGTCTGCGGCTGCGACCAGTCCAGGTCAGCGGCGCGCGGGCGAGCCGGGCAAGCGAGCGAACCCATACTGGGGACTCCTTCTGCTGGTGCGTGCACCTGAAACCTGTGCCTGATCGGGGGGCACCTCCCAGCGGTAGCTGGGGGACCATATACGCCCCCTACAACAGAAGGCGGCCCCGCCGCATTCCCGGACGTCCCCGCCACCCCTATATGGCGCATCCGCGCAGCTCAGAGAGGTACGCGGACCAGCCACTCGGCCACGGCGCCGGTGATCCGCGCCAGCGCCTCCTCTTGGCCGATGTCCGCCTTCTTGGGCACGACGAAGCCGTGGTCGCCGTGCGGAATCCCGACCAGCTCCGTCCCGGCGGGCAGCTCGGGGAACTCCTCGGGGCGGCCGAACGGATCGCGGCCGCCCTGGACCACCAGCGTCGGCAGACCGGCGCCCAGCAGTTCCTCGGCCCGGGACCGCTCCGGCTTGCCCGGCGGGTGCAGCGGGAAGGACAGCGCCAGCACGGCGCTCGCGCCCAGCTCGCGCGCCGTACGGCAGGCCACCCGCGCCCCGGCGCTGCGGCCGCCCGCGACGACCGGCAGCCCGGGCTCCTGCAGCGCGGGCCACAGCGCGCGCCACCCGATGTCCAGGGTCTTCGGCGCGGGCGCGACCTTCTTGCCCGCCACCCGCCACGGCTGCTCGACCAGCGCGACGCCGACGCCCAGCGGCGGCAGCGCGGCGGCCAGTGCCTGCAGGTCCCGCGCCTCGATCCCGCCCCCGGCGCCGTGGCTCACGGCCAGCACGGCGCGGGCTCGGGGGGCGCGGTGCCAGGTGATCCTGGCGTCCCCGGCGGGGGTCTGCACGATCTCCCTGGTCCCCGTCGTCCTGCTGTTCTCGGCTGATTGCTCGGTCTGCTCGGCGCTCACATGCCCATCCTGCCGCCTCCGGGCGGCTGCGCCCGGAAGGCCGCTCAGAAGCTCAGAAACTCTGAACCATCAGAACCTCAGAAGAGCGTGCTCGTCTCGGGTGCCTCCAGCTCGGTCACCAGCTCCGGGCCGTTGTTACGTACGTCACTGACGGCCGTGGCGACCGGGTAGGCGCGCAGCAGCCCCGCGGGCGGCGGGGCGAGCAGCGGGCGCAGTTCGTCGGGGTCGGTGTGGGAGGGGTCGAGCCAGGCCGCCCAGCGGTCCTCGGTGAGCACCAGCGGCATCCGCGGATGGATGTCGGCCAGCGACCGCGGCCCCGCGCCGCCCTCGTCCCCGCCCTTGCCCAGCAGGGGAAACGGCTCCTTCTCCGCCTCGGTCGTGATGACCGTGCAGGTCACCCACCAGGCCCGCGGGTGGTCGTCCGGCAGCGTCCGGTCGCGCCAGAACTCGTACAGCCCGGCCATGGCCATCACCGAGCCGTCCACCGGGGTCACGAAATAGGGCTGCTTACGCGGCCGCTTCCGCTTCCCTTGCTCCTCCAGCTGCCGCTCCCCCGAGCCGGTGACCCACTCGTAGTAGCCGTCGGCGGGCAGCAGACAGCGGCGCGAGGCGAAGGGGCGGCGGTAGGAGGGCTTCTCGTGCACCGTCTCCGCCCGTGCGTTGATCATCTTCACGCCGGTGTCGGGTGACTTGGCCCAGGACGGCACCAGTCCCCACTTGAGCGCCCTCAGCTGGCGGACCGGGCTCGGGTCGTCGGTGTCCTTGACGGGGCGTTCGAGCACCGCGTACACGCCCTTGGTGGGCGCGACGTTCCAGTCCGGGGCCAGCGTCTCCTCCGGCTCCCACTGCTGCACCCCGAAGATGCCGACGAGGTCCTCAGGCTTCCGGCTCGCTGCGTATCGACCGCACATAGGTGCCACACTGCCACGACGCCCACGGCCGGTGACGCCGGGCCGTCGAAACCGAGCGGCCCTGAACAACGTACTGAAGAGCAGAAGCACCGAAGACGGACGCGAGGAGTCTCCCGCACATGGACAGCACGAACGCCGCCGATCTGTGGGACCGCGTCGTCGGCACCCAGCCGGACCCCACCACCTGGCTGGTCGCCGCCACCGGGCTGGTCGCGCTCTCGGCGGTCGTCTCCCAGATCGCCTGGCGGATCGCCCGTAACGCCATCACCATCGCCCATGAGGGCGGCCACGGCCTGGTGGCGCTGGTCAGCGGCCGGCGGCTGGAGGGCATACGCCTGCATTCGGACACCTCGGGGCTGACCGTCTCGCGTGGCAAGCCCACCGGTCTCGGCATGATCCTCACCGCGGCCGCCGGCTACACCGCGCCGTCCCTGCTCGGGCTGGCGGGCGCGTGGCTGCTGGCCGCGGGCCATATCACCGCGCTGCTGTGGGGGACGACGGCGCTGCTGGCGCTGATGCTGGTCATGATCCGCAATGCGTACGGCGTGCTGACCGTGGTCGTCTCCGGGGCCGCCTTCTTCCTCGTCTCCTGGCTGACCGAGCCGGACGTGCAGGCGGCCTTCGCGTACGTCGTGGTGTGGTTTCTGCTCCTGGGCGGCGTACGCCCCCCGTTCGAGCTGCAGCGCAAGCGCCGCTACTCGGGGGCGCACGACTCCGACCCCGACCAGCTCGCGCGCCTGACCAACGTCCCGGCCACGATCTGGCTGCTGCTCTTCCACGTGGTCTCGCTGAGCTCGCTGATCGGTGGCGGCCGCTGGCTGCTGGGGCTGTGACCGGCGGCCCCTCCGGGCCGTGAGCCGACCGTGAGCGTCGGTGAGCCGTCCATATCAGCGGCGTGTTTCGACTGGGTTTCGCCGTTTTTGATCAAGAATCTCACTCTCGGCGAGCCACTAAAGTGAGAGCCATGACCGGCATTGAGACCCCCTCGGGCGCGCACGCCGCCCTCTGGCCCGCTCCGCTCGCCGACGGAGCGGTCGACGCGACCGTCACCGTGCCCGGATCCAAGTCGGTCACCAACCGCGGCCTGATCCTGGCCGCGCTCGCCGCCGAGCCGGGCTGGCTGCGCCGCCCGCTGCGCTCCCGCGACACCCTTCTGATGGCCGAGGCGCTGCGCACCCTGGGCGTGGGCATCGAGGAGACGGTGCCCGACCACTCCCCCGGCTCCCACGGCTCCCACGGCGCGCCGGGCTCCGAGGGCGGCGGCGAGGCCTGGCGGGTCATCCCGGCGGGCCTGCACGGCCCGGCCACGGTCGACGTCGGCAACGCCGGCACGGTGATGCGCTTTCTGCCGCCGGTCGCGGCGCTGGCCGACGGCCCGGTGCGGTTCGACGGCGACAAGCGCTCGCACGAGCGCCCGCTGCACGGCGTGATCGACGCACTGCGCGCGCTCGGCGCCCGGATCGACGACGACGGCCGCGGCTCGCTGCCGATGACCGTGCACGGCGGCGGGGCGCTGGACGGCGGCCCGGTGCGCATCGACGCCTCGTCCTCGTCGCAGTTCGTCAGCGCGCTGCTGCTGTCCGCGCCGCGCTTCAACCAGGGCGTCGAGGTGCGCCATGTCGGCGCCGCGCTGCCCTCGCTGCCGCACATCCGGATGACCGTGGACATGCTGCGGGCCGCGGGCGCGGCCGTGGACGCCCCGGAGGCGGGCGGCGAGCCGAACGTATGGCGGGTGTCGCCCAGCGCCCTGCTGGGCCGCGACCTGGTGGTCGAGCCCGACCTGTCCAACGCGGCGCCGTTCCTGGCGGCCGCCCTGGTCACCGGCGGCCGGGTGACGATCCCGGACTGGCCGGAGCGCACCACCCAGCCCGGCGACTCGCTGCGCCGGATCTTCACCAACATGGGCGGGGCCTGCGAGCTCACCGACGCCGGTCTGACCTTCACCGGCACCGGCCGGATCACCGGCATCGACGCCGATCTGCACGAGGTGGGCGAGCTCACCCCGGTGATCGCGGCGGTGGCGGCGCTGGCCGACTCCGAGTCCACGCTGAGCGGCATCGCGCATCTGCGGCTGCACGAGACCGACCGGCTCGCGGCCCTGGCCAAGGAGATCAACGAGCTCGGCGGCGATGTCACCGAGACCGCCGACGGGCTGCGGATCCGCCCGCGCCCGCTGCACGGCGGGGTCTTCCACACCTACGAGGACCACCGGCTGGCCACCGCGGGCGCGGTCATCGGCCTGGTCGTCGAGGGCGTACAGATCGAGAACGTGGCCACCACGGCCAAGACCCTGCCCGACTTCCCCGGGCTGTGGACCGGCATGCTCGACGCGGCGACGACCCCCGCGCGGAGAGCCTGAGGCGCCCCGCCATGCGTCGCTACGGCAAGCACACCGACGAGGACGACGTCCGGGTCCGCCCCAACCGCAAGGGCAATCGCCCGCGCACCAGCATCCGCCCCAAGCACGAGGACGCCGCCGAGGGCTTTGTGCTGACCGTCGACCGCGGCCGGCTGACGGTCCTGATCGAGGACCGCACGATCATCGCCATGAAGGCCCGCGAACTGGGCCGCAAGGGCGTGGTGGTCGGGGACCGGGTCGCGGTCGTCGGGGATCTGTCGGGCGCCAAGGACACCCTCGCGCGGATCGTACGGGTCGAGGAGCGCTCGTCGGTGCTGCGCCGTACCGCGGATGACGACGACCCGTTCGAGCGGGTGGTCGTCGCCAACGCCGACCAACTGGCCATCGTCACCGCGCTCGCCGACCCCGAGCCGCGCCCGCGGCTGATCGACCGCTGTCTGGTCGCCGCCTTCGACGCCGGGCTGTCCCCGCTGCTGGTCCTGACCAAGTCCGACCTCGCCCCGGCGGCCCCCATGCTGGAGACCTACGAGCCGCTCGGCGTCCCCTATGTCGTCACCAACCGCGAGGAGCTGGCCGACGGCGGCGCGGCCGACCGGGTGCGCGAACGCCTCGCGGACCAGGTCACGGTCTTCGTCGGACACTCGGGCGTCGGAAAGACGACCCTGGTCAACGCCCTGGTGCCGGAGCGCAAACGGGCCACCGGCCGGGTCAACGCGGTCACCGGCCGCGGCCGCCACACCACCACCTCCGCGCTCGCGCTGCCGCTGCCCGACAGCGACGGCTGGGTGATCGACACCCCGGGCGTACGGTCCTTCGGGCTGCACCATGTGGACCCCACGCGGGTCATCCACGCCTTCCCGGACCTGGAGCCGGGCACCGAGGGCTGTCCGCGCGCCTGCAGCCACGACGAGCCGGACTGCGCGCTGGACCAGTGGGTCGCCGACGGCCACGCCGATCCGGCCCGGCTCTACTCCCTGCGGCGGCTGCTGGCCACGCGGGAGCGGCGAGAGGGTGACTGACCCGCGACCGACCCGCCCGCCGACGGTGACGTTTGCCACCCGCCACGTGCGGTAAATGGATAATCACACAAGCGAGGCGGAAGCAGCCGACACCGGCACGGGAGGACTTGTATGGCGTGGCTGCTGGTCGTGGTCGCCGGGCTACTCGAAACGGGCTTCGCCGTCTGCCTCAAGCTCTCGCACGGTTTCACCAGAATGTGGCCCACCATCGCCTTCTGCGCCTTCGCACTGGGCAGCTTCGGCCTGCTGACGCTCTCTCTGAAGAAGCTGGACGTGGGCCCGGCGTACGCGGTGTGGACGGGCATCGGGGCGGCCGGGACCGCGATCTACGGCATGGTCTTCCTCGGCGACCTGGTCTCCACGCTCAAGCTCATCTCCATCTCGCTGGTGATCGTCGGCGTGATCGGGCTCCAGCTCTCCGGCTCGGCGCACTAGGCCAACGCCCCGCGCACCAGGCTCTCCACCTCCTCCTCCGACACGGGCGCGACCACGTACGACAGCGCCAGGCGCACGGCCGTCTCGCAGGCCTGAGCCAGTTCCGCCGCCCCACCCTGCGGCCAGACCCCCGCCAGCAGGCGCACCGCGCGGTCCCTGATCTGCGCCAGGAGATCGACGGGCGAGGGCAGCGGGTCCGGGATGCCAGGGCGGCGCGGCGAAGGGGTTCCCGGGCGTACGGGCGAGGGCAGCCGTTCGCTCCAGCAGCCGGTGAGCACCGCCCGCACCAGGGGATTCGCGGCCGCCGCCCGTACGGTCCAGCCCGCTGCGGCCGCCAGCCGCTCGTTCGGGCCGGCGGCGCCGGTCGCTCCGGACAGCGCCCGCTCCACGCCGATCAGGTATGCCTCGGCCTCACGGCGCACCAGAGCGCGCGCGAGGCCGTCCTTGCTGCCGAACTCGTTGTAGAGCGTCTGCCGCGAGACCCCGGCCGCCACGGCCACATCGACCATGCGGACCACCGCCCACGGGCGGTCGGCGAGCGCGGTGAAGGCCGCGTCGAGTAAGGATTCACGTGCTGCGGGCATCGTCGCCTCCCAGGCCATGTGTCCCTCTTCAGCGGCACGTGCGGACAGAATTGACGCACCGCCAGGTGGTGTCAATAGCCACGGCGTACGCCCCCGGCGCCCCCGTCCGGCCGTGGTCGTGTGGATCGGCCGATTCCGTGTCGATACTGTTCGGCCATGCCCGACTACCACGATGACCTGCGTCTCGCCCATGTACTCGCCGATGCCGCCGATGCCACCACCATGGAGCGATTCAAGGCGCTCGACCTCAAGGTCGAGACGAAACCCGATATGACGCCGGTCAGCGAGGCCGACAAGGCGGCCGAGGAGCTGATCCGCACCTCGCTCCAGCGGGCCCGGCCGCGGGACGCGGTCCTGGGCGAGGAGTTCGGCAGCGAGGGCAGCGGTCCGCGCCGCTGGATCGTGGACCCGATCGACGGCACCAAGAACTATGTGCGCGGGGTGCCGGTCTGGGCCACGCTGATCGCGCTCATGGAGCGCGGCGAGGGCGGCGACCGGCCGGTCGTCGGGGTGGTGTCGGCACCGGCGCTCGGCCGCCGCTGGTGGGCGGCCGAGGGGCTGGGGGCGTACACCGGCCGGAGCCTGTCGTCCGCGAGCCGGCTGGCGGCGTCGCAGGTGGCGCGGCTGGAGGACGCGTCGTTCGCGTACGCCTCGCTCGGCGGCTGGGAGGAGCGCGGCAGGCTGAACCGTTTCCTCGATCTGACCCGGGCCTGCTGGCGGACGCGCGGCTACGGCGACTTCTGGCCGTACATGATGGTCGCCGAGGGGTCGGTGGACATCTGCGCCGAGCCCGAGCTGTCGCTGTGGGACATGGCGGCGAACGCGATCATCGTCCAGGAGGCGGGCGGCAGCTTCACCGGGCTCGACGGGGCGCCGGGGCCGCTCAGCGGAAACGCGGCGGCGTCGAACGGGCTGCTGCACGGCGAACTGCTGAGCTACCTGGGCGACTAGGGCCCGTGCGGGCCCCGGACCGGCTTGTGCATCAGGGGGTACGGGGGCGCGTCAGGCGGTAGATCGGCTTCCGCACGCCCCTTGTAGACGTCTACGCCCCCATGTGAACATGTGAATCCGCGCGCTTGTGAACTTGTGCAGACGCGCACTGTCGCGCGGCGCCGCGCAGCGCCGCGGTGTTCGCAGCGCACGCAGCCCCGCATCGCACGCAGTTCCGCGTTGCACGCAGTTCCCGCGGCGCACGCGGTTCCGCAGTGCGCGCGGCCCCCGCAGTAAGGATTCGCCAAGGAGGTGGCACGACCATGTCCCCACCCATGCTCGTCCGCGACGCCATGAGTTCAGTGATCCTCACCATCGGCCCCGCCCACACCCTGCGCCAGGCCGCCCGGCTGATGTCCGCGCGACGCGTCGGCTCGGCGATCGTGCTGGACCCCGATACCAGCGGGCTCGGCATCCTGACCGAGCGCGATGTCCTCAACTCACTGGGCGCGGGCCAGGACCCGGACCGTGAACGAGCCCATGCCCACACCACCTCCGACGTCGTCTTCGCCGCCCCTCAGTGGACGCTCGACGAAGCGGCGCGCGCGATGTCCCACGGCGGCTTCCGCCATCTGATCGTCCTGGAGGCGGGCGATCCGGTGGGCGTGGTGTCGGTACGCGACATCATCCGCTGCTGGACCGGCGCGCGGCAGCCGGCGCCCGCGCTGGCGGGGTGAGAGCCCGGTAACGGGGCGCGTGAAGAGGCCGGAGCCCTTCGGCATCCGGCCTCTTTCACTTTGGACGATGTCTAAATCAAGAACCACTGGAGAGTGATACGAGATCTGGTCATGGACCGGTCCGCTGCTACCCTTGCCTTATCTGACTGATAGGTGAATGGCATGAGTGACCTGCTGGAACGGCTCCGGGGACGCGGCTGGCGACTGACGGCCCAGCGACGTGTCGTCGCCGAGGTCCTCGACGGGGAGCATGTGCACTACACCGCCGATGAGGTACACGCCCTCGCGGCCGCCCGTCTCCCGGAGATCTCACGCGCGACCGTGTACAACACCCTCGGGGAGCTGGTCTCGCTCGGCGAGGTGACCGAGGTCAGCACGGACGGCCGGGCCAAGCGCTACGACCCGAACGCCCACCACGCGCATCAGCACCTGATCTGCGGGCGGTGCGGCACCATCCGCGATGTCCACCCCTCCGGCAACCCGCTGGCCGACCTCCCGGCTGAGGAGCGCTTCGGCTTCGCGGTCTCGGAGGTCGAGGTCACCTATCGCGGACTCTGCCCCGACTGCGCGGCCGCCTGAGCCCTCGGGCGGCCGCCCCGCCCCGGGCGTACGGGCGCAACACGAAGGGCCCGGATCCTTGTGGATCCGGGCCCTTCGCCTTGGTAGCGGGGACAGGATTTGAACCTGCGACCTCTGGGTTATGAGCCCAGCGAGCTACCGAGCTGCTCCACCCCGCGTCGATGTGCCGAAATAGTAACCACAGGACGACGGCCGGAGCAAATCGCGAGGAGAAGGGGGCAGGGAGGGCGACACCACCAAGGCCTACGCGCCGGAGCTACGCCGTGAGCTCCTGCTGCAGGGCGTCCCGCAGCCGGGCCGCCCGCTCGGCCACCTCCGCCGGGCCCAGCTCGACCGCGCGGGCGCACCAGCGCTGGCCCTCGGACAGGGCGCCACGGCGGGCCGAGAGCAGGGCCAGGCGCAGCGCGGCGCGTCCGTGGCCGGCCTCGGCGGCGCGGGTCCACCACAGGGCGGCTTCCGGCTCGCTGCCCTCGCGGGCGAGCAGCAGACCCAGGTTGAAGGCGCCGTTGCTGCTGCCCGCCTCGGCGGCCTCGCGGTACCAGCGGGCGGCCTCCACCACATCGCCCCGGGCGGCCGCGAGCATGCCCATGCGCACCTGGGCGCGCCGGTGGCCCTGGCGGGCGGCGCGCTCGTACCACTCCTCGTACTCGGGCATAGCCGGTTCCATCTCGGCGCGCTCGGCGCGCCCCAGGGACCCGCGCGGGGCGCCCCCGTCGGCGGACGGCCGGTCCAGCAGCGCGCCCAGCCGGAAGGCGGCCTCCGCGCTGCCGCCCCCGGCGGCGCAGCGCAGATGGCGCTCGGCCTCACGGCCGTCGCCCTCGCGCAGCAGGACGATGCCGACCTGGAGCGCGGCCTCGGTGTGCCCGGCGGCGGCGGCCCGCTCGTACCACTGATGGGCGGCCCGTTCCTCGCCCCGCCCGGCGTGCAGAATGCCCAGGTTGAACGCGGCGTCCACGCTGCCCGCCTCGGCGGCCTTGGAGAACCACGGCTCGGCGCCGGCCGCGTCACCGCGCTGCAGCAGCATGACGGCCACGGCGTTGGCGGCCTCGCGGTGCCCGGCGTAGGCGGCGCGGCGGTACCACTGCTCGGCCTGCGCGGTGCGGCCCTGCTCGGCGCAGAGCAGTCCCAGGTTGTACGCGCCGTTGATGTCCCCGGCGTCCAGGGCGGTGCGGTACCAGCGCTCGGCGGTCTGGGTCTCGCCGCGGTCGGCGTGCAGGGCGCCCAGCGCGTTGGCCGCGTTGCCGTCGCCGTCCTGGGCGGCGCGGTGCCACCAGACGGCGGCGCTGTCGGTGTCGCCCGCGTCACGCAGCAGGAAGCCGAGCGCGCAGGCGGCGCGGGCCTCGCCGTCCTTGGCGGCCGTCAGGTACCAGCGGCCGGCCTCTTTGATCTCGCCGCGCTTCTCCAGCAGCGTGCCGAGGTGGAGGGCGGCCCGGCGGTGGCCGCGCGCGGCGGCCTGCCGGTACCACTTCTCGGCCTCCGACTCGGCGTCCGGACCGGCGCGCCCTCTGGCTGCCTCGTCCTCGCGCTTGTCGAGGATGCGGGCGAGCCGGTACGAGGCCTCGCGGTGGCCGCGATCGGCGGCGGACCGGAACCAGCGCTCGGCGCCGATGTCGCTGCGGTGCTCGAGCAGGTCGGCGAGCGCGTACGCACCCAGGGCGTGCCCGGACTCGGCGGACTGGCGCAGCCAGTACTCGGCGGCGGGCTCGTCCCCGCGCTCGCGGTGGTGGCGGCCGAGGGCGTGGGCCGCGGCGGCGGATCCGGCGACGGCGGCGATGCGCCACCAGCCGGCCGCCTCGTCGGCGTAGCCGCGCTGGTGGAGGAGGACGCCGAGGTTGTTGGCCGCGGCGCGGTCGCCCGCCGCGGTGGCCGCGCGTAGATGCGGCTCGGCGCCGTCGAGGTCGCCGCGGCGCAGCAGCAGTGAGCCCAGGGCGCTCATCGACGCGATGTCGCCGGACTCGGCGGCCCGGCGGTGCCGGGTCTCCTCTTCGTCCTCGACACCGTCGTGCGTATGCACAAAACGCCCTGTCTCCAACAGACTGACCCTGTCCCCCATAAATTCCATCGTGTCATCACCTGCAACCCGGGTACACCTTGGTATACCGCAGCCGGTGAGGTCACTTCAGCGTTTTGTCGACATGCCCACAGAGAGACAACCCAAACGCTTGTATCGCGATTCTTTGGGTGGACATCCCGGCGGACACACGACAAGGCCCGGATCCTTGCGGATCCGGGCCTTGTCTGTCAGTAGCGGGGACAGGATTTGAACCTGCGACCTCTGGGTTATGAGCCCAGCGAGCTACCGAGCTGCTCCACCCCGCGCCGTTGTGTCTCTACGTTACCACGGCGCGGGGTGGAGCAGCT
>NZ_MUNE01000361.1 GCF_002154605.1 Streptomyces milbemycinicus | reverse complement strand
CTCTTCGCCACCAACCCCGACACCGGCCGGATCTACGCGTACGAGAACCGCCCCCACACCTGGACGAAGGTCGGCGGCCCCGGAACCACCTTCGCCGTCGTGGGCAACCGCCTCTACGGCCTCTCCCCGGACCACACCGCGGTCTACCAGTGGACCGGCCACGGCACGGCCTGGGCCCGCATCGGCGCCCCCGCCGCAAGCTGACTCCCACTCTCTTCGCCTCTCCTCTTCTCCTCTCTGGAGGTCACATGTCCCTTCTCCCCCACCGGGGCCGCGAGCGGCCGACCGTGCTGCGGCGCATCGGCGCCTTACTGGCAGGGGCCGTCGCCGCGAGCCTGCTCACCGCGGCGCCCGCCCGCGCCGACGAACCGCCCCAACCCGTGCCCCTGACCTCGGTCGTGGCGGACGCGGACCGCGTCTACGCTCTGGCCGCCGACCACTCCGCGGTCTACGAACGACAGGGTGACGCCGCAGCCTGGAACCGCATCGGCGGCTCGGCCAAGGACATCTATGTGGGCGGTGCCGGTCTCTTCGCCACGAACCCGGACTCCGGGAAGCTGTTCCGCTACGACGGCACGCCGGAGGCGTGGACGGAGGTCGGCGGGCCGGGTGCCGCGTTCGCGGTCGGGGCGGACCGCGTCTATGGCATCACCCCCGACGGCACCGCCGTGAACGAATGGTCTCCGGACAACCGCACGTGGACCAAGATCGGCGATCGCGCCACAAGCATCTACGTGGGCGGTGCTGGTCTCTTCGCCACCAACCCCGACACGGGGAAGCTGTTCCGGTACGACGGCACCCCAAACCAGTGGACGGAGGTCGGCGGGCCGGGTGCCGCGTTCGCGGTCGGGGCGGACCGCGTCTATGGCATCACCCCCGACGGCACCGCTGTGAATGAATGGTCTGCGGACAACCGCACGTGGACCAGGATCGGCGGCGCCGCCAAGGCCATCTACGTGGGTGGTGCCGGTCTCTTCGCCACGAACCCGGACTCCGGGAAGCTGTTCCGCTACGACGGCACGCCGGAGGCGTGGACGGAGGTCGGCGGGCCGGGCGCCGCATTCGCCGTCGGCGACCGCGCCGTCTACGGCCTGGTCCCCGACGGCAGCGGCGTCAACCGATGGAGCGGCGACGGCACCGGCTGGACCGCGCTGGGCGCCCCGGTGAAGGCCGCGGCCGAGCCGCCCCCCACCCAGCCGACGCCCGCGGATTCCACCGCGCCACCGGCCCCGGATCCCACCGGGCCCCCGACGCCGGAGGAATCCGCGTCGGCAGAGGAGGAAGTCCCGCCGACGGACGCGAACGCCCAGGGCGCGGACAGCGCCCCCGAGGTCGCCAAGAACGAGATGTCGGTGACGGCCGACGGCGATCTGTACGTCCTGGCCCCTGATCACGACAGTGTGTGGAAACAGGAGGACGGCACCACCTGGACCAGGATCGGCGGCCCCGCCGAGACCGTCCATGCGGGCCGGGCGGGTGTCTTCACCCTCAACCCCGAGACCGCCAAGGTCTATAAGTACGGTGACAAGCCGGATGTGTGGACCGAGATCGGTGAGGCATCCGCCGACGTCGAAGTCACCGGTGAACATGTCTACCGCCTGGCCGCCGACCACTCCGCCGTCTTCGAGTGGACGGGCAAGGGCACCGACTGGAAGAAGATCGGTGGCCCGGCGCAGAGCCTGTACGCCGGGAGCGCGGGTCTGTTCGCCACCCGCCTCGACACCGGCAAGGTCTACCGTTACGACGGCAAACCCGACCGCTGGAGCCAGATCGGCGACGCCGGGGCGGACTTCGCCGTCAGCGACGATCACTTCTATGGCCTGGCCGCCGACCACTCCGCCGTCTTCGAGTGGACGGGCAAGGGCACCAGCTGGAAGAAGATCGGCGGCCCGGCGCAGAGCCTGTACGCCGGCGGCGCGGGCCTGTTCGCCACCAGTCCCACCGACGGCCACGTCTTCCGGTACGACGGCAAGGACAAGCCGTGGAAGCACGTCGGCAGCCCCGGCACCACCTTCGTCGTCAGCGACGACCACCTCTACGGTCTGTCCACCGACCACAACGCCGTCTTCGAGCACGACGACGAGACCTGGCGCTACCAGGGCAGCCCGGCCCACGCCCTGCAAGAACTGCGGGAGGAAGACGTTCTGCGGCGGGAACGCGGCGAGGACTTCGTGCGGGAGTACCGCGAGGCCAAGCTGCTGGTCGACATGGACCTGGTCGGCTGGCTCAAGCAGAACGGCGGAGAAATCCTCCTCGACGTCCTGGGCGTCAAGGACATCGAGAAGTGTTTCACCGACGGCGACGTCGTGAGCTGCCTGAGCACCGCCGCCAACTTCAGCAGCGTGATCACAGCCTTCTGGAAGGCCCACAAGCTCGTCGAAGCGGTGAAGGACATCGGCAAGAAGCTGCCCGAGTACCGCAGCCGGGCCGAAAGGGCCCAGACCGTCCTGCTCCAGGCCCGCGCACTCCTGGACAAGAACACCAAAGACCTGGCCGACAACCGCAAGGAAGACCCGCCACGCCGGGAAGACTGCCGGAAAGGCAGCGTCGAACGGGTGCCTCCCAAGCCTCGTGACACCGCCCACGGAAACCGTGCCACCGGCGTGGACATCTGCCTCGACGCCGCCTACCTGGCGGCCAATAAAGGGTCAGACGTCACGAAGGAGATCAGGCCGCCCGGGTACTACTGGGCCGTCAAAACGACTGCCCATCTGGGGCTCACACCCAGCGCGCGGGTCAACAACTGCCATCTGCTGGGCAATCAGCTCAGCGGCGACGGAGAGGACCTCGCGAACCTGGTGACCTGCTCCCGGCCCGCCAACGCCCCGGTCAGGGACGACGAGGGGTTCAACAACGACATGAAAACCCTGGAGACCCAGGTGAGGGACGCCATCGTCGACGACAAGCAGGTGGTGCGCTACCAGGTGACGCCGATCTACGAAGGCGCCCGCACTGTGCCCAAAACCATCAAACTGGAGGCCGTTGGCTTCTACCCGGACGGACGCCCTGGCGGAATCCTGATCGAAAGAGACCTTCCGAACAAGGTCTTCAGCCGGATAGACGGCACGGACGGCCGCTGGTACAACCTCGGGCAGTGGACGTATCACGGCGTCCCCGTACCGACCGGAGACACGAAGTAGGTCCCGGCAGTACCCGCACGTCGTGCGGCAGCTGATGGCGGGAAATCCCGGTCCTCTGCGATCCATCGCAGAGGACCGGTCCTTTGCCCGGTGACACCAACATGCCTTGGCAGGACCGGGGGTTGACGCCCACCGGGCCGGGAGCCTTTAGTGATCGCGACCGCCCTGGAACGATCACTCGTGTAGTGATGCGCGACCACCCTTGGGGGAATTGATGCGCACTCTCATGTCCGCCGGAGCCACCCTCGCCGCCGCCGGCCTCACCTTCGGCCTGATGTCCGCACCGGCAATCGCGGCGCCCGCCCCGACCGCATCGGCGGCACAGGCCGCCCCGCCGAAGTCGGGGAAGGACAGCATCAAGTGCAATGAGTCCAATGCGCGGGTCAACTTCTCGTGGAAGACCGGCTGGACGACCACCACGGTGTACTACAACAACCACTGCCTGGGTGGCACGCGCATCACCGCTGCCTTCGTGTTTTACAACGACGGGTCGACGCCCATGTACAAGTGCGTCACTTTCCAGGGAATGACCCAAGGAAAGTACAAATTCGGGCACATCAACGAGATCATCGACATCAACAAGGACACCAAGAAGTGCGAGAACAACTAGAAGATCCGGGAAGATCTGGGTTCGGTCCCGCTGTGTGAGCAGCTCTTGGCCGTTGCGCGCAGGCCGTGAGATCGTCCGCAGGTGAGCGACGCCGCTGGGGATACGATTTCGACGCGACCCGACGATCGCACCGCGTCCGTTCTGCGCTTCGCGGTGGAACTCGTCGCCTGGGTGGCGACTCCCTGGGCGCTGTCCGGCCACTCGTGGCTGCTTGCCGCCCTGTCCGTGGTGCTTCTGATCGGCCTTCCCACGTGCTTCTCCACCCCGGGTGACAAGGCGAAGGTGATCATCGCGGTACCGGGCTGGGTCACGATCCTTCTGGTGCTTCTCCAACTCGCCGCGGCCGTGGCTTCCTCGTGGCTGGCCTGGCCCGCGTGGGCGGCGGGCCCGGTCACCCTGATGGCCGTCATCACCCTCGTCACGGAGCGCCGGCGCTGGCGGTGGCTGCTCTCCGGCGAACCAGCGTGACTGGTCGGGAGCCGCGTCCCGCCTCGCCCTCACACCTCCACGGTGAACGCCCACAGTGTGATCCCCGGTATCGGCTCCCAGTCCCGCTCCGGGGCCCGTACGAAACCCAGCCGCCCGTACAGCCGGTGCGCGGCGGCCATCTTCTGCTGGCTGGAGATCACGATCCGCTCCAGACCCAGCTCCCGCGCCCGGTCCAGACACGCCCGCACCAGCGCCTCCGCCGCCCCGCGCCGCCGAGCCTCGGGCCGTACGGCCAGCATCCGGAACTCCCCCTCGCCCGGCCGTGCCAGGTCCACATAAGCCCCGCCGTACACCGCGAAGGCCACCGTGCCCAGAACCTCATCACTCGCCGCGTCGGCCGCGACCAGCAGCTCCGCCAGCTCGGCCCGCCGCCGCGCGTCGCGCAGCTGGGCCAGATACCCGTCGCTCTCGCCGAACTCCAGCAGCCCGTCGCCGAGGTACGCCTGCGCGGTGAGCTTGCCGACCCCGTCCAGCTCCTCGTCCCGCGCCCGCCTGATCGTGATGTCCATACCGGCAGTTTCCCGCATATCAGCTGAAGGTGCGGCGGTAGGTGTGCGGGCTGACGCCGGTGGTGCGCCCCCACACCGTGGATCACTGAGATCTCTTCTCGGGTTCGTCGACGGCGCCGGTCCGCTGCCTCGACGGCACATCCCGCGGCGAGATCGGTGTCGCCGACGGTACGCGGGTGGAGTCGGCAGGCCCGGGCCGCTGGGTGGGGCGGGGGCTGCCGACTCCCCCCGCGTAC
>NZ_MUNE01000360.1:11504-11928 GCF_002154605.1 Streptomyces milbemycinicus | reverse complement strand
CCGCCACCCCCCGGAGAACCCCCGAAGAGCTGCGCAGCCATCAGTGGTACGGCACCGACGGCCTGCGCTCCTTCAGCCACCGGGCCCGCACCCGCCAGCTCGGTTACCTCCCCCAGGAGCACCTGGGCAAGCCGGTCATCGCGATTCTCAACACCTGGAGCGATATCAACCCGTGCCACGTCCATCTGCGGGACCGCGCGCAGGCGGTCAAGCGCGGGGTGTGGCAGGCCGGCGGATTCCCGCTGGAATTCCCGGTGTCGACGCTCTCGGAGACCTTCCAGAAGCCGACGCCCATGCTCTACCGCAATCTGCTCGCCATGGAGACCGAGGAGCTGCTGCGCTCCTACCCGGTGGACGGCGCGGTCCTCATGGGCGGTTGCGACAAGAGCACCCCCGCGCTGCTGATGGGGGCGGCCACCGCCGA
>NZ_MUNE01000360.1:380-11491 GCF_002154605.1 Streptomyces milbemycinicus | reverse complement strand
CTGCATGACCATGGGCACCGCCTCGACGCTGACGGCCGCTGCCGAGGCGCTGGGCGTCACCGTCCCCGGCGCCTCCTCCATCCCGGCCGTCGACTCCGGACACGAGCGGATGGCCGCGGACTCGGGGCTGCGCATTGTCGAGTTGGTCCGGCAGGACCTCAAGCTGTCCAAGATCCTCACCCGTGAGGCATACGAGGACGCGGTCGCCACCGTCCTCGCGCTCGGCGGCTCGACCAACGCCGTGATCCATCTGATCGCCATGGCCGGGCGGTCCGGGGTGCGGCTCACCCTCGACGACTTCGACCGGATCGCCCGTACCGTCCCGGTGCTGGCCGACCTCCGCCCGGGCGGCCGCTATCTGATGGAGGACTTCTACTTCGCGGGCGGCCTGCCCGGCTTCCTCGCCGAACTGGCCCAGTTGAAGGACGTCCTGCACCTGGACCGCCCCACCGTCGCCCACACCACCTTGCGCGAACAGCTCGACGGCGCCCTGGTCCACAACCCCGAGGTCATCCGCCCGCTCGACAACCCACGGGCGAGCGAGGGGGGAGTGGCGGTGCTGCGCGGCAATCTCTGCCCCGACGGCGCGGTCATCAAGCACATCGCCTGCGAGCAGCGGCTGCTCGAACACACCGGCCCGGCCGTCGTCTTCGACGACTACAAGACCATGCAGGCGACCATCAACGACCCCGCCCTCGGCATCACCGAGGACAGCGTGCTGGTGCTGCGCAACGCCGGTCCGCTCGGTGGCCCCGGCATGCCCGAGTACGGCATGCTGCCGATCCCCGACCACCTCCTCAAGAAGGGGGTGCGGGACATGGTCCGCATCTCCGACGCGCGGATGAGCGGGACCAGCTACGGGGCTTGTGTGCTGCATATCGCGCCCGAGTCGTACGTCGGCGGGCCGCTCGCCCTCGTCCACACGGGCGATCTGATCACCCTCGATGTCGAGGCGCGCACGCTGCGCCTGGAGGTCGACGACGCCGAGCTGGAGCGGCGCCGGGCGGCCTGGACACCGCCCCCGCCCCGCTACGCCCGCGGCTACGGCGCGCTCTACCAGGAACAGATGACCCAGGCCGACACCGGCTGCGACTTCCGCTTCCTTGCCGCCCCCGGTGTGGACCCCGAGCCGTACGCGGGCTGAACTCCCCTCCGAGCAGCAATTTTTTTGCACGACATACCGAACAACATTCGGTAAGCGCTTCACCCGCCCGACCGTGCACCGTGCACCCCTGAGAACGGAGAAGCAGTCATGGCCGACGCCGTGGCGAAACCACCCCGGGTCACCCGGCGCCGTACCAGCCGTACCAGCCGTATGAGCGGTACCAAAGGCAAAGGCTCCGCCCGCCGCCTCCCGTATCTGCTGATCGCCCCCGCAGGGCTGCTGATGCTGGGCTTCATCGCCTATCCGATGCTCAGCGTCCTGTACTACAGCCTGCAGAACTACAACGTCACCAAGCCCTGGCGGAACGGCTACGCGGGGCTGGACAACTTCACCAAGATCTTCACGGACGATCCGCAGTTCTGGGACACCCTCGCCTTCAGCGGCAAATGGGTCGTCACCGAGGTGCTGCTCCAGCTGGTCCTCGGACTCGCGCTCGCCCTGCTGATCAACCAGACCTTCATCGGCCGCGGCATCGCCCGCGCCCTGGTCTTCTCGCCCTGGGCCGTGTCCGGGGTGCTGACCACCACCATCTGGATGCTGCTCTACAACCCGTCCACCGGCATCAGCCGCTATCTGGCGGACGCGGGGATCGGCAGCTACGGCACCTCGGTGCTCTCCGACACCGGCACCGTCTTCTGGGCGGCCGTGCTCGCCGAACTCTGGCGCGGCGTCCCGTTCTTCGCCATCCTCATCCTGGCCGATCTGCAGTCCATCCCGAAGGATCTGTACGAGGCGGCCTCGGTCGACGGCGCGGGCCGGATGCGGCAGTTCTTCCACATCACCCTGCCGCATCTGAAGGACGCGATCATCCTCTCCACGCTGCTGCGCGGGGTGTGGGAGTTCAACAACGTCGACCTCCTCTACACCCTCACCGGCGGCGGCCCGGCCGGGCAGACCACCACCCTCCCGCTGTATGTCGCCAACACCGGCATCGACGGACACGACTTCGGCTACGCCTCCGCGCTGACCACCGTCGCCTTCGTGATCCTTCTCTTCTGCTCGATCCTCTATCTGCGCCTGAGCAAGTTCGGAGGCGACAACAAGTGACCACCGCACTCGCGGAGAAGGGCCTCGCCCCCGCCCCCGCCACCGCTCCGGACGCGGACAAGGGCAAGAAGCGCGGGCGCGGAATCGATCAGGGCGTGCCGCGCTGGCAGATCTATCTGCCGCTGGCCCTCTATCTGCTGTTCACCCTGATCCCGTTCTACTGGATGCTGCTGTTCGCGCTGCGCCCGGCCGGCTCCACCTCGCTGGTGCCCTGGCCGATGACCGGTGAGCACTTCGCCAAGGTCTGGAACGAGCGAAGCTTCGGGATCTTCTTCCAGAACAGCATGATCGTCGGAGTCTCCTCGCTGGTGATGACCACGGCGGTCGCCCTGGCCGGCGGCTATGCCCTGGCGCGCTTCGACTTCAAGATCAAAAAAGGGTTCATGCTGGCGCTGCTGGCCTCGCAGTTCATCCCCGGCGCGCTGATGCTGGTCCCGCTCTTCGAGATCTTCAAGAACCTGCAGATGATCAACTCGCTGGGGAGCGTGGTCATCGCGGAGACCGTCTTCCAGCTGCCGCTGTCCATGATCCTGATCAGCGGCTTCATCAAGAACGTGCCGGTGTCCCTGGAAGAACAGGCCTGGGTGGACGGCTGCGGACGCTTCCGCGCCTTCTGCGCGGTCGTACTGCCGCTGCTGCGGCCCGGCCTGATCGCGGTGGGCTCCTTCGCCTTCGTGCACAGCTGGAACCACTTCCTGTTCGCCCTGATGTTCCTCAGCTCCCAGGACAAGCAGACCATCCCGGTCGGCCTCAACACGCTGATCGGGGCGGACAGCGTCGACCTGGGCGCCCTGGCGGCGGGCGGAGTGATCGCCGCCGTGCCCGTCGTCATCGTGTTCGCCTTCATCCAGAAGTGGCTGATCACCGGCTTCAGCGCGGGTGCGGTCAAGGGCTAGGCCGTAAGGCCGCCGCCCGGCCGGGCGGCGGCTGACCGGAGCACAACTCTCGCGGACAAGGAGGTCCGAAGATGCGCATGGCGCACCCCCAGGGACGGGGGGTTCCAGCGATATCGCGCGCGAAGCGCACGGGGTGGACCCGGCTCGGCACGACGGCCCTGGCGGCGGTCGCGCTCGTCGGGCTGACCCTGCCCGCCGGGGCGCAGGCAGAGCCGCCGGCGTTCAGCCGTGACTACGCCCCCGCCCCCGGCCGTGACCTCGGGCGCGATGTGCTCGGGGCGGACGACGGATGGGCGGCGGAGGGCGCCGGGACCACCGGCGGGGCCGCGGCCGACGACGCGCAGGTGTTCACCGTACGGACCCGGGCGCAGCTGGCCGCCGCGCTGGACGGCGGCAGCCCCGTACCGAAGATCATCTACGTCCGGGGGACCATCGACGCCAACACCGATGCCCAGGGACGTCCGCTGAGCTGCGCGGACTACGCCACCGACGGCTACACCACCGAGAAGTACCTGACCGCCTACGACCCCCGCACCTGGGGCGGCCAGAAGCCCTCCGGCCCGCAGGAGGAGGCCCGCGCCGCCTCCGCCGCGCGCCAGGCCGAGCGGGTCGAGCTGGCCGTCGGCTCCAACACCACCCTCGTGGGCATCGGCCGGGACGCCGTCCTCAAGGGCGCGAGCCTCCAGGTCAAGGACGCCTCCAACGTCATCGCCCGCAACCTCGAACTGCGCGACGCCTACGACTGCTTCCCCGTCTGGCAGCCCAACACCGGCGGCCTTGGAGACTGGAAGACCGCGTACGACAACATCTGGCTGCGCGGCGCGAACCACGTGTGGGTCGACCATGTGACCATCAGCGACAAGGGACACCCCGACGCCGCCGAGCCCACCTACTTCGGCCGCAACTACCTGCGCCACGACGGGCTGCTGGACATCACCAACGGCTCGGACCTGGTGACCGTCTCCTGGAGCCGGTTCGCCGACCACGACAAGGCCATGCTCATCGGCAACGGCGACAACGTCACCACAGACCGCGGCAAGCTGCGCGTCACCCTCCACCACAACAGCTTCAAAGGCGTCGCCCAGCGCGCTCCCCGGGTCCGCTTCGGCCAGGTCCACGTCTACAACAACGCCTACGAGGTCCCCGAGGGCGCCGACTACCGCTACTCGTGGGGCGTATCCACTGAGTCACGGATCTACGCCGAGAACAACGCGTTCACCACGCCCGGCCATGTCGAGGCCGCCGACCTGGTCAAGAGCTGGAACGGCAGCGCCCTGCACCAGAGCGGAGCTGAGTTCAACGGCTACCCCGTCGACCTGTTGGCCATCCACAACTCGTACAACTCCGGCAGCGAACGCGACCTCGAACCCGACGTGGGCTGGACCCCCGCCCTGCACGGCCCGATCGACGGCGCAGCCAAGGCGGCCAAGGACGTGGCGCGCGGCGCGGGCGCCGGGCGGATCGGCTGAGAGGTGACCATGGAACCCACCCCCCTCGTACTCGCCGGGGCCCGCGGCCACGGCCGCTGGCACCTGGAGAACATCCGGCGGCTGACCGCCCAGGGCCTGGTCCGGCTCGCCGGAGTCTGCGAACTCACCCCCCTGACCGCCGAAGAGCTCGGCGACGGCCTCGGTACCCCCGAACAGTCCGCCGACCTCGCCGACCTGGTGACCCGTACGGGCGCGCGGATCGCCATCATCTGCACCCCCATCCACACCCACGCCGACCTCGCCCTCGCCGCCGCGGGCCGCGGCGCCCACCTGCTGCTGGAGAAGCCCCCCACGCCCTCCTACGCCGAGTTCACCCGCATGTCCGAGGGCCTGTACAGACTCGGCACCGCCTGCCAGATCGGCTTCCAGTCGCTCGGCTCCCACGCCCTGACCGCGATCCGGAAACTCATCTCCGACGGCGCCATCGGAGAGGTCACCGGCATCGGCGCGGCCGGGGCCTGGGCCCGCGACGAGGACTACTACACCCGCGCCCCGTGGGCCGGACACCGCTCCCTCGACGGTCGCGACGTCATCGACGGCGTGCTCACCAACCCCCTCGCCCACGCCGTCGCCACCGCCCTGCGCATCGACGGCGCCGACCGGGCCGAGGACATCGAATCCATCGAGCTGGAACTGTTCCAGGCCAATGACATCGAGGCCGACGACACCTCCTGCGTACGGCTGCGCACCGCCCGCGCCACCACCGTCACCGTCGCCGCCACACTCTGCGCCGAACAGCCCGGCGAGCCGTACGTCCTCATCCACGGCGACCGCGGCCGGATCACCTTCTGGTACAAGCTGGACCGGGTGCTCCTGGAGCGCCCGGGACATGAGCCGGAGACCACCGACCACCCCAGGACCGACCTCCTGGAGAACCTGGCCGCGCATCTGCGCGACGGCACCGAACTGCTCGTCCCCCCACACCGCACCGGCGCGTTCATGCGCGTCGTCGAAGCCATCCGCACCGCCCCCGATCCGGTCCGGCTCCCCGCGGACGCCTGGCGCACCCAGCCGGGCATCGGCGCGGCGCCCTCGGCGAAGCGCCGCGTCGTACCGGGCATCGACCGCCTGGTCGCCGCCGGCGCGGAACGCCTCGCCCTCTACTCGGAACTGCGCGCCCCCTGGGCCGCACCCCCCGCGGAGGTCCCCCACACATGAACCGTTCCCTGGCCAACCGGCCCCCCTGCACCGTGCTGCGCTGCGACGGACGACCCGTCGGCACCTACACCCACCGCCCGCAGCTGCCCGATGCCCTCTCCCCTCGTCCGTATCTGCACCCCGTACGGACCCTGGCGGGCATCACCGTCACCGAGTCGCGCCCCGCCGACCACCCGCACCACCTGGGCGTCGGCATGGCGATCCCGGACGTGGCCGGGCGCAACTTCTGGGGCGGCCGCACCTATGTGCGCGGCCAGGGCCCCACCGAACTGGACAACCACGGCTCACAGCGCCACCTGGGCTGGCTGCTGCGCGACCCGGACGGCTTCGTGGAGGAGCTGTCGTGGGTCGCGGGCGGGCGGCAGCTCCTGCTGGAGCGGCGTACGGTCGCGGTGCGCGCCCTCTCGCACGGCGCCGACGGCTGCTGGGCGCTCGACTTCACCACCGCCCTCACCAATGTGACCGGGGAGACCGTCACCATCGGCAGCCCGGCCACCAACGGCCGCCCCGGCGCGGGCTACGGCGGCTTCTTCTGGCGCGCGCCGCGCCGCAGCGAGCCGCCGCGGGTCTTCAGCGCGGACGGCGAGGGCGAGGCCGCGGTGCACGGCAGACCCTCGGACTGGCTGGCGCTCGCGGCCGAGGACTGGACCCTGGTGTTCGCCGGGGCGACCGGCGACACCCGCGCCGACCCCTGGTTCGTCCGCACCGGCGACTACTCGGGCGTCGGCTCGGCCCTCGCCTGGGACCGGCGGCTGGCCATCGCCCCCGCCGACACCGTCACCCGGCGCATCGTCACCGCGGTCGCCGACGGCCGCCTCGATCGCGGGGCGGCGGCCCGGATCGGGGCCCAGCTGTCCGACAAGGGGGCGACCGTATGACCTCATCCGTGAGCGGGCATGTGTGGCGGGCCGACCAGGGCGACGGCACGTACCGCAACCCCGTACTGAACGCCGACTGGTCGGACCCCGACGCCATCCGGGTCGGCGACGACTACTACCTCACCGCCTCCAGCTTCGGCCGCGCCCCCGGCCTGCCGATCCTGCACTCCCGCGACCTGGTCAACTGGCGGCTGATCGGCCACGCCCTGGAACGCCTCGAACCCGAGGAGTCCTTCGCCGCCCCACGGCACGACTGCGGGGTGTGGGCACCCAGCATCCGCCACCACGACGGCCGCTTCTGGATCTTCTGGGGCGACCCCGACACCGGCATTCACCAGATCAACGCCCCCGACCCGCGTGGCCCATGGACCAGGCCACATCTGCTCAAAGCGGGCAAAGGCCTGATCGACCCCTGCCCGCTGTGGGACGAGGACGGCGCGGCCTACCTGGTCCACGCCTGGGCCAAGTCCCGTGCCGGGGTCAAGAACCGGCTCACCGGCCACCGGATGAGCCCCGACGGCACGGCCCTGCTGGACGAGGGCACACTGATCGTCGACGCGGACGCCATCCCCGGCTGGTTCACCCTCGAAGGGCCGAAGCTCTACCAGCGGGACGGCTGGTTCTGGATCCTCGCCCCGGCGGGCAGCGTGGCGACCGGCTGGCAGGGCGCGCTGCGCTCGCGTGACTTCTTCGGCCCGTACGAACACCGCACCGTCCTCGCCCAGGGCCGCACCGACATCAACGGCCCGCACCAGGGCGCGTGGGTGGACACCCCGGCGGGCGAGGACTGGTTCCTCCACTTCCAGCAGCGCGGCGCGTACGGGCGCGTGGTGCACCTCCAGCCCATGGAGTGGGCCGAGGACGGCTGGCCCGTGATGGGCGACCGCGGCGAGCCCGTCGCCTCGTACCGCAAACCCAAAGCGGATCCGCAGCCCCCCGAGGCCCCGGCGACCGACGACGGCTTCCCGGGCGGGCGGTACGGCCGCCAGTGGTCGTGGACGGCCAACCCGGCCCCGGTCTTGACCACCGCCCACAGCGGCGACGGCCTGTGGCTGACCTGCCACCGCACCGCCGACGCGGACGATCTGCGGCGGCTGCCGAACGTGCTGGTACAGCGGCTGCCCGCGGAGGAGTTCACGGTCACGGTCGAGCTGTCCCTGCACAGCCAGGTGCCGGGCGCCAAGGCGGGACTCGCCGTCCTGGGCGACGCGTTCGGCTGGATCGGCCTGGAGCGTACGGCGAACGGAACCCGCCTCGTCCACCGCTTCGCCGACGTCGCCACCGAACACGAACGTGACGCCGAACCCCCACGCGACGCCCCCGACGGCCGGGCCCACCTCCGCATCGAGGTCACCCGCAACGCCCGCTGCCGCTTCCTCACCAACACGGGCACCGGCAACAGCTGGCACCCCTCCGGCCCCGTCTTCGCCGCCACCCCCTGGCGCTGGGTAGGCGCCCTCCTGGGCCTCTTCGCCACAGCCCCCAAGGGCCAGGGAACACCCGGCTACGCCGACTTCAAAAACTTCCGCACGGAAGGAGCCTCGTGATGAGGTTGTGGGCATTCGTTCCGCAGGGCGGGACGGGTGGGCACACCCCCACCCGCAGACGGCCACGCACAGCAAGAACAACGGCGCTCGCTCATAGGGCCACCTTCGTGCTGCTGGCCACACTCCTGACGCTAGTGCCAGCGTTCCAGGCCCCCACAGCGCAAGCACGAGACAAAACGCAAGCCACAACCAAAACCTGGCCCGACAAACCCGACGGCTTCGCCGCCACCGCAGGCGGCACAACAGGCGGCGCCGGCGGCAAAGTAGTAACCGTCCGCACCCAGCAAGACCTCACCACGTACGCCTCCGCCCCCGACCCCTACATCATCCGCATCGCAGGCTCCATCGACGTATCCCCCTTCGGCTCCGACATCATCGTCGCCTCCAACAAGACCCTCATCGGCGTCGGCACCACCGGGGAGATCGTCCACGGCGAGCTCCACCTCAACCCCGGCACCCACAACGTCATCATCCGGAACCTCACCATCCGGGACAGCTATGTCGAGGGCGACTGGGACGGCAAGACCCAGGACTTCGACGCGATCCAGATGGACACCGTCCACCACGTGTGGATCGACCACAACACGCTCACCCACATGGGCGATGGACTGCTCGACATCCGCAAGGACAGCGACTACATCACGGTCTCCTGGAACGTCTTCAAGAACCACAACAAGGCGTTCGGCCTCGGCTGGACCGACAACGTGACCACGAACATCACCCTGCATCACAACTGGTTCACCGGCATCAAGCAGCGCAGCCCGTCCATCGACAACGCCGCCCACGCGCACCTCTACAACAACTACCTGTCCGCCCAGTACCGGGACGAGGACCCGGTGTGGACGTACGGCAACTGGTCCCGCGGCCGGACCAAGATGGTGATCGAGAACAGCTACTACGACGGGATCCGAAACCCCTACCAGGCCGACGAGACGGCCGAACTGGTCCAGCGCGGCAGCATCGCCCGCGACACCACGGGCCGCCACGACACCCGGGGCGAGGCCTTCGACCCGCGCGACTTCTACCCGTACCGGCTCGATCCGGCCGCCGCCGTGCCCGCCCTGGTGAAGAAGTTCTCCGGACCGCAGAACAGCCTCGGCGCCGACACCGTGCTGCGCGTCGCGGCCGACGGCTCGGGTGACTTCCGTACCGTCCAGGGCGCCGTCAACGCTGTACCGTCGGGCAACGACGGACGGATCACGATCGCCATCGCGCCCGGCACCTACCGTGAGCAGGTCCGCGTCCCGGCCGACAAGCCGCACCTCACCTTCCTGGGCACCGGGCGGGACCGCGACGACACCGTGATCGTCTACGACACCCCCGCCGAGTACGGCGGCTCCACAGGCAGCGCCACCGTGCTGATCGCCGCGAGCGATGTGACCGCCCGCCACCTCACCTTCGTCAACGACTTCGACGAGGCCGCCCACGACCTCAAGGGCGAGCAGGCGCTGGCCATGAAGACGACCGGCGACCGGATCGTCTTCACGGACACGGCCTTCAAGGGCAACCAGGACACCCTGATGACCGACAGCCCCAAGCTGACCACCGTCAGCCGCGTCTATCTCCGCGACGCGTATATCGAGGGGGACGTCGACTTCATCTACGGCCGCGCCACCACCGTCATCGAGCGCTCCACCATCAAGGCGCTCAGCCGCGGCAGCGACAGCAACAACGGCTACATCACTGCCGCGAGCACCTGGAAGGGCAATCCGTACGGCTTTCTCATCACCCGGAGCCGGATCGTCAGCGACGCGCCCGACCAGACCTTCCACCTCGGCCGCCCCTGGCATCCCGGCGGCGAGCCGGACGCCATCGCCCAGGTGCTGATCCGCGACACCTGGCTGCCCGCCGCGGTCAAGTCGTCTCCGTGGACGGACATGGGCGGATTCCCATGGCAGGAAGCCCGTTTCAGCGAGTACCGCAACACCGGACCGGGGGCCGCCCCGTCCGCCGACCGACCGCGGATGACGGACGCCGACGCCGCGGACCACGAGGTGGCCGACTACCTCGCGGGCAGCGACGGCTGGGCACCCCAGACTCACCGCTAGGAGATGCGCACCATGCGAATAAACCCGATACCAACCGTACGTGGCGTCGCCGCCGTGGCCGTGACGCTCGCCCTCGCCCTGTCCGCCACCGCGTGCGGGGACGACGGGTCTGGCTCCGGGTCGGAGGGGTCCGGCAAGGGCAAGATCGTCTTCTGGGACAACAACGGCGGCCCGCGCACCGCGATCTGGAAGCAGATCATCGCCAAGTTCGAGAAGAAGTACCCGGACATCGAGGTCGAGTACGTGCCGATCCCGATCGCCGACGTTCAGTCGAAGTACGACACGGCCATCCAGGGCGGCGGTGACAGCCTGCCCGACGTGGGCGGCGTGGGCACGGCGTATCTGGCCGGCCTGGTCGCCCAGAACGCCCTGGAGCCGGTCACCGACCGCATCCAGGACAGCTCGCTCAAGGGCAAGCTGGTCAAGAACATGGTGGAGAGCGTCCGCGCGGCCGGTGGCGACGACAAGGAGATGTTCTCCGTCCCGACCTCGGCCAACCAGGGCACGCTGTGGTACCGGACCGATCTGTTCAAGGCGAAGGGCCTGCCCGCGCCGACCAGCTGGGACAACTTCTACAAGGCCGCCGACGAGCTGACCGACCAGGGCAAGAACAAGTTCGGCTTCACCTTGCGCGGCGGGGCCGGGTCCATCGCCCAGGCGATGGAGATGATGTACGCCCAGTCCGGGATTGACACCTTCTGGGACGGTGAGAAGACCACCCTCAACGATCCCAAGAACGTGGCGGCGCTGGAGAAGTACGTCGGCCTCTACAAGAAGGCCACCCCGGCCGCCGATCTGAACAACGACTTCACCAAGATGGTCGCCCAGTTCGACCAGGGCGACATCGGCATGCTGCAGCACAACCTCGGCAGCTACAACGAC
>NZ_MUNE01000360.1:0-328 GCF_002154605.1 Streptomyces milbemycinicus | reverse complement strand
GCCAATGTCGACGCCGCGAACGACGCCTGGATCCAGCAGGCCCCGCCGACCAAGGCGGCGCTGCAGTCGCTCAGCGACCCGCAGACCAAGGTGGTGCAGCTGCCGTACTACCTGCCGGACTGGAACACCGTGAGCAAGGCGGACAACGAGCCGAACTTCCAGAAGGTGCTGCTCGGCAAGATGACCGCCAAGGAGTTCTGCGACAAGGTCGCCAAGGAGCTCAACGCGGCCCAGGCGGACTGGAAAGAGCACAACTGAGGCGCGTACGCGTCGAGGGCCGGCCGCCGCAGGCCGGTGGCCGGCCCGCGCCCACCCCCCACACCCGCGC
>NZ_MUNE01000036.1 GCF_002154605.1 Streptomyces milbemycinicus | reverse complement strand
GATCCGGGCGGGGGTGCCGCTGCTCGAACCACCTGGCTGGGCCGTGGCCCAGCGCGCCTTGTTCGACCTGCTCGACCACGCCTGGCGGCGCTTCGCCCGCGACTTCACCGGCCCGGACGGACGGCTGAACTACACGGGCCGGCTGACCACCCGTGACGGTGTGGACGACTTCTACGAGGTGTTCTTCAACTGGCCCCAGCTGTATCTCCTCGGTGGCGCCGACGATCTGCTGCCGGCCAGTGAGAAGCACTGGGAAGGCGTGACCCGGCAGCTCACCGAACTGGACATGCTGCGCGACGAGTTCGAACGCGGCTACGACTGGTTCCACCAGGGCGAGAGCCTGCTCCTGCTCTACTTCCTGTGCATGACCGCCCCCGACCGCTGGTCCGAACGCGCCCTGCGCTTCGCCGATTTGTACGTCGACCCCGCCAAGGGCAACTACGACCCCGAGCACCGCGTCATCACCCGTCCGCACAACGGCAGCGACCCCGACCGCCGGGGCCTGTTCGACGGCGACGTCTATCCCTGGCTGCCCAAGGAAGCGCAGACGTACGGATTCCCGCTCGACTGGATACCCGAGGCGGACGGCGGCCCGTACCCGCTCTCCTCGGACCCGCGGCTCGGAGCCCAGATGCGCGACCGGATGGGCGCCGGCGACACCGCCGTGAACCTCGCGGCGGCCGGTCTGGTGCTCAACGCCTGGATCCTCTCCGGCGAGGACCGCTACCGCGACTGGATCGTCGAGTACGTGGGCGCGTGGCGAGAGCGCACACAGACACACAACGATCTCATTCCGGACAACGTGGGGCCGGACGGGGTCGTCGGCAGCCTGCTGGAAGGCCGCTGGTACGGCGGCCACTACGGCTGGTCCTGGCCGCACGGCTGGCACAGCGTGGGCCACGCGGCCTGCGTGGCGGCGCTCGCGGCGGCGACCGTCACCGGGGACGACGACTACCTCTCCATGGTCGCGACCTCTCTCGACACCCTCATCGGCCACGGCAAGGTGATGCCCTTCACCGACTCGGACTCCAGTCTCCCCTCCAAGTGGGTGGCCGAACTCGGCCCGGACATCCACACGCCCACCCTCCACCTTCCGTTCCGCCACAACGACTCGGGCTGGTTCGACTACAACCCGGTCACCCCGCCCGTACCGGTGGCGCTGTGGCACCACACGGCCTCCGCCGCCGACCGCACCCGGCTGGAGCGGCTGCGCGAAGCCGACGGCATCGACTGGCGCACGGTCCGGCCGTTCCGGGCCAAGGAGGAGTCCGGACACGAAAAGGCGTGGTTCGCCTTCCTCGCCGGTGACGACCCCGGCTATCCCGAGCGAATCCTCGCCGCCGCCCAGGCCCAGGTCCGCCACCGCCTGCGCCGCATCGACCGCTACCGCGACCTGGACGTGCCGGAGGCCGACATCCACGTGTGGCAGCAGTGCAACCCCGTGGTCACCGAAGCCCTCGTCCAGCTGACCTGGGGCGGGCCCCAGGTGCTGTACAACGGCGGCCTCCAGCAGGCCCGGCTGCGCTACCACGATGCCGACGCCCGCCGCGCCGGACTGCCGCCGGATGTGGCCGCGCTGGTCACCTCCATCGACCCCGAGGCGACGACGGTCGAACTGGTGAACCTTTCCCCCGAGGCAGACCGCACGGTGATCGTTCAGGCCGGCGCCTTCGCCGAGCACACCATCACCACCGTCCGTTACACGGTCTGCGAGGACGACGGCTGGATCGGGGACATGTACGACTACGGCCACACCGAGCCGGCCGCCACAGAGACGGAGGAGTCCTGCGACAGCGTCTTCCTGACGGTCCGGCTGCCCGCGTCCACCCGTATTCGGCTCACCCTCCGCCTCCAGCTGCGCACCAACGCCCCCAGCTACCGCACACCGTTCGACACCCCGGCCCAGGGAGCCGCCGCATGAACGCCTGCCCGACCGCCCGAACCAGCACGAGGAACAGCCGATGAAGCCAGTCACCTCCACCGTCCGCACGTTGTCGGCAGCGCTTGCGATGACGGTCGCCGCTGTGCCGCTGACATCCCTCACGGCACCGACCCCGGCCTCGGCCGCGACTCAGGCGACGTACTACGTCGCCCCCGACGGTGACGACGCCAACCCCGGCACGATCACGGCGCCGTTCAAGACCCTGCGGCACGCGCGGGACGTCGTGCGCACGGTCAACAACAACATGAACGGAGACATCCACGTATATCTCCGCGGCGGAAACTACCCGGTGAGCAGCACGATCAACTTCACACCGGCCGATTCCGGAACCAACGGCCACCGTGTCGTGTACGCCGCCTACCGGGGCGAGAAGCCGGTCCTGAACGGAGGCGTTCAGGTGACCGGCTGGACTCAGCACAGCGGGAACATCTGGCAGGCTCGGCTGAACCGCGACGACAAGCTCCGCGCGCTCTACGTCAACGGCAAGCGGGCCCACATGGCTTCGAAGACGGTCAGCTCGGCCGGATGCTACGGCACCTACACCGTCACGGCCGGCCAGGCTCCCTGGGCCTGGGAGTCCGGTTCGCAGTGCGACGGAGCCAAGTACAGCCTCTCGGATCTGCCTGCCGTCGCCCTCAACCAGGACGACGTCGAAATCAAGTCCGCGACGACCTGGACCACGGCCATCGTGGGAGTCCGCAAGATCACCACGAGCTCGGACGGCGCCAATCGCGTGGCTCTCTTCCAGCAGCCGGGCGCGGCCATCGCCCAGGGCCCGCCGAACGGCCACTTCAAAGCCGACGGCACCCACACCTTCATGAACGCGTACGAGTTCCTGGACCAGCCGGGCGAGTTCTACTTCGACAAGACGAATCACCGGCTGTACTACTACAAGTCCGACTCCGAGGACATGACGACCGCGCAGGTCTTCTCGCCGAACAAGCTGTCCACTCTCATCAGGATCGCAGGAACGTCCACCACCGACCACGCGCGGAACATCACCTTCTCCGGGCTCACCGTCGAGCACTCCGACTGGAACCTGGTCAACGTGGCGGGCTCCGTGTTCAGACAGGGCCAGCAGGGAAACGCGAGCTCACTCGTGTACGCGAAGGAGAACTTCCACGCCTACTCCTACCGCAACGTCGACCTGCCGCCGGGGATCATACAGATCGAGAACGCCGACGGGATCATCCTGCGACGCAACACGGTGCAGCACACCGGCGCTGACGGAATCAACATGGTCAACGACGTGACGGACACGCAGTTGATCGGCAACCACACCAACGACATAGCCGGATCCGCCGTCACCGTGGGGCATCCCCAGCATGTGTACATCGGGGACCACACCTCGGCAAACGGCGAGAAGTACCCGGCAAACGTCGAGGGAGTCTGCAAGAACATCTCGATAACGGACAACTACCTCTACGACAGTGCGGTGCTGTTCCAGGGGTCCAGCGCCGTATCGGCATACTTCGCCGATTCCCTGTCCGTGCGGCACAACCAGATCGAGAAGACACCCTGGGCGGGCATCACGCTCGGCTGGGGATGGTGGAACTTCGACGGTTCGGCAAACTCGGTCCGCCCCGGCGTGCCGACCACCACGTCGAAGAACAACACCATCAGCCACAACCAGATCATCGACACGATGCAGGTGCTCGGCGACTCCGCTCCCATCTACACGTTGGGCAGCCAGCCGGGAACCGAGATCAACAACAACTACATCCAGGGCGTTCCGGCCGGCCACAAGTACGGACTCCACCCCGATGAAGGCTCCGCCTACATCAATTACCACGACAACGTGCTCCACCTGGACCCGAATGTCAACTACGCCATCAACTCCGGCACGTGGGGCCGGCAGCACGACCTGAGCATCACCAACACCTACGGCACGATCAACAAGATCGCCGACAAGAACGTCCCGAACAGCACCATCCAGGACGTGCGCGCGTACGCGGACAACGTGTGGCCGTCACAGGCGTACAGCATCGCCGTGAACGCAGGCCTGGAGGACGCCTACAAGGACATCGTCCCCCGGAGCAGACTGGCCCTGCAGGACTACGTCCTGCCGGCCAGCACGTTTGTCGGCAAGGGCGTGTCGTCCATTCCCGTCCGAAGCGCCGGTGACGGGAGCAAAACTCTCTGGCTGGCTCCTTCCGGTACGACGACGTTCGCCGTCGGCCCCACCATGACCAAGGCGAGGGGAACCGCGACGACCATCAAGGTTCCGCCATCGGTCGGTGACTATCACCTCTACATCGTGGACGCGCAGGGACACGCCTCCGCCGAGTCGAAGTCGCTCGTACGGCAGCGATGAACCCACGTCGACGGCGCCCTCGCCCAGTCGGGTATCGATGCACATGCCTCGACGGTGACGTGAGGCGGACAGGCTGAGAGCGGCGAGGGACCTGCGGGACGGCGCCGGCGGCGGGAGCCGGCGCCGTCCCGCGGCCGTCCCGGGCGGGTGATGACCATGTGATGAACGTCGAACTCCTCGTCAGTGAGCTCATCGGAAACGTGGTGCGCCACGCGCGGGGTCCCGTCTCGCTGCGCCTGCAGCTCGGGAGCAACCTGACTGTGACGCAGCGCCGCCCCACACGGACCCGGGCCGGCCCCGAGTCGGCGAGCACCGTCTGCCCGGCGGCGGGCCGCGCGGACCCGGACGCACGGCCCCCTCCCTCTTGCGGATTTCGCGAACATGACATATCGCGCGAAGCCGAGCTGCAACAAGTGCCCAGCGGATGCCGCGAGGCACAGAAATCAAGGCGTTCGACATCTCGAACCAAGACCGAACTATCGGACAACGATGGATGGTAGAGCAGCACTGAAGAGTGTCAATACCTCGCACCGGACTCGCGTAGCAATCGCGACGAAACCGCCGACCGGAGTTGCTCCCACAGGGCGGACTCGTCAACGTGATGTGATGTTTGACCTCCTCTGCCGCCGCCACACCGCAGGATTGTTGTCCCGAATGACGCGACAAACCCCTGCATCACTCGACGTCAAGCCCCTTGACAGCTTCCAAGGTCCCATGGGACCCCTAGAGAGGTCATGGGATGTATCGGCGCCTCTTGCCGCCCTCCCGTTTTTGCGCTCCCCGCCCCAACATGCCGTCGGAAGGTCATGTCATGACGATCAACAGGCGCGTCTTCCCGGCCGGCCACGCCTCGCCGACCGCGCGATATTTCGTTTACCAGGTCACCGGGCCGGGGGCCGGATTGGGCGCGCCAAGGTATTGACGCTCCCTGGAGGCCACCTGTCACCGCTTCCTGTCTGAATATCGAGTACCCCCTGCAGATCGCCCACGACAGCACCCGCACCATCCGTACCGGTAAGGCCCCCACGCGTTGCCGCCATGCTGGTTTCCGAGGACACACGCGACATTCATGTGACGGGCCTCCGGCCGACCCCATGGAGCTTTCATGCATCCAGGACGCCGACCGCGCTCGCGATACGTTCGCGCTGCCGTAACTCTGCTGCTCGGGCTGGCGATGGCGCTGTTCGCCTCCCCTTCCGGAGCCACCCCCGCTTCCGGAGCCACCCCCGCATCGCGGACCCCCGCAGCCGGCATTCAGGCGCTACCCAACAGTTTCCAGTGGTCCTCCAGCGGCCAGTTGATCGCCCCCAAGCCCGACGCGAGCCATAACGTCGTCGCGGTCAAGGACCCGTCGGTGGTGTACGCGAACAGCAAGTGGCACGTCTTCATGACGACCGCGAACAAATCGGGTGGCTGGAGTATGGCCTACACGAGCTTCTCCGACTGGTCGCAGGCTTCCTCGGCGCCGCTCACCTACCTTGACACCAACCCCAATATCGGCACCGGCTACCGCGCCGCACCGCAGGTGTTCTACTTCGCGCCGAAGAACCAGTGGTATCTCGTCTACCAGACCGGCCGCCCGTCGTACTCCACCAGCAACGACCCAGGAAACCCGTGGAGTTGGTCCGCATCCAAGGACTTCCAGACCAGCGACTTCGGCGGTGGGCTCGACTACTGGGTCATCTGCGACAACAGCATGTGCTACCTGTTCTCCTCGGGCGACGACGGCAAGCTGTACCGGTCGGAGACCACCGTCGGCAACTTCCCGAACGGCTTCGGCAACAACAAGGTCGTCCTACAGGACTCGCAGTTCGCCCTGTTCGAGGGTGAAGCCGTCTACCGCGTACAGGACACCAACACCTACCTGCTGATGATGGAAGCCATCGGCAGCGACGGAAACCGCTACTACCGCTCCTTCACCGCAGGCGGCCTCAACGGCCAGTGGCAGCCGCTCGCGGCCGGCGAATCCAATCCCTTCGCCCGTGCCAACAACGTGACCTTCCCCTCCGGCGTCTGGACCAAGGACATCAGCCACGGAGAACTGATCCGCACCGGCAACGACCAGACCATGACCATCAACGGGTGCCGCCTGCAGTTCCTCTACCAGGGCAGGGATCCCTCTTCGAGCGGCGACTACTCCCAGCTCCCCTATCGCCTGGGCCTGCTCACCCAGACCAACAACAGCTGCTGAGCGTCCCGGCCCCTCTTTCATGGGGCCGGGGACCGAGCTGACGGCCCGGCCCCATGAAAACAACACCGCGGGACCCACCACGCTGATGCACCGCGTCTGTGCGGCCCGCCTCACCCCCACAGCAACAAGGAGTCATCAATGTCAGTGCGACGGCGTACCTTACTGGGCCTCGGCGCGGCAGCGGCGACGGGCGTGGGCATGTCCCTGCTCGGCAGCAGCGCGGCCGCCGGCACCCTGCTGACACCCCGGATGTCCTCACCGCGGCAAGGGCCCACCGCGCAGTTCGCCATCGGCGTGCGCCAGTTCAACTGGTCCCGCGGCGGACGCCAGCTCCTCACCAAGATCTTCTACCCGGCCGCCACCGGCAACCCGGGCGGCAACCCCATCCCGAACGCGCCCATCGCAGGCGGCGTCTTCCCCATCGCCGAGTGGAGCCACGGCATGGGGTGCAACTCCGACTGCTACTCCTCGCAGACCCACGACCTGGCCGCCGCTGGCTTCATCTGCCCCGCTCCCTCGTTCTCCGACAACACCAACATCGGCAGCGTCTACAACGGCAACTGGTCGAAAGACGTCTCCGAGGTCCTCACCCGGACACTGGCGCTGAACAACACCACGGGCGACCCGTTCGCCGGGCACATCGACACCCGAGCCGGTGTCGGCGTATCCGGCCACTCGATGGGCGGTATGACCACCCACGGCCTGCTCACCGCCTGGCCGGACAACCGCATCGTCGCCGCCGTTCCGGTCGCCTGCGTGGACATGGGCAACCCGGCAGGCCTGGCCGCCAAGGTGCTGTTCATCCACGGCAGCAACGACGGGACCTGCGACATCAACTCGGCGCGCGCGGCGTACAACGAACTCCGCGCGCCGAAGGCGTTCCTCACTCACGTCGGGGCGGACCACGGCCAGTACCTGGTCCCGGACTACCGGTACTACGCCCAGACGAAGAACACCTTCCTGGACTGGTTCCGCTGGAGCCTGTACGGCGACACCGCCGCTCGCGACCGCCTGCAAAGCGACGCCACTAGCAACGGCACCTCCTGGCAAGCGGCCCTCACCTAGGCGATTTCGCCTTGGACCAGTCATTCGTCGGTCCGGGGGGTGCGGTTGCTCCCGGACCGGAGGCCGAAGCGGGGCGGCCGGTGGCGGGACCACCGGCAGATGATCCACGCTGATGGCCCAGGCGGATGCCGTGCCGACAAGGGCAGGGCCCCGGTCGTGGCCCCGGCGATCCGTGCCGCGACCGGGGCCCGACCACTCCGGCTACTCGCTCGCGTCGGCTCCAGGGTCGGCCGGCGGCACGGCTTCCTCGACGCACACCCGCACGTCCCACGGGCCCAGAGGCAAGGTGTCGCCGGCCGCGTACCGCCGGCCGGTGAGGACATCGCGGACCGGGCTCGGCAGCGGGAAGGCGGTCTGGTCCCATGACCAGTTGTGCACGAAGCGCAGCCGGCTGCCGTCCCTGGCGGTGGCCCCGGTGGAGGTGATCGACGGGTGGCCGGGGCGCCACGGGTCCGTGCCGGTGGCGGCCCACTGGAACAGCGCGCGGGCCAGGCTCTGGTCCGGGACGGTGCCCACGCAGGTGATCCGCCCGGCTCCGTAACGGTGGGTGGTCACCGCGGGCCACCGGGCGAAGTGCGGGTGTTCGTAAGCGGCCAGTACCTCGGCCTCGGTGGGGGACAACGCGTCGGCCCAGGCCGTCGCGCGCGCGGCCGACGGCAGCGGCATCGCATCCGTACCGGTGACCGGCAGCGCCGACGCCAGGTTGGAGAACTCCTCGTAAGCAACGCCGGCCGCTGCGGCCAGGCGTGCGGGCTGGACGTCGGTACGCGCCCTGGCCTCGTGGTCGGCGTAGCCGGTGCGCGGACCGAGCAGGAGATGGCCGCCGGCTTGCGCGTACGCCAGCAGCCGGTCCAGGACCTGATCCTCGGCGATGTAGTAGCCGGACGCGACCAGCAGCGGCGGCAGGTCGGCGGTCTCCAGCTGGTCCGGGTGGACGATGCGTGCCTGCAGCCCCGCGTCGAAGGCGCCGCGGTAGAAGGCGCCGAACAGGCGCCCGTAGGAGCCGGTGTCGGGACCGCCGTCGGGGGTGGAAAGCGGCGGCTGGTGCTGCAGCGCCCACATGCTGGGGTGGTCGAAGAGGAAGGCCGCGTCGGCGTCCGGGCGCAGGCCCGCGACGAGACCGCCGGCCGTCTCCAGCTCCTCCCCCAGCCGGGCCAGTTCCCGGTAGCTGCGGCCCGGGCGGCCGCTGTGCGGGAGGATCCCGCCCCAGAAGGTCTCGGTGCCGAAGTGCAGGGTGTGCCAGTGCCAGTACTCGATCATGGACGCGCCGCGGGAGATCAGTGCCCACGCCGCCTGGCGCCACTGGCCGTCGTAGGCCGGGTAGTTCATCTCCGGGCCGCCGATGGCCTGGGCGTCGGTCTCGGTGACCAGGAACGGCTCCTGCCGGGAGGCGTACATCCGATCGGCGCTCTGGTACAGGGCCCAGGTCCCGCGGCTCGCCCACCCCTGGGGGGCGGTGTCCCGGTCCGGCAGCGCCAGACCGTCCTGCATGGCGTAGTACGGGTTCCCGGCAGTGACATCCAGCGCCTTCGTCAGTTCGGCGTCCTCGGCCGCCACCCGGTCGTAGGAGATGCATGTGGTGACGAACTGCCCCGGCCTGGCGTACTCCCGTACGAGGTCGGCCTGCCAGGCGATGAATTCGGTGGTCTGGCGGGCCTGGAAGCGCCGCCACGCCAGGTCGTACTGCGGCTGTGCGTTGCCGTCGGGGCGCCACAGGTCAGCCCAGTCACTGAGCCGGTGCGACCAGTAGACCAGGCCCCACTCCCGGTTGAGCGTCTCGACATCCTGGTAGCGGTGGCGCAGGTCGTCGACGAACCTCTGGAAGACCCCGTGGTTGTGCAGAAGCGCCACGCCCGGCTCATTGTCGACCTGGAAGCCGACGACCGCGGGGTGGTCGGCGTAGTGCTCCACGATCTTGCGGATGACTCGCTCGGCGTGGAAGCGGAACGCCGGGTGGGTGAAGTCGACCTCCTGCCGGTGGCCCCACGGGATCCGCTCCCCGGTGCGCCGCTCCCCCGCGATCTCGGGGTACTGCCTGGCCAGCCACGGCGGAACCGCATAGGTGGGAGTGCCGATGATCACCCCTATCCCACGCTCGTGCGCGCCGTCCAGCACCGGGCGCAGCCACTCCAGCGCGAACCGGCCGTTCTCCGGTTCCCAGGTCGACCACACGGACTCCCCGACCCGGATCACCGAGAACCGGGCCTCGGCCATCAGGTCCAGGTCCTCCTTGAGCCGGTCGTGCGGCTGGTACTCGTGGTAATAAGCGGCGCCGAAAAGGACCCGCTCGGCGGGCTCGTACATGTGTTTCTCCACTTCTGTCCGTATGGGGGCCACAGGACGAAGACCGCGACGGTCGGCAGGACGGCGAGCACGGAACCGGCCATCACCAGGTCGTACTGGCGGCGGTGAAGACCGGCGGCGAGGCGAGTCCGGGCGCTTGCGTTCCCGCGGTGCTTCTAGGGCGGGGACGCCTCGAAGGGGGCCGAACTCCTCGTCCTGCGCCACGAAAACGCCGTGCTACGACACCGATGCAAGGGCCGCCATGAAGAAGTTCATGGCGGCCCGAGCACGGTGGCCGGGGGTGGCGATCTCGACCGTCGGGTCCAACCGCACCGCTTCCGGAGTGAGAGGTCCCGTAGTCGGGTCTGTGGTGCTCTTGGGTGGTCGGTGCCGTCACCAGCCCATCGACAGACCGGCGATGAACGACGTGAGCCGGTCGGAGATGAGTCGGTCGTCGTGCGCCGAGTAGTGCCAGTCGCAGCCCAGGAAGTCCAGCCCTGAGTCGTCGAGGAACCAGTAGCGTACCCGGCTGTCACCTGCGTCGTTGCGTGCCTTGACCACCTGCTGGACATGGCCGGCGAACTGGCCGGTGCCGACCGCCACGATGGTGGTCGTGGCCCCGTAGCGCGTCCGCAGCTTCTGGAGGAAGTCGCCGTAGGCGGTGCGGTAGGCGGCCGCCAGGCTGTCGGGCGTCCACGGCTCACCAGGGTTGATGGCGGTCGAGAAGTCGTTGGTGCCAAGGTTGACCACCACGAGCTGAGGGCGCCAGGTGCCCGGGTTCTGCCAGACGTCGCCGGACACGTTCAACAGGGCACGGTCGTAGAAGGTCCGGTAGGTGACGTCCGGAGAGCCTCCGTTGTAGTTGCGCACCATGCCGAGGCCCGAATAGCCGTTGATCTGGTAGTCGGCGTTCAGTTGCCGGGCGGTCAGGGCGCCGTAGCTCACGTCGGCGTTGGTGGTCCGCCTGACCCGGTCCCAGGTGCAGTCGCGCGAGGTCGAGAGGTTGCCGTAGCCCACCGTGAGGGAATCCCCGATGAACTCGATCTGGCGGTTGCGGGCCGCCGGTTTGCTCAGCACGGCACCGCCCGGCGCGGCGACGAAGCCTCCGAACGTGCTGGTGTCCCCTGGGCTGTCGTTGCGCTTGACGAGCCGGACGGTGTGCGCGCGGTCCTGCAGACCGTTGATCCAGTGCGTGGTCCGGCCGGGCGTGACGAGCGTGGCGACGGTGGCTCCGTCGACCTGGACGTCGTAGTCGGCGGCCGAATCGTTGAGCACGATGCCCACGCCGGTGCCCCTGACGGTGCCCTCGAAGTACACGCCGGGCCAGCTGTACTGCACCGTGTTTCCGGCGTCCTTCACCCGCCCGGCGGTGTGCACCTGAGCCAGCACTCCCGTCGTGGGGACCAGTTGCCACTGCTGGTTGGCCCCGCCCCAGTCAGTGAACTGCACGACCTTGGCGCCGTCAGCGGTGGAGGCGTTGTCGACCTCGACGGCCTTGCCGCTGTTGCGGTTGATCAGCCGGACGTAACCATCCGGCGAGTCGGCCAGCCGGAACTGCTGGTTGGTGCCGCCCGCGTCGCTCCACTGCACGATATCCGCGTGGTCGGCGGTGGAGTAGTTCAGGACGTCCAGCACCTTGCCGGAGTGCTGCGCCTTCAGCCGGTAGTAGCCGTTGCCCGAGTCGACGAACTGGAACCGCTGGTTGGCGCTGTCGGTGCGGGTCCACTGCGAGAGGCTCGCCCCGTCGGAGGTGCTCGCACCCGACACGTCGAGCGCCTCGCCGCTGCCACGGTTGACCAGCACGTACCACGCGTTCGGATCCACGGTGGCCGCCCGTGCCGTCGCGGCGGCGCCCAATCCGGCCAGGAGCGCCACCCAAAGGGCGGTCACCACGGTGAGCACCGTCGTTCGCGTCAGAGCCGTCGTCCGCCCGATGGGTGTCCCGGGCGGACGGCCCCGGCCGTCCTCGCTACGCCGGGCTGGAAAGTTTCGTTGATGAACCAGCTCTTGAGCACTGTCCGGTCCACGACGAGCGAGGCGTCGTCCTTGAGACCGAGGTAGCAGCCTGTGTCGGCGTCGCGGGGCCGGATCACGGAACGGCAGCCGGACGGCAGCGGAAGGGAACGGAGTGGCCACGAATCAGATCCCTCTGCAGGCGAATATGGATGACGGCTTGAGCGTGAGTTTGTCGAAGCGCATCGACGCTGCCAGTGCTCGCACGGGCTGTCAATGGACCGGAAAGAGAAACTTTCTTTCCACTTGAGCTCTTGTTTCGTACGAAACAAGCCCGCTAACTTCCAGTGCCAAGTGAAGCGCTTCGACAGCTCCAGGGGAAGGGCCCCGACCATGACGCACGCGTTGAACCGCGATGGCGGACAGCAGAAGACAGGCACCGATCCCGGGTTCAAGGACGCCGGCACACCATCATGGTGACCATCGCCGACGTGGCGAGACACGCGGGTGTCTCGCCCAGCACGGTCAGCTACGTCCTGAACGGCTCCCACCAGATCTCCGAGACGACCCGCGGCCGTGTCCTGCGCTCCGTGGCGGAACTCGGCTTCCACCCCAACGCCGGAGCCAGGACGCTGGCCGGCCGCCGCTCGCGCATCATCGCGCTGGTGATGCCGCTGCGGACGGACATGTACGTCCCGGTCATGATGGAGATCGCCATCTCGGTCACGACCGAGGCACGGCGGCACGGGTACGACGTCCTGCTCGTCACCGACGAGGAGGGCCCCGAGGGCGTGCGGCGCGTCGCGGCGAGCGGGCTGGCCGACGGCGTGATCCTCATGGACGTCGAACTGGGCGACCCCCGCATCCCCGCGCTGCGCGCCCGGGGCACGCAGGCCGTGCTGATCGGCCTACCGGACGACCCGCACCAACTGTCCTGCGTCGACCACGACTTCACCGCCGCCGGCGCCCTGTGCGCGGACCACCTGGCGGACCTCGGTCACCGGGACGTGGGCTTCATCGGCTACGGCTCCGGCGTCTACAAGCGGCACGCCGGATACGCCGAACGAACCCTCGCCGGATTCCGCGAACGGGCGGAGCAGCGGAGGGTGCGCTTCCTGCACCGGCCCTGCGAGGGCACGTACGAATCCACCGCCTGGACCCTGACCCGGATCCTCGCCGACCGACCCGGCACCACGGGCTTCGTGGTGCAGAACGAGGCGGCGATCGGCCCGCTGCTAGGCCTGCTGAAGGCCGCTGGACGGTCCGTTCCCGAGGACACCTCGGTGGTCGCCCTCTGCCCGGAGCAGCTGGCCGAGCAGCACACACCCGCCCTCACCACCGTGTCCGGCCCCGGACAGGAACTGGGCCGCGTGGCGGTCGGCCAGATGATCCGGCGGCTGACCGCCGCACAGCGGGGCGAGCCGCCGACAGACGAACGGGTCCTTCTGCAGCCGACTCTGACCGTCCGCCAGAGCACTAATGGCCAACCCTCTCCGCCCAAAGAGCCGTCATGACAGCAGTGCGCATCAAGGCCCGACCGACCGAGAAGGACGACGTATGAAGGACATACGGCACCCCGCGCACTACCGCAGTCGGGGCCCGGGACGCCTGGCGGCCCTGCTGCTGACGCTGGTCGTCATGCTGGGGCTGACCGGCGGCACGGCACTGGCCTCGCCCAACGGCACGAGGGAAGCGTCACCGTCGGCGGTCAGGGTCCCGGCTTCCGCCATGGACGCCGTCGCGGCGATGCAGCCCAGCTGGAACCTGGGCAACACCCTGGACGCCATTCCCGACGAGACGTCCTGGGGCAACCCGCTGACCACCAGAAAGCTGCTCGCCACCATCCGCGCGCAGGGCTTCCGCAGCGTCCGCATCCCGGTGACCTGGACCGACCACCACTCGGCCACCGCCCCCTACGCCATCGACGCCGCGTACATGAACCGCGTCGAGCAGGTTGTCGACTGGGCGCTCGCCGAGGGCCTGTACGTCGTGATCAACATCCACCACGACTCATGGCAGTGGATCTCGAAGATGTCCACCGACCATGACGAGGTACTGGCCCGCTTCAACTCCCTGTGGACCCAGATAGCCGAGAGATTCCGGGACGCGCCGCGCGCACTGCTCTTCGAGAGCGTCAACGAACCGGTCTTCGACAACGCCACGGACACCCAGAAGACCCAGCTCCTGAACGAGCTCAACACCTCCTTCCACAAGGTCGTCCGCTCCTCCGGCGGCGGGAACACCGACCGTCTGCTCGTCCTGCCCACGGTGGGCTGCACGCCCTCCCAGACCCTCATGGACGACCTGTCCACCACCATCGGCGCACTGCACGACAGCAACCTCATCGCCACCGTGCACTACTACAGCTGGTACCCGTTCAGCGTGAACATCGCGGGCGGCACCCACTACGACGACAACGCCCAGAAGGACCTCGACGACGCCTTCGCCCGTATGCACGACACGTTCGTCGCCAAGGGCATCCCCGTCTACCTCGGCGAGTACGGCCTGCTCAGCTGGCCGGACCACAACCATCCGGACCGCGTCGAGCGCGGCGAGGCGCTGAAGTACTTCGAACACCTCGGATACAAGGCGCGTGTCGCCGACGTCACCACGGCGCTGTGGGACCCCTTCGCCTACCTGAACCGCGACACCCTGCAATGGCGGGACCCCGCCCTGTTCGCCTGGATCAAGTCCAGCTGGACCACCCGCTCGGGAACCACCTCCTTCGACAAGATCTTCCTGCCGAAGTCCAGCCCCATCACCGCCCAGTCGCTCACCCTGAACCGGAACGGCACCAGCTTCCGCGGCCTGTGGCACGGCCGCACCAAGCTGGTCGCGGGACGCGACTACACCGTCTCCGGAAACCGGCTCGCCCTCACGGCCAAGGCCCTGACCCGGCTCGCCGGCGATCGTGCCTACGGGGTCAACGCAACGCTCCGAGCGCGGTTCTCCCGCGGGCTGCCGTGGCAGATCGACGTGGTCACCCACGACACGCCGGTCCTGACGGACGCCACCGGGACGACGAGCTCGTTCACCATCCCCACGCAGTACCGGGGTGACGTACTGGCGACCATGCACGCCACGTACGCCGACGGCAGCAACGCCGGCCAGACCAGCTGGACTCCGTACCAGGAGTTCAACAAGGCCTTCTCACCGGACTACTCGGGCGGCAAGATCATCCTGACCCCCGAATTCCTGAACGCACTCCGCGACACCGAGCCGGTGACGCTGACCTTCCACTTCTACAGCGGAGCCACCGTCACCTACCACGTCACCAAGTCCGGACCCTCGGTCACCGGCACGGCCTCCTGACCGACCCCTCCTCGCTCCCTGGCCGCCCGCTCCCCCGGGCGGCCAGGACACAGCGGTCGTTCCCCTCGGGCTCACTCCTCCTTCGGCACAGCCGTGCTCTCCCGGACCGTGAGGGTGGTCACGATCTCCAGCCCCACCTGGGGCACCGCCTCACCCCGGCCGAGCGCGAGGGCCAGCTCGGTGGCGGCCGTCGCCATCTCGGCCAGCGGCTGATGGACAGTGGTCAGAGGCGGATCCATCCAGGCCACGGCCGGCACGTCGTCGAAACCCACCACGCTCAGGTCATGCGGGATACCCAGGCCCAGCTCCCGCGCGGCCTGATAGACACCGAGCGCCTGCATGTCGTTGGCGGTGAACACGGCGGTGGGACGATCGGGTCGGGACAGCAGCCCCCGCGCCGCCACGTACCCGTGTTCACGCGAGAGCTGCGTCTTCACCACCAGACCGGGGTCCGTCGGCAGGCCCGCCTCCGCGAGGGCGGAGACGTAACCGGAGAGCCGAGCGCGGCAGAAGTCGTGGTCCGGCCCGCTGATCATGGCGATGCGCCGGTGCCCCAATTCGACCAGATGCCGGGTCGCCGCCTGACCACCTCTCCAGTTCGTCGCTCCCACGAACGGCACTCCGTCCGGCAACTCGTCGATCGGGTCAAAGACAACGAAGGGGATGCCCTTGGCGGTCAGTTGCTCCCGCTCCGTCTCAAGGAGCTGGGCCACCGACAGTACGGCCTGCGGTCGCCGCCCCACCGTGTCGCCGATGGTCCTTCCGTCCGCGTCCGACAGCCCGAACTCCGACACCAGCAACCCGACCCCGTTCCTGCGGGCCACGCGCTCGACTCCGCGGATGATCTCCACGGACCACATGTGCTCCAGCTCGCGGAACACCAGCTCCACCAGATTGCTCCGGCTCTGGGGAGGTTTGCGGTAACCGTACTCATGGATCAGCTGCTCGACCCGGGCCCGGGTCTCGTCCGACACTCCGGACCTGCCGTTGAGCACTTTCGACACGGTGGGAATCGAGACGCCCGCGGACTCGGCGATGTACGCGATCGTCACCGACGCGGGTCCCGCGCCACGCTCCCTGTGTTCGTCCGCCGAAGGTCTTCCCGATCGGTTGTCCGGCACGGTCGCCTTTCCCCATCCCCTCGACTGCTGCAACCGCCATTCTGACACCTTCGATCAGCCCTGCGTCCCGCCTCGCCTGCCCGTTGCACCCCGGCGCCGGCTCCGGCGTCGAGTCGGCTTCCCGCGCCCGAGGCTCCGCCACGCTGCTTCCCTTCCTGCCCCTCGTCACAAGGACCACCATGGCTCTGTCTGATCAAAATCCTGACGACCTCCTCGCCTACCGGCCGGAGGTGTCCGTGCCGGAGGACTTCGATGCCTTCTGGCAGCGGACCCTGGCCGAAGCCCGCGCCCGAGGCGGAGCGGTGAAGGCTGAGCGGGTCACCGACCGCCACCTGCTGAGCACGGTCGAGGTGGACGACGTACGCTTCCCCGGCTGGAACGGCGAACCCGTGGCCGCCTGGCTGCTGCGCCCGCGCGGCGCCGAGGAGCCGCTGCCGGTCGTCGTCACCTACATCGGGTACTCCGGCGGCCGCGGGCTGCCCACCGACCACCTGCTGTGGTCCGCGGCCGGTTACGCCCAACTCGTCGTCGACAGCCGCGGACAGGGCCACGACACCCCGGACCACGGCGAGGGCGACGGTACGCAATGGGCCGAAGGCTTCATGACCCGCGGCGTCGACTCACCTGACAACTACTACTATCGCCGCCTCATGACGGACTGTGTACGCGCCGTGGACGCGATCGTCGAACTGCCCGGACTGGATGCCGGGCGGGTGGTTGTGGCGGGCGGCAGCCAGGGTGGCGGCCTGGCTCTCGCGGTCGCCGGACTCGCCCCGGACCGGGTGGCGGCAGTGGTTCCGGACCTCCCGTTTCTGTGCCACTTCCGCCAGGCGGCGCAGATCAGCGGGGAGGGCCCGTACCTGGAACTCACCAGATATCTGCGCTGGCACAGTCCGCATCGCGTCGAGACGACCTTCGCCACACTCGACTACTTCGACGGTGTCCACTTCGCCCGTCGGGCGACCGCCCCGGCACTGTTCAGCGTCGGCCTCATGGACCCGATCTGCCCGCCCTCCACCGTCTACGCCGCCTTCAACCACTACGCGGGGGCGGACCGGACCATGACCGTCTGGCCCTTCGCCGACCACGGCGGCGGCTTCGGCCGGAACACCGCGGTGCAGCTGAAATGGCTGCGCCAACGCGGTCTGGCCCCGCAGCAGTAGGCGAAGGCGTCCGGGCCACAGCCGTCAGGCGCTGAAGCGGATGACCAGGCGGGTGGGCAGGATCAGCGGGGTGGGGTCCTGTCCGCTGATGAGCGCGACGAGCATGCGCGCCATCTCCCGTCCCAAAGCCGCTATGGGCTGATGGACGGTGGTGAGCGGCGGATCGGCGATCTGGGCGACGGCCAGGTCGTCGAAGCCGACCACTGCGACATCGGCGGGGACCAGTCGGCCGGCCTCGCGCAACGTGCGCAGCGCTCCCGCACCCATGTTGTCGTTGGCGGCGAACACCCCGTCCAGGTCGGGGTGGTTCACCAGCAGTGCGGCCATGGCGGCGGCTCCGCTGGGCTCGGTGAAGTCCCCCTCCTGCGGCGGGAACGGATCGAGGCGGGCGGCCAGCATGGCGTCCCGGTAGCCGCGGTACCGGGCGCGTCCGGCCTCGGTGTCCAGTCGCCCGCAGATCGCGGCTACGCGCGTCCGGCCGCGCGAGACCAGGAACTCGGTCGCCTCGCGCGCTCCACCGACGTTGTCGACGTCCACGTACCACCGGGGAGCCGAACCGACCGGGCGTCCGCCGAACACGACGGGCATCACCGCCTCCTCGGCCATACGGGCCAGCGGATCGTTCTCACGCAGCGCCATCAGCATGACGCCGTCGGCGCCCTTGGAGCGAAGGAGCTCCTCCACCCGCTTGCGGCCCCGGTCGGAAGCGGCCAGGCACAGCATCAGATGCAGGTCGGCCTCCTCCAGTGCGGCCGACGCCCCCACGATCACCTGGGCGAAGAACGGATCCGCGAAGATCGACGGATCCTCTCCCGAGACGACCAGGGCGGCCGCTCCTGTCTGGCGGGTGGCCAGAGCGCGGGCGGTCGGATTGGGTACGTAACCGAGTTGCCGGACGGCCCGCTCGACCGCCTCGCGTTTGGCGCGGCTGACGTGCGGTGCGTTGTTGAGGGCGCGGGAAGCCACGGAGCGGGAGACGCCGGCGAGTTCGGTCACCTCGTCGAGCGTCGGCTGCCGACGCGGCGCATCTTCTGCCATGAGCCTATGAGCCTTTCCCGCTCGGCCGGACGGGAAGCGTCTCACCCCGGCCCATGCCGCCGCCACCGCCCGGTTGGGAGACAGGACAGGTACGGAGCCTCAGGGACCGGAGGGGGCTGGGAGCGCTTCCAGTTGTGGACTGTAGAGCCTCGTCCTCGCCATGTGAAGGGCGGGTTGTTACGTCGACCCTTGACAGCTTGACCAGCCCGCAACACGATACCGACCACACCCCAAAGGCCTCGGCGCTGTTGGGACCGCTCCCAATGGGAGCGCTCCCAGTGCTCTCTGCCGACCTTCGGAGATGTCGTCCCTGCTGGAGAGTCGCCAGCACAACGGGACGCCGTACCACCGCACTTCCTCAGCAGGTCGCACGCTCGGGACCAGAGCGTGCGACGCATCCCTGTCAGGAAACCGAGGTACAGTCATGCGCCGCAGACTCCGCGTCCTGGTGGCAGCGCTCTTCACGCTGCCGCTTGCACTCGCCGTCGCACCGTCCGCCCACGCGGCCGACCCGACCACCATGACCAACGGGTTCTACGCGGACCCCGACTCCAGCGCGAAGAGGTGGGTCGCCGCCAACCCCGGCGACGGCCGGGCGCCCGCGATCAACGCCTCCCTCGCCAATACCCCGATGGCCCGCTGGTTCGGCTCCTGGAGCGGCACCATCGGCACCGCCACCGGCGCGTACGCGGGCGCCGCGGACTCCAGGGACAAACTGCCCATCCTCGTCGCCTACAACGTCTACAACCGCGACTACTGCGGCGGGCACTCCGCGGGCGGAGCCGCTTCGCCGTCCGCCTACGCGACCTGGATCGCCCAGTTCGCCGGGGGGATCGCCAACCGCCCGGCCGTCGTCATCCTCGAACCGGACTCGCTCGGGGACTACGGTTGCATGACCCAGGCTCAGATCGACGAACGCGAGGGCATGCTCACCGGCGCCCTCACCCAGTTCAGCCGCCAGGCCCCCAACACCTGGGTCTACCTCGACGCCGGCAACCCCGGTTGGGCGGACGCGGCGACCATGGCCCGGCGCCTCCACGAAGCCGGCCTCCGCCAGGCCCACGGCTTCTCCCTCAACGTCTCCAACTACTTCACCACGGCCGAGAACACCGCCTACGGCAACGCCGTCAACAGTGAACTCAACGCCCGCTACGGCTACACCAAGCCGTTCGTCGTGGACACCAGCCGCAACGGCAACGGCTCCAACGGCCAGTGGTGCAACCCCTCAGGCCGCCGTATCGGCACCCCCACCCAGCTGGGCGGAGGCGCCGAGATGCTCTTGTGGATCAAGGCCCCGGGCGAGTCCGACGGCAACTGCGGCGTCGGAGGCGGCTCCTCGGCCGGACAGTTCCTCCCCGAGGTCGCCTACAAGATGATCTACGGCTACTGATTCACATCCATCCAGCGACCAGGAGCAGCCATGCCACCACGCAGCCCACGGCGCCGCGCGGCCGCTGTGAGCGCGGCACTCACCGCGTGCGCCGCCCTCACCGCGACGCAGGCGCAGGCGCAGGCCACACCCGCGCAGGATGTGATCACCCCGGCCACGAAGTTCTACGTGGACCCGCACAGCAAGGCCGCGAAGCAGGCGCTCGTGGACCTCGGGAACGGTGACATCGAGAACGCCACGAACATGGCCAGGCTCGCGAGCTGGCCGCAGGCCGAGTGGTTCACCAAAGGCACGCCCGACGAGCTGCGCCCCGAGGTGAACAAGCTCGTCCACCGGGCCAGGGCCGTCAACCGGACCCCTGTCCTGGTCGCTTACAACGTCCCGGGCCGGGACTGCACCCGGTGAGTCCGACGGCAACTGCACGCGCAACACCGGCGGCACGATCGGCCCCGAGTACGGCATCGTCGACCCGCCCGCCGGCACCTGGTGGCCCGACCAGGCTCACACACTGGCCCGCAACGCGGCACCGCGCCTGACGTTCAACCGCTGAGCTCTGCCGGGCACCCTGGACATGTCCAGCCACGAGTTGCCGTTCACCCGTGGCTGGACGCTTCCGGCCGGGCCGCTCGGGTGCGGTTTCCGTACCGGGTCAAGCGCGGGAGCTTTCCTCCAGCTTCTCGAAGAAGAACTCGTGCTTGAGAAAGGAGACGTCGTACTCGTGGCCGGACTGCGGCGGCAGCAGTTGGGAGGCCTGGAAGAGGCGCCACCCGTCGTGCAGCGCGGCAAGCCCGGTGGGGTAGGGCGGCTCGTCGCTGTCACCGGTTGTCGGATGGGTTCGGCCGGTCCCGTCGTATCGGGACCAGCCCACGACGTCGGAGTCGAGCGCCGACGTCGCGAGGTAGAGGACCAGAATGTGCTGTCTCATGAGTGGCTCCCCAAGGTCGGCCGGTTGCTGACGCGCGTGACCCAGTAATCGATGTCGAACGAGTGGTCGCCGGTCAGGGCCCGCCACAGGAGGACCCGGTTGTAGATCTCCAGTCGGGCGGTGGCCTGCTCGTACCAGGGGAAGTACGTGTTGAGTTCCGCGGTCACGGCCGGGTCGTGCAGGTCGGAGGTGTCCCACAGGCGCACCTGCGGCACGGTCGGATTGAGACGGAGTTTGTACATGTGGCGACGGCGCGCGGTGTCGTTGCGGCGGCCACCGTGCCAGATGCCGTGGTGGACGAGGACGACCGTGCCTGCCGGGCAGGTCAGCCGCGTCTGTCCCCTGAGGTTCTGGACGCGGCCGACGTCCGTCTCGTTGATCCTTCGCAGATGGCTTCCGGGCACGCTGAGCGTGCCGCCCATCTCGGTGGTCACCTCGTGCGGGTAGTACATGAGCTGGATGTCGAACGCGTCCGGCCGCACGTCGATGATCGCGTCTCCGTGGAGCGGCTGTGCCTGTCCCTCGTGCGGCTCGCGCACATGCACCGCATGGTGGTCCACGGTCGGCTCAGGGCCGACCAGGCTCTCCACGGCGCCGGCGATGACCGGCAGAGCGAGCAGCTCGTGGACAAAGGTGTTCTGCGCGAACGCCTTGCCCAGCGGAGTGCCATAGGGCACATCTGGTATGCCCTCGGTCAATGTTGCGACGGCCCGTTCATTGATCTCCTGCGGCACCACTCCGTCCAAGCGCAGAAATCCCTGCGCCACGAAGCGTGCCACCTGAACCGACGTCAGGAGTTGCTTGCTGGTTGACATGCGACGAACGTACGTGCTCCGTCCGGCTGAGTGGTGGCCTGAAATCCTCCACTGCTGGTAAATTTCCGTCCTCGTGAAGCTCGTAACACTACGGCTCGAGGAGCCGCCCACCGTGGTCGATGCCGGCATCGGGGTACACGGCGTCTCCACCGCGCACGACGTCTTCCGGCTGCCCGACCTGTGGCAGCTGCACCTGTACAACTACGCGGGCGAGCTCTCCCTCGGGCAGTCGGTCCACGCCATCCGGCCCGGTCATGTCAGCCTGGTACCGCCGAACACGGAGGTGCATTTTCACTACCGGGGCAGATCGGAGCATTTCTACGTTCATCTACGGCTTCACGATGGCGGAACCGCGCGGGTGGTACCGGTGATGCAGGACGCCGCGGCCGAGAGCACGCGCCTGGCCGATCTGCTCCGACACGCCGTGACGGCCATACCGGCTTCTCCCTCCCGGGCCTCCGCCGGGGTCTGGGCCGCCCTGTGGCGCATCGCCGAGTTGCCGAGGAGCGATGGAGCCGGGCGCCACCACCCCTTCGTCGCCGCCGCACAGGCCTACATCGAGGAGCACCTGGCCGGCCCGCTGTCCGTACCGGACGTGGCTCGCACCGTCGGAATCTCCCACACGCACCTGACGCGCGTGTTCCGTGCCGAGACCGGCCTCACGGTCGTGTCGTACATCCGGCGCCGACGCCTGCAACGCGCCCGCCACCTCCTGTTGTCGTCCACCCTGTCCATCACCGCCATCGCCGGGGCCGTGGGCATTGCCGACCTCCAGGCCTTCAACAAGGCCTGCCGCCGCGAGCTCGGAGCGAGCCCTCGTCACATACGTGCGGCCGGACACGAGAGAGCCGGCGACGAGGTACTCGCAACCTCCGTCGAATGAGCCACCACCGACGGCGCGCTGCGGACCGAGGTCGAGCCGCGCCTGGAAAGGACGCGGACCGACCTCGGCCCGGATGTTCAATCAGCCACCGTTGATGGTCAGGTTGTTGGTGTTGAAGTTGAGTCCGCCGGACGACGAGGTGATCTCATAGCCGAACTGGACGTCGCCGATGGTCTCGTTGCCAGGCATCCAGCCCTTGGTGTACGCGATCCAGTTGAGGATCGGCTTGACGTCCACGGTGCCGGAGTTGGAGTTGGACGTTCGCAGGAACGAGAACACCTGGTTCGACCCGTTGGTGCCCTTGTAGACGTTCCAGTTGTGGCCGCCGAGGGTGACGTTGGCCTGCCAGGTGCCGATCGGGCCGACGGATCCGTTGTGGTTGACCCAGAGCATGATCTCGTACTGGTGGTCGGTGTCCCAGATGTCGTACGACGTGTTGTACGCGCCGGACGACGGGACGCTGACGTTGTAGTCGCTGGTGAGCCAGCCGAGGGAGTCGATCGTCTTGTTGATCGTCTTGGTTGAGTTGGGGTAGGACTTGATGCCGCCGGTGTTGGGGTGGTCGGCCCACACGCCCCAGCCGGTCCCGGAGTTGGCCCAGGTGCACTGGCTGCCCGCGCCGGAGCCCCAGATGTTGTTGAAGAGCTTGTAGCCGTCGAGGCTGGTGCTGCCCCACTGGTCGCAGGAGTTCCAGACTGCCGCAGCCGAAGCGGGGGCGGAGGCGAGGCCGACGGTGGCGCCGAGAGCCATCGTCGGCGCAAGCACCGCCATGGTGATCTTGCGTGTTCTGCTTTTAACCATGGTGTCCCTTCCACGGGTGGGGGGATTTGTGGGGGGGTGCTACCACGCCCCCATGCTGAGGGCGTGGTCCTCTCCGGCGACGAGATCGATCAGCTCCGCGTCGCCGGAAGGAGTTCTGACTTCGATTCGGACGGTGCGAGTCGGCCTCAGGACCGCCGTCGCCCCGTCGGGCCCCCAGGTCAGTTCGGCCTCGGCGCCGAATCGCGTGCGCACCCCCGTGAGTCGGCCCGCCGGGAGAGCGGGCGGCAGCGCGGGCAGGAGGGCCAGTCGGTGGGGGGTCGACTGGAGCAACATCTCGATCAGTACGGCGGGCAGGGTGTGCGCGGCGTCCGCGTTGTAGACGTGGCGGTTCGGGTAGTGGGCGCTCATCAGGGAGGCGTGGAAGAAGTCGCCGTCCAGGACCTGGCCGAGGGCGTGGGCGACGCGTTCGCCGTCCCGGAGCCGGACGGCGATGAGCGCGTGGTGGAGGTGGCCGTGCGCGGAGTCGTTCTCGGCGCCGCGCAGCTCGAGGGCGCGGTGGGCGGCGGCCGCGAGGTCGGGGGTGTCGTAGGGGGTGATCTCGTCGAGCGGCCAGACGCCGTAGAGGTGGCTGAGGTGACGGTGGTCGTAGGAGTCCAGGAGGCCGGGCCAGGCCCATTCGGCGAGGGCGCCGTCCTCGTTGATCCGATGCGGCGGGAGCCGCTCGGCGAGAGCTTGCCAGCGGTCGGCCTCCGGGGTGTCCGGGTGGTAGTCGGCCGCGGTGAGCAGGGCGTGGCGGGCCGCTGAGAGGTCCATGGCGGCGTTGATCGTGCCCCAGCTCGCGTTGGCGGGGCGATTCTCGGGTGAGTAGGAGGGAACGACGACGAGGTGGCCGTCGTCATCGGTGCGGGTGAGGAAGTCCTCGTAGAACAAGGCGACTTCGGCGAGGGCGGACGCGGTGCGCGGGTCGCGGGTTCCGTGGGTCTCGTCGTGGTCGACGAGCGGCTTGAGCAGCCAGTCGGCGCCCGCGGTCCACAGGTGCAGGGGGTACTCGCGGTTGAAGTGGTACGAGTGGCCCGACTCGCCGTCGGTGTGGGCGGGGGCGACTACGCCCCGGGCGCCGAAGACCGCGCGGGCGTTGTCGCGCCAGTCGGGGAGCTGGCGGTGAATCAGCGCGGCATGGGCCTCGGTGACCTCGGGGAGGGCGGCGGCCGCGGCGGAGGCGGTCTGGAGGTTGAGGTTGGCGTCGTTGGTGAACGCGCCCGACCAGGCGGTGTTCCAGTCGCCGGTCCACAGGCCGGTCAGGCGGGGCGGGAAGAGGCCGCCGGCAGACAGCAGGTGGTAGCGGCCGGCCGCGAAGAGGCGCTCCAGCAGGGCGGCGTCCCGCGGTCTCTTCAGCAACTCCGAACCTGGCAGGGCCCGTGCGGCCGCACCGGCGGCGAGATCGAGGGTGACTCGCTGGTAGGCGGTGCGGTGGAGGGCGACGTGGCGTTCGAGGAGCTCGTCGTACACCGTCGGCAGGTCGCGCAGGGCCCGGCCTTCCACGGTCACGTCGAGTTCGCCGGTGTGCCGCCGAACCCGGGTGAGGAGCAGTACGGACCGGGCGCCCTCGACGTGCGCGTGAGGCGGGGCGAGGGTCGTCGTGCCGCCGGTGACGACGACCAGGGTGACGCCGGTGAAGGCGCGGTCACTGTCGGGGTAGCGGGCGCGCAGGCTCAGCAGAGCGCCCTCGGGGATGACGACGGCTCCGTGGCCGACAGCCAGGTGGGCGGGGGCGCCGGGGAGGCGGTGGTCCAGGGAGATGTCGAGGGCGAGGCCGGGCGCCGTGATGTGCTGGACGATCACGTCGTCGGCGCGGGAGACGAAGACCCGGCTTCTCCAGCCGGCGCAGGTCGCCCGTACGACGCCCGTCGTGAAGTCGACGTCGCGGCGGTAGTCGTGGCAGCCGGCGACGGGGCGGGCCAGACGGACCTGGAAGGCGGGGTGGAAGGGCCGTACCCACTGCATCGGACGGCCGTCGGTGAAGCCCTCCGCGGCGGTGCGGTCGCCGGCCAGGAGGCGGTCCTGCAGTGCGGGCAGTTCGGCGGCGAGCCGGGGAGGACGGCGGTGCTCGCCGTCGCCGCCCGGCCGTACCAGGGTGTGATGCGTGACGACGACCCGCTCGGCGTCCGGTTCCCCGAACACAAGGGCGCCGTGATGGCCGTTGCCGCTCAGGAAGCCGTCCTCCCAGCGGGCGGCCGGGTGCGGCTCCCAGGTGCCGTGGACGGGTCCGTTGATCGCAGTCATGGCCGGAGCACCGCCACGCCATAGCGGCCGAGGGTCACCCGGTCGGTGGCGGCCTCCCCCGTCAGCAGGTCGTGGTGGGTGCCGGGCACCTCGACGGTCACCGGCTCGCGGCCGTGGTTGAGCACGAACAGCACCTCGCCCCGGCGTACGCACTCGACCTGCTCGGGGAGGCCGTCGAGGACCGGCCGGACGCCTGCGCCGGAGGCGATCCGGGCCAGCAGGTCGCGCAGCGCCTCCGGCTCCGGGAGCGTGGAGACGTACCAGGCCCGGCCCTTGCGCAGGACGGCGGGCAGTCCGTCGAGTTCACCGCCTTTGTACGGCACGCTCTCCTCGGCGGTGCCGTCGGCCTCCAGCTCCTCGGACCACAGGGACGCCCGGAAGCCCTCGCAGCTGACGGTCTCCCCGGCGCCCAGCGGCCACCACTCGTGCAGGGTCCGGATGCCGAACAGCTCGCGCAGCCGGGCGTCCATGCCGCCGCGGCGGACCCGGTCGTCCTCGTCGGCGACGCCGGTCTGGAAACCGCACACGAGGGTGCCGCCGCCGCGGACGTAGGCGAGGAGGTTGTCGATCGCCGCGTCGGTGAGCGCGTACAGCTGCGCCGCGACGACCACCGGGTACGGCGTCAGGTCGTGCTCGGGGTGGGCGAAGTCGGTGGTGAGGTGCGCCTGCCAGAGGGCTCGGTGCCAGGCGCGCAGGACGTCCGGGTAGTCCGCCTGGGTGGACAGGCGGCCGTCCTGGGCGCCGGCCCACCAGGAGTTCCAGTCGTGCAGGACGGCGACGTCGGCGGTGCCGTGCAGGCCCGAGACGTCCGGGGCGATCCGCGCGAGGTCCGCGCCGAGCTGCTTGACCTCCTGGTAGGTCCGGCCGTCCTCCCCGGCGTGGCTGACCATGCCGGAGTGGAACTTCTCCGCGCCCTGCCGGGACTGCCGCCACTGGAAGTAGCAGACGGCGTCGGCGCCCCGGGCCACGGCCTGGAGGGACCAGAGCCGGTTGAGGCCGCGTGGCTTGGGGTGGTTCACACCCCGCCAGTTGACGGGCCCGGCCGCCTGTTCCATGAGCATCCACGGCCCGCGTGCCTGGGAGCGGGTCATGTCCTGGACGAGGGCGCCGTTCTGGGCGCCCAGCGGGTCGCGCGGGTCGGGGTAGATGTCGACGGAGACGACGTCCTCCTCCTCCGCCCAGCGCCAGGCGTCCTGGCCGAACCACAGCGGCATGAAGTTGCTGGTGACCGGCAGGTGCGGGGTGTGGCGGCGGACGATGTCCCGCTCGGCGACGTAGCACTCCAGGAGCATGTCGGAGGTGAAGCGCCTGAAGTCCAGCACCTGGCCGGGGTTGCGCATGTAGTGCGGCAGGCGGGGCGGCAGGATACCGTCCCAGGTGTCGTAGCCCTGGCTCCAGAAGGCGGTGCCCCAGGCCTCGTTGAGGGCGTCGAGCGAGCCGTACTTCTCGCGCAGCCAGCGGCGGAAGGCGGCCGCGGCCTGGTCGCCGTAGTCGAAGGTGCAGTACTCGTTGTTGATGTGCCACATGGTGAGGGCGGGGTGGTCGCCGTAGCGGGCGGCGAGGTCCTCGGTGATGGCGGCGGCGTAGCGCCGGTAGGTGGCGCTGGAGTGCGAGAAGTGCTGTCGGCCGCCCCACCACTCGGTGCGGCCGTCCTCGGTGACGGGCAGGGTGTCCGGGTGCAGCCGGCCCATCCAGGGCGGGGGTGAGGAGGTGGGAGTGGCGAGGACGACGCCGATGCCGTTGTCGTGCATCAGGTCCATCAGCGTGTCCAGCCAGCCGAACTCCCGGGCCCCGGGCTCCGGTTCCAGCGTCGACCAGGAGAAGACGCCGAGGGTGACCGAGTTGACCCCGGCCGCCTTCATCAGCCGGACGTCCTCGTGCCAGGTCTCCTCGGGCCACTGCTCGGGGTTGTAGTCGCCGCCGAAGAGCAGGCGGCCTCGTGTCACGTCACTCAGGTCGGGCATCAGGCGGGCTCCCCGTACTGCCCGCCGCGCTCGTTGGTGGCGAGGTACTCCCGGTTCGGGTGGACCGGGTCGACGGCCATGGCCTCGACGCCGAGGAGGTTCCAGTCGTCCCAGCCGAGGTGGTCGGTCAGCGGGGTCCAGCGGTCGGCCCGGTCGTCCCAGCGGTAGGCGCCCCCGATGTCGGTCCGGGCGTAGGCGAGCCCGCGCACGGACGGGTGGAACAACACCCCGGTGACGAACCCGGTGCCGCCCATGACGGCGTTGCGCCACCGGTAGCCGCTCTTCGCGACGGCCGCCGATGCAGCCGCCTGCGCCTGCCCCGAAGCCGTAGGCAGGGAGCCGACCGCGGCGGCGGCAGCGGAACCGGCAGGAACGGAACGTCTGCTGAGACAAAACGTGCTCATGACATACCTCGGTCGTGACGAAAGGGGAGGTTGAGCAAGGGCCAGGGGCTCCGGGACCTGCGCGACCAGCCACGGCAGAGCCGCGGGCGGCACACGACGGCCGGACCTACGGCGGGACTTTGAGCCCGGGGGGCTCAGCCCTTGATGGCCCCGGTGAGCATGCCCTTCTTGAAGTGCCGCTGGACGAAGGGGGAGGCGACCGCGACGGGGATCAGCGCGAGGACCATGACGGCCATCTGCAGCCCCAGAGAGGAGAGTTGTCCGGTGTGGACCGCCTGCTGGAGGCCGGTCGGGGCCTGGGTGTTCTTCTGGACCAGCTGGATGAGCACGTTCTGGAGCGGCATCATCTGTTGGTCGGTGAGGTAGATGGAGGCGTTGAACCAGGCGCTCCAGTAGCCGACCGCGTAGAACAGGGAGATGACGGCCAGCACCGCGCGCGACAGCGGCAAGATGATGGTCAGCAGGATGCGCAGGTCACTGGCCCCGTCGATGCGGGCGGACTCGGTGAGCTCGGGGGAGATCCCCATGAAGAAGGCCCGCAGGACGAGGATGTTGAAGACACTGACCGCGCTCGGCAGGACCAGCGACAGATAGCTGTCGGTGAGACCCAGCGACTGCACCAGAAGGTACGTCGGAATGAGCCCGGCTCCGAAGAACATGGTCGCCATCATGGTCATCAGGAAGAACCGGTGCCCCAGACTGCCCGGCCGGGACAGGCCGTAGGCCGCGAACACCGACACCGTCATCGAGAACAGCGTGCCGAAGAGCGTGACACCGACCGAGACCATGATCGCGCGGCTGACCTGGCCGCCGCTGAGCAGTTCGGTGTAGTTGATGAAGGTGATGCCCTGGGGGATCACGACGAGGCCGCCGACCCGGTCGATCACGGGTTTGGGAGAGAGACTGGTGACGATCACGATCCACAGCGGACCGAGCACCCCCAGGCAGCAGAGCAGGAGGAAGCCGCCCTTGGCGGTGAGTCCGACCTTGCTCGGCGGCTCCTCCCACGCGGGGCGGGCGGGAGCCTTCAGGCTGCGGATGAGCTGCGTGTTGACACTCACTTCTTGTACACCCCCTGCTCGCCGAGCAGGTGCGCGACCTTGTTCGCGCCCAGGACGAGACACACTCCGATGACTCCCTTGGCGAGGCCGACCGCGGCCGCATAGCTGAAGTCGCCGTTCTGGATACCCATGTTCCACACATACGTGTCGAGGACCTCGCTGGCCCCCGCGCCGACCGCGTACCGCTGGAGCAGAAACTGCTCGAATCCCACGCTCAGCGCGTCACCCACCCGCAGGACCAGCAGCAGCGCGATCACCGGGCGCAGTGCGGGCAGCGTGACATGCCACATGCGTCGCCAGCGCCCCGCGCCGTCCATGGCGGCGGCCTCGTACAGATCGGTGCTGACGGCGGACAGGGCCGCGAGGAAGACGATGATCCCCCAGCCGGCGTCCTTCCACACGGCCTGCCCGATGACCAGATACTTGAAGAGGTCCGCGTTGGTCATCAGGTCGAAGCCGCTCCACCCGTGCTTCTCCAGGGTCTGCGCGATGATGCCCGCGCCACCGAGGATCTGCTGGAACACGGTGATCACGAGGACCCACGAGAAGAAGTGCGGCAGATACATGATCGCCTGCGCCACGGCCCGCACCCGGGGCCGGACCACGCTGTTGATGACCAGCGCGAGGACGATGGGGACCGGGAAGAACAGCACCAGTTGGAGCACGAACAGGACGATGGTGTTCTTCGTGGCGCTCCAGAACAGCGGGTCGTCGAGCATCCGCGAGAACTGCTCCACGCCCACCCAGGGGCTGTGGAAGATCGCCGTGATGCCGTTGCTGGAGACGTACGGGTCGTATTCCTGGAAGGCGACGACGTTGCCCAGCAGGGGGACGTAGTTGAAGAGGAGGAGCAGGACGATGACGGGCAAGGTCATCAGGATGAGCGCGCGGTCGCGGCGCAGCCGGATCCGCCAGGGGACCTTGCCCGCCTTGCCGGCCTTGCTCGTCCGGCGTGGCGCCCGGTCCTTCGCCGCCGCGGTGGCGACCGCGGCCGTCGGCTCCTCGACGGCCGCGGAGGGACGGGTCCCGTCGGGCCTGCTACCGGCCGTGATGGACATCAGTTGCCGCTGCCGTTCTTGTCGAGGAGCTTCTTGTACCAGTCGCGCAGCTTGTCGCCACCGGAGGACCTCCAGGTGGAGATGGCCTGCTGCACATCGGACAGCTTCTTGTGGCCCCGCACGTAGTCGATCTGCAGTTGCTCGAACTGGCTGGTGAGGCTGGCGTAGCGGGTCGGCTCGACGATGTTCATGCCGTACGTGGACGTCTTCTTCATGAAGGCCCCCATCCGCTGCTGCCACTCGGCCTGCTTGCGGGCGACCTCGGGGAAGTCGGGGTGGGCGAAGTAGGGAGCCGGGGCCGCCAGCATCACCCAGGCGTTGATCACCTCGGAGTTGCCCCGGTCGTTCTTGACCGGGACGCCGTCCTTGACCGTGTAGTGGGTGCCCTCGACGCCGTAGTCGACGAGCATCCGCTCCTTGGTGCCGTAGGGCGCTGCCGCGAAGTTGGCGGCGGCCAACGCGTTCTCCACGGTCTCCTTGGAGGCGCCCTTGCGGATCATCGACCAGATGGTGGCGGGCGGGGAGGCGTACAGCGTCGGGTTGCCACCGTCGGCGCCGAAGTAGTCCATGGCCTCGATCTGGAAGTCCGGGTTGGCCTTGGCCTGTTCGGCGGTCTTGACGTACCAGGCGGAGGCGTCGCTGGCGTAGACCAGGATCTCTCCGGCGGTGAACCGCTGGCCCTGGTCGCCGGTGCGCGCCTTGTCGTCGGGATGGACCACGCCGGCATCGAAGAGCTTGCGGGTCCACTCCAGGGCCTCAAGGTATTCGGGCCGCTCGATGCCGTACCTCAGCTTGCCGTCGTCATCGATGTTCCAGCCGGGGGCGGCGCCGAAGATGCTCCCCGAGAGCCAGGCTATGTCGCCGCAGGCGTACACCTTGGCCTTGGCGCTGGTGGCGTCCTTGGCCCAGCTGAGGAACTCGTCGGCCGACTTGGGTACGGTGTAGCCCTTCTTGTCGAAGATGTCCTTGCGGTAGTAGGGCATGATGGACGCTGCGGGGGCGGAGGGCATCGGAATGCCGCGCAACGCGCCGCCGAAGATGGACATGCGCCAGGAGTCGGAGGGGATGGCGGCCAGGTTCGGGTACTTCTTGACCTTGTCGCCCGCAAGGTAGGGGCCGAGGTCCATGAACTTCGCGGTCACCGCGTTCGGGATCTTGTTGCCGACCATCTCCCAGCTGGGCACGACCACCATGTCGGGTATGGAGCTGGAAGCGAGGACGGCGCCGAGCTTCTCGCCGTAGGTGGTGCCGTCCTGGTTCTGCCAGGTGACCTTGGTGCCCGCCGCCGCGTCGACTCCCTTGTAGTACGCACACCCGGGCTTCGGAGGGGTGCCCCAGAACGGGGACATGATCTTGATGGGAGCGCCGGTACCGAGCTTGTCCGGGACCGAGGTGGCAAGGGCCGCGAGGTCGACCTTGCTGGTGTAGCCGGCCGACGAACCGTTCTTCGACGGCAGGTCCGGCTTGGCGACCGTGCTGGCGACGTACGTCGGGATCAGCTTGTCTGCGGCCTTGCCCGACGTGGCACCCTCTCGCGAACCGTTGTCCGAACCACCGCAGGCGGTGAGCAGCGGCATCCCACCGGCCACCGCTGCGGTGGCGACCGCTGTGGAGGCGAGGAAGCTTCTCCGGCTGGGTCCTGAGGAGGTGGAGGCGGCATTCGGCGTCATTGGCGTCAACCCTTCATGGCGCACCTGGACACCCGGCGGTGGCCGTCGGTTGTAGTGTCCTCGGTGGAACTGGCTGAGCTGAAGCAGTCCTCCGACCACTTACCGAGGCACACCCACCCCACAGGTGGGCGGCCTCGCAGTCGAAGCGCTTCGATGTTGCTGCGAGGTTAAGTGAAGGCATGAGGGCGCACAAGACTCGATTCCAAGATTCCTCCGAGGTGTGGAGGACCCGACCGCACTCAGATCTCACCTGAATAACGGTCAGGAGTCGGAGATATTGCGCCGAGGTGTCTTGACACCCACCCCCGGGTCGGCTGAGCATCGAAGCGCTTCGAAAGCGCCTCACCGCTCCACCGCAAAGGGATCCCCAAGTGACCGCACACACGCCGCCAACTCCGCCTTTCCGTGATCGGCAACTGCCGTTCGCGAAGCGCATCGACGACCTTCTGTCGCGGCTCACCCTCGACGAAAAGATCGGATTCCTGCACCAGTTCGCGCCCGCCGTGGAGCGGCTCGGCGTCGCCGCGTTCCGCACCGGCCAGGAGGCCCTGCACGGCGTGGCCTGGATGGGTCCGGCCACCGTCTTCCCGCAGGCGGTGGGCCTGGGCGCGACCTGGAACACGGATCTCGTACGACGGGTCGGCGAGGCGGTGTCCAAGGAGGTCCGGGCGATGCGCGCCCGCGACGACCGCGTCGGGTTGAACGTCTGGTCCCCGACCGTGAACCTGCTGCGCCACCCTCTGTGGGGCCGGAACGAGGAGGGCTACTCGGAGGACGCGAAGCTCACCTCGGCCATCGCCACCGCCTACACGCACGGCCTGCGCGGCGAGCACCCGACGTACTGGCGCACCGCGCCCGTCCTCAAGCACTGGCTGGCCCACAACAACGAGACGGGCCGCGACGTCACGTCCTCCTCAGTCCGCCCGCGCGTCCTGCACGAATACGACCTGCGCGCCTTCCGCGAAACGGTCGAGGCGGGCGCCGTGGCCGGTGTGATGCCGGCGTACAACCTGGTCAACGGCCGCCCGAACCATGTCTCGCCATATCTGCGCGAGCATCTGCGCACCTGGACCGACGAGGACCTGCTGGTCTGCTCGGACGCGGGCGCGCCCTCCAATCTGGTCGACTCCGAGCACTACTTCGACACCCACGAGGAGGCGACGGCCGCCGCTCTGCGGGCCGGCGTCGACAGCTTCACCGACCACGGCACCGACAGTTCGCAGATCACCGGACGGGTCCGCGGCGCCCTGGAGCAGGGCCTGCTCACCGAGTCGGACATCGACGCGGCGGTCCGCCGCCAGCTCTCGGTCCGCTTCCGCCTCGGCGAGTTCGACCCGGAGCACGACCCGCACGCGCTCACCGCGGACTTCGACACCCCGGCCCACCGCACCCTCGCCCAGGAGGCCGCCGAGCAGGCGGTCGTGCTGCTCAAGAACGACGGCGGCCTGCTGCCGCTCGCCCCGGACACCCGGCTCGCCGTGGTCGGCCTGCTCGCCGACGAGTGCAAGCTCGACTGGTACAGCGGCACGCTCCTGCACCGCAGCACGCCGTTGGCGGGCCTGCGCGAGCGGTTCGGCTCGGAGCGCGTGCAGTTCGCGGAGGGCGTGGACCGGATTCTGCTGAAGACCTCGGCCGGAACCTTCCTGCACGTGCCCGAGGCGGACGCCGAGGACGCGGTTCGCGGCGCCGAAGGCGCCCTCGACCCGGCCCTGCTCGCGGGCCGGACGGACCTGCCCCCGCTCACCACCGACGCGACCGGCACCGAACTCTCCCTCATCGACTGGGGCGAGGGCGTGCTGACCCTGCGCGCCCCCGACGGTCGCTATCTCTCCGTCGCCGAGGACGGTCATGTCCGAGCCTCCGCGGACCAGCCCGGAGGCTGGGTCGTCCAGGAGACGTTCCGCCTGGAACCGCACGACAACGGGCACCTTCTTCGGCACATCGCTACGGGTCGCCCCGTCTCCGTCGCCGCCGACGGCCTCAAGGTCGCCGACGGGAACGGGGAGATCTTCGAGGTCGTCGTCGTCGAAAGCGGCGAGGACGCGGTGAGCCAAGTCGCCTCGCAGGCGGACGTGGTCCTGGTGGTGGCGGGTAACGATCCGCACATCAACGGACGCGAGACCGAGGACCGTACGACCCTGGCCCTCCCCGGCCACCAGGAGCGCCTTCTGCGCGCGGCCCGCACGGCCAACCCGAACACGGTGCTGGCGCTGGTGTCGGCGTACCCGTACGCGGTCGACCACGCGGAGTTGCCGGCGCTGCTGTGGACGGCCCACGGCGGCCAGGCGGCCGGCAGCGCCCTGGCCCGGATCCTGGCCGGCGACGTCTCCCCCGCCGGCCGCCTCCCGCAGACCTGGTACGCCGACGACTCCGACCTGCCCGACCTCCTCGACTACGACGTGATCGGCGGCCGCCAGACGTACCTCTACTTCGAGGGCACGCCTCTCTTCCCGTTCGGCCACGGCCTGTCGTACGCGTCCTTCTCCTACGAAGGCCTCACGACTCGCGTCGAGGACGGGACACTGCACGTGTCCTTCACGGTCGGCAACACCGGTGACGTCACCGCGGACGAGGTCGCCCAGCTCTACACCCGGGCCATGGAGCCGTCGGTGCCGCGGCCCCGCAGGGAACTGGCCGCGCACCAGCGTGTGACGCTCGCGCCCGGCGAGGTCACGGAGATTGCCTTCCGGGTGCCGGTGTCGGAGTTCGCGTTCTGGGACGTGGCGCAGGGACGTCAGCGGGTGGCACCGGGCCTCCACGAGATCCTCGTCGGAGCGTCCAGCGAGGACATCCGCCTGGTCCAGACCGTCGACCTCGACGGCGAGCCGTCCGTCCCCCGGCCGGTCATGGTGGGCGGCCTGGACGCGGTGGACTTTGACGACCAGAGCGACACGGAGATCGTGGACCGCGCGAAGACGTCCGGTGACTCCGTCGCCCCTGTGGCCGGCGTGGCGGGCGAGCTGGTGTTCCGTGACTGTGATTTCGGAGAGGGGGCTGCCGGAATCGCGGTGGAGGCCGCGGGTGAGGGCACGGTCGAACTCTCGCTGGGTGACGGTCCGGTACTGGCAGTGCTCACGCTGTCCCCGGGTACGGCCGGGCCCTACGACTACTCCACGGTGAGCGTCCCCGTCGTCGTGGCGGCCGGTGTGCACGACGTCCGCCTCGGACTGCGTGGCCCAGTGCGGCTCGCGCGCGTCACCTTCTCCGTCTGAGGTCCGCATCGACCCCATGTGCACAGGAGTCGCTGCACAGGAGTCCGGCACCGGAAGGCTCGGTGCCGGACTCGGCTTCTCCAGACCTGCGTTCGACCTGGACTTCGTCGCCCAGACCGTTCGGGCGCAGGGACCACCGGCTCTCCAGCGCACACCATCGCGACGATCGACTACGACACCCTGAACCGCGCCCCCAAGGACCGCTACCACTGGTACCGGGGGCTGATCACCGCGCACCGCGCGCGGACGGAGGAACCTGCCCGATGAAGTTCACAGACGGCTACTGGCTGATGCGTCCGGGCTGCACCGCCCGCTATGCCACCGAGGTCGCCGACATCCGCGCCGATGACCACCGGATGACGCTGTACGCACCCGTGAAACACGTGAGCCGACGCGGGCAGACCCTCAACAGCCCGCTGCTGACGGTGGAGTGCTGGTCCCCGGCCGAGGGAATCATCGGCGTGCGGACCACCCACCATGCCGGATCGGTGCGCCGGGGACCGGAGTTCGCGTTGCCCGGCGCCGGTGCGGACGCCGGCAAGGTACGCCGGGACGGAGCGGTGCTGGAGCTGTCCTCCGGCGAACTGACGCTGCGGGTGGATACGGAACAGCCGTGGCTGCTGGAGTTCACCGCCGACGGACGCGTGCTGACCTCCGCCGGCGAGCGCGGCACCGGTTTCGTCACCGACGCCGAGGGCCGCCACTACATGCTCGGCCAGCTCTCATTGGACGTCGGAGAGCTGGTCTACGGCCTGGGGGAGCGTTTCACCCCGTTCGCCAAGAACGGGCAGGCCGTGGACATCTGGCAGGCCGACGGCGGAACCAGCAGCGAACAGGCCTACAAGAACATCCCGTTCCATCTGACGAACCGTGGATACGGCGTCTTCGTGAACCATCCCGGCAAGGTCAGCTACGAGGTCGGCTCCGAGTCGGTCGGCCAGGTCCAGTTCAGCGTCGAGGACCAGTCGCTGGAGTACTTCGTCGTCCACGGCCCGACCCCGAAGCAGGTCCTGGAACGCTACACCGCGCTCACCGGCCGCCCGGCCCTGCCGCCTGCCTGGGCACTGGGCCTGTGGCTGACCACGTCCTTCACCACCGACTACGACGAGGCCACGGTCGGCCGCTTCATCGACGGCATGGCCGAGCGCGGCATCCCGCTGAGCGTCTTCCACTTCGACTGCTTCTGGATGCGCGCCTACCAGTGGTGCGACTTCGCATGGGACGCAGAGACCTTCCCCGACCCGGCCGGCATGCTGAGCAGGCTCAAGCAGCAGGGGCTGCGGATCTCCGCCTGGATCAACCCGTACATCGCGCAGAAGTCGGCGATGTTCGAGGAGGGCATGCGCGAGGGCTACCTGGTGCGGCGCCCGGACGGCAGCGTGTGGCAGTGGGACCTGTGGCAGCCCGGCATGGCCCTGGTGGACTTCACCAACCCGGCTGCGCGCGACTGGTACACCGGCAAACTGAAGACGCTGCTCGACCAAGGCGTGGACTGCTTCAAGACCGACTTCGGCGAGCGCATCCCCACCGATGTCGTCTGGCACGACGGCTCCGACCCCGAGCGGATGCACAACTACTACACCCACCTCTACAACCAGGCCGTCTTCGAACTGCTGCGCGCCGAGCGAGGCGAGGGCGAGGCGCTGCTGTTCGCCCGCTCCGCCACGGCGGGCGGCCAGCAGTACCCGGTCCACTGGGGCGGCGACTGCGAGTCCCACTTCAACGCCATGGCCGAGTCGCTGCGCGGCGGACTCTCCCTCGGCCTGTCCGGCTTCGGTTTCTGGAGCCATGACATCGGCGGCTTCGAGGGCACCCCGACCCCGGCCGTGTTCAAGCGCTGGGTGCAGTTCGGGCTGCTCTCCTCGCACAGCCGCCTGCACGGCAGCAAGTCGTACCGCGTGCCGTGGGACTACGGCGAGGAGGCCGTCGACGTCACCCGCGAGTTCACCCTGCTCAAGCACCGCCTCGCCCCGTACCTCCAGCGCGCCGCGCAGCAGGCGCACACCACCGGTGTCCCGGTGATGCGCGCCATGGTGCTGGAGTTCCCCGACGACCCGGCCGCCGCCACCCTCGACCGGCAGTACATGCTCGGCGACGACCTGCTTGTCGCCCCGGTCTTCACCGACGACGGCACAGTCGAGTACTACGTGCCGGAAGGCACCTGGACCAATGTGCTGACGGGTGCCCAGGTCACCGGTCCGCGCTGGGCCCGTGAGCAGCACGGCTTCCACACCCTGCCGCTGCTGGCCCGCCCGGACTCGGTCATCGCGCTGGCCGCCGACGACCAGCACCCGGTCTCCGCCTGGGCGGACGGCGTCGAACTGCGGGTGCACGCCTTCGCCGACGGCGCCGAGCGCACCGTGGTGATTCCCAGCACCGACGGCCCCGGTGAGACGGCCCGCTTCCACCTGCGCCGCCGGGCCGGCCACCTGCATGTGACCACCGACAGCCCGCACCCGTGGCAGCTGCGGATCGGCGGCCCGAACGCAACCGTGCACACCCGGCCCGCCGGCACCGCGGAGGCCGACCTGCCGTACCCGGCCTGAACCCGACAGCCAGGGCGGGGTCCCCGCGGCTCGGACTGTCTGATGGCCCCGAGGCTTGCCGAGGTGTCCCGGGTCGCGCCGATGTGCTACCCGCGGGGCGAGTTCCGTATGGGTGTGGGGGGACCGCGGGGGAGGCTTCGTGGCACCTACTCGCCGTCGGCGGCGCGCTGTCCGGCTGTCGTCACCAGCCGCACCTCGGCGAAGATGCCGCGACCGCGCAATCCTCTCCGGCCTGCTCCACCGTCCCTCGGCCAAGCCGCTCCGCTGCGGCCACTCCCCCACCCGATCAACGAACCTGGGAAGACCAGACACTTGGAGGTCCGCCGCCGATACCGACTCGGCGGAACCCTCCGCGAGTACCAACATGCAGCGCGACCAGCGCGGACAAGATTCTTGGCGCCTACACCGTTCAGACGGTGAACCCGTTCCGAAACGCTACGAGAGGCCGGGGCGAGGGATTGCACCAACGACAAGGCAGCGCAAAAATGAGCAGAGTATTACATGACCATGTCAGTGCCACGGACGTATCCGCTTTCCTTGATCATGGAAAGGGTGCACATTGTCCTCCTCCGTCAGTCGACGTCGCCTGCTGCAGGCAGCCGGGGCCACGGCCGTGGCCTCCGCCGCTGAATCCGTCGTCGGATCCTCGCCCGCCCGAGCCGCAAGCGCCCCTGTCCGGGCCGGGATCGGGGTGTCCGCCAATCCTTTCGAACTCGGTCAGGTCCGGTTGACCGCGAGCCGATGGCTGGACAACGAGAACCGCACGCGGAACTACCTGCGGTTCGTCGATGCCGACCGGTTGCTGTACAACTTCCGGGCCAACCACCGGTTGCCCACCAATGGCGCCGCCTCCAACGGCGGCTGGGACGGGCCGACATTCCCCTTCCGCACCCACGTGCAGGGGCACTTCCTCACCGCGTGGGCGCAGGTGTATGCCGTGACGGGGGACACCACCTGCCGGGACAAGGCTGCCTACATGGTGGCAGAGTTGGCCAAGTGCCAGGCCAACAATGGCGCCGCTGGGTTCAACGGCGGGTACCTGTCCGGCTTCCCCGAGTCCGACTTCAGCGCTCTCGAGGCCGGAACCCTGTCCAACGGCAACGTGCCGTACTACGTCATCCACAAGATCCTGGCCGGCCTGCTGGATGTGTGGCGCCATATGGGCAGCACGCAGGCCCGTGACATGCTGTTGAGCCTGGCCGGATGGGTCGACTGGCGCACCGGTCGGCTGAGCGGCCAGCAGATGCAGTCCACGCTGGGAACCGAGTTCGGTGGCATGAACGCCGTGCTGTCCGACCTCTACCTCCAGACCAGTGACTCGCGATGGCTCACCACCGCGCAACGGTTCGACCACGGCGCGGTGTTCGACCCGCTGGCATCCAATCAGGACCGGCTGAACGGACTGCACGCCAACACCCAGGTGCCCAAGTGGATCGGCGCCGCCCGGGAATACAAGGCCACCGGCACCACCCGCTACCGGGACATCGCCACCAACGCCTGGAACATCTGCGTCAACGCGCACACCTACGTCATCGGCGGCAACAGCCAGGCGGAACACTTCCGCCCCCCGAACGCCATCGCCGCTTACCTGAACCAGGACGCGTGCGAAAGCTGCAACACGTACAACATGCTCACGCTCACCCGGGAGCTGTTCACGCTGGACCCGGACCGGGTCGCGTTGTTCGACTACTACGAACGGGCGTGGCTGAACCAGATGATCGGCCAGCAGAACCCGGCCGACAACCACGGCCACGTCACCTACTTCACCCCGCTCAACCCGGGGGGCCGACGTGGGGTGGGTCCGGCGTGGGGCGGTGGCACCTGGAGCACCGACTACGACAGCTTCTGGTGCTGCCAGGGCACGGGGCTGGAGATGCACACCAAGCTGATGGACTCCGTCTACTTCTCCAGCGACACCACGCTGATCGTGAACCTGTTCGTGCCCTCGGTGCTCAACTGGTCACAGCGGGGGATCACAGTCACCCAGACCACGTCGTACCCCGTCAGTGACACCACGACCCTCCAGGTCACCGGCAACCTCAGCGGCACCTGGGCCATGCGCATCCGCATCCCGAGCTGGACCGCCGGGGCCACCATCAGCGTCAACGGCACGACGCAGAACATCACCACAACGCCCGGCAGCTACGCCACCTTGACCCGTTCCTGGACCTCCGGCGACACGGTCACCGTCCGCCTCCCCATGCGGATCATCATGCGGGCGGCCAACGACAACGCGAACGTCGCCGCGGTCACCTACGGCCCGGTGGTGCTGTCCGGCAACTACGGCAACACCTCGCTCAACTCCCTCCCGACGCTGAACACGTCCTCGATCACACGGACCAGCAGCACCTCGCTCGCCTTCACCGCCACCGCCAACGGCTCCACCGTCAACCTGGGCCCGTTCCACGACGCGCACGGCCACAACTACACCGTCTACTGGAACGCCAACGGCCAGGGCGGAGGCAACAATGCCACCGTCCGCCTTGTCAACGTGAGCAGCGGCTTCGTGCTGGGCATCCAGGACATGTCCACGGCCGATGGTGGCCGCGCCCTGCAGTGGCACGATTCGGGCACCGCGGATCACAACTGGGAAATGATCGACGAAGGAAACGCGGTCAGGTTCCGCAATGCCAACAGCGGCAAGGTGCTCGGCGTTCAGGACATGTCCACGGCCGACAACGCTCTTGTTCTGCAGTGGTCGGACAACGGCACCGCCGACCACAGGTGGACACTGCTCGATCAGGGAGACGGGACGTACAAAATCCGTAACGTGAACAGCGGCAAGGTGCTCGGCATCCAGAACAACTCCACCGCCGTCGGCGCGTTCGCGGTCCAGGATTCGGATAACGGTACTGCCGACAACCGGTGGCGAATCGTGAGCAACAGCTACTGAGCTTTTCAGCTCGGAGACGACATCAGGTGTGCCCACCCGTTCTCGGTCAGATTGATGTCGGGCGCGTAAGCGGGAAGCGGAAGACGAACCCGTGGGCGCCGGGAATGACCGGCACCCACAGGCCCCGCCACCGCTTCCGGTGCCCAGAGCGCCCGCCCCGCTGCGGGGGTGAAGATCAGGACCGTCATCGCAAGGGCCTGTGCGGTGACGAAGGCGGCCATCGACCTCATGCGCCCGAAACGCCGTGCGGTCGCGGGTGTGGGTGCCGAAAAGTCCATCCGCGCAGGTGAAAGAACGGATCACGTTGTCTTGCCGACGACGGGTGGGCGGTGTTCCGGCACGTCGGCGTTGACCGACATAATGATCAATTGTGTTACTGCGCCTGGCCTATCTGACGGTAACGAACGCCTTCGCCGCACTACGGCTGCTGCCGCTGAGCGACCGGGACAAGGACGTGGACATCCTGGCGCTGCGGCACCAACTCGCCGTGCTGGAGCGGCAGCTCGGCGGAGCCCGCCCCCGGTTCGCGCCCGAGGACCGCACTTTCCTCGCTGCCTTGCTCCATCGCTTTCCCAAGCAGCGCCTCCGTCGGCTTCGACTGCTGGTGACGCCGGACACCGTGCTTCGCTGGCACCGCGACCTGCTGCGCCGCAGGCACGCCGTGCGGTCACGCCCGAATCGCACGGGTCGGCCGAGAACGGTCCGGTCCATCCGGCTACTCGTGATCCGGCTGGCGAAGGAGAACCCGACCTGGGGGTATCGCCGGATACACGGCGAGCTCACAGTGCTCGGGATCAAGGTCGCAGCCTCGACGGTCTGGGAGATCCTGCGCGCCGCAGGAATCGACCCGGCGCCGCAGCGCACGGACACGACATGGGCCGCTTTCTTGCGCTCACAGGCCGACGCCCTGCTGGCGTGCGACTTCTTCGAGACCATCACACTCACCGGCGCGAGACTATACGTGCTGACGGTGATCGAGCAGGCCAGCCGTCGCATTCGGGTCCTGGGCGCGACCACGCACCCGACTGCGGCATGGGTTGCCCAGGCGGCGCGCAATCTGGTCATGGACCTGGAGGACGCCAGGTGCCGGGCACGTTTCCTGATCCGCGATCGGGACGGGAAGTACCCGCAGGTGTTCCACGCCATCCTCGCCGATGCCGGGATCCAGACCGTGCTCACCGGCGTAATGATGCCGCGGATGAACGCGGTGATGGAACGCTGGGTAGCGACCTGCCGACGCGAACTCCTCAACCGGACGCTGATCTGGAACCAGCGCCATCTCATCAACGCGCTACGCGAGTTCGAGATTCATTACAACACCCATCGCCCGCACCGCGCCCTCGGCCAGGGCTCACCTCTGGCATCACGGCCCACGCCGATCAACGATCCGGGTTACCCGCAGCGATGCCGCGAAGGACGCGGAGCTGCTCGTACTCCGCCATGAGAATGCGGTCCTGCGCCGACAGCTGACCCGACCAGTCAGCTGTGAGCCAGCGGACCGGTTCTGGTACGCAGCCCTGTCCGGACTCATACCCCGGCTGCGCCGGCGCGAGGTCTTCCCGGTCACCCCCAGGACCCTGCTCGGCTGGCACCGCAGGTTCAGGGCGAGCTGGCTCGGACACCGGATCGCAGCCTCGACGGTGTGGCAGATCCTGCACGCAGCGGGCATCGACCCGGCGCCGCGTCGCTCCGGTCCGACCTGGCGTGAGTTCCTCAGCGCGCAAGCCGAGGGCACCATCGCCGCGGACTTCTTCCACATCGACACCGCGCTCGGCAGGCGGCTGTACGCGCCGGCCTTCCTCGAGCACGGCACCCGGCGCCCGCACATCACCGGCGTCACCACCAACCCGACGCGGGGACGGACCGTGCAGCAGGCAAGGAATCTCACCGCAGACCTCGGCATGCGCATGGAGTCCCTGCGGTTCCTGCTGCGCGATCGGGACGGCAAGTACGGCGAGCCGTTCGACGCCGTCTTCAAGGCCGAGGAACTGAACGTGATCAACAGCGCGCCACGAGCACCTCGGATGAACGCCCCCTGCGAACGCGTCATCGGCAGCATCCGCCGCGAGGTCCTCGACCACGTCCTCATTCTGGGCGAAGCACATGCCCAACAGGTCCTTGCTGTCTACCAGAGTCACCACAACGAGCACCGGCCCCACCAGGCCCGCACCCAACTACCACCCGATGCCCAGAATCAGCCTGCCGCAACGGACACCCGCGCTCACCGACTGCTGCGAACCCGCATCCTCGGCGGCCTCATCAGCGAGTACCGATACGCCGCGTGACGTGCAGCGACGACTTTCCGAGCGGCACAGGTTCGCGGAGCTGACGAACAAGCAGATACGGCGAGGCGTCCACAAGACCGTCCACGCGCTGGAGAAGGACATCCGCATCTGGATCGCCGCATGGAACACCGATCCCAAGCCCTACGTCTGGACGAAGACCGCGGACGAGATCCTCGAACGTCTCGCCAGCTATCTGAATAGAATTCCTGACTCAGAAGACTAGCCACCAAGTGTTCGATACGAGTTGCCATCACGGCATCACCACCAAGCGCTGCATATGACCGTGGTGCATCTGCTCGAAAGCTTTCTCCACATCGTCCAGGGGAATCGTCTCGGTGACCAACGCCTCCAGGTCAAGCCATTCTTGCAGGTAGAGATCAACCAGCATCGGGCGGTCGCTCGAGGGCAGGCAGTCACCGTCCCAGGACGACTTCAACACCCTTCCGTGTCCGAACATGTCTACAAGCAGCAGTTCCAGCTTCATCGGCGGAGCTGGTACGCCCACGAGCACCACCCTGCCGGCCAGGTTGCGGGCGTAGAACGCCTGCTCGTAGGTCTCCGAGCGGCCGACCGCATCGATGACGACGTCGAGGTCGAAGCCGCAGGCATTGATCGTTGCACCGATGCCCGCCATCACGTCGCAGCCCAGCAGACTGGCCACGGCCGGGGAGGCAGCCGGGTCGACCTTGATGCACTGACCTGCCGCCACCAAAGTCTTCTCCACGAACGCGCCAATGCCCAGCGCCGGCGACAGCCTGGTGCCATCCAACAGGGTCATCTTCTGCACGGCATTGCGCGTGTCGAAGCAGTACCAAGGACGCCCGCGCAGACACGCCCGGCACTGGCCGCACACCGCCCGCCAGTTCAATATCACAAAGTCTCCGGGCGCCACGTCTGTGACACCCTCGCCGACGGTTTCCACCACACCCGCCGCCTCATGCCCCAGGAGGAAAGGGAAGTCGTCGCTGATGCCGCCCTCGCGGTAGTGCATGTCGGTGCGGCAGACCCCGCAGGCCTGGATCTTCACAACGGCCTCACCCGGCCCCGGATCCGGCACTACGACCGTCTCGACCGAAACCGCCTTCCCCTTCCTGCGAGCAACCACACCTCGTACCTGCTCAGCCATCTTCGGGATCCTCTTTCACTGCAATGCATATGACTGTCGCTCAATCGGTTCGGCTCGTCAGATCGCTGGTGCGATGCAAGCTCGGTCAATTAGCCGCGCTGTTCACTGAGAGGTCACGCAGATAGGCGCGGTGACGGCACCCCGATAGCAGGACAGGCTCAAGCCTTGATGATCAGGGAGCTGCCACACTCTGTGATCACCGGGGGGGGGAATGACCTGTGCCTGTCCTGCCGTCATGGCTGACCGAACCGCTCCGGGATCAATCTGCGGCGCTGCTGCCTGAGCGAACGGGTACCACCCGGACCATCCGCTGGGCTGTCACCAAGGGGCTCGACGGCGCACCCGTCGAGCACTGGCCGTCCCCCGGCCGAGTCGAGGGCCACCGCAGCGTGCTGCTTGGACGCCGCCGACATTGTGGCTTCGGGCGGCGGCGCAGCACTGGCCACGCGGTCGGCGCTGCCCGTCCTGGCGGCGGACAGCGCCGGCCGGGCCGAGGGATCACCGCGCTGGGGAAGGCGGGCGTCTGGGGGTTCACCGTCGGCACCGCCGTACGGGACGGCAGTCGCCACATCGATGCCGCCCCGTCCCCGCGTCGACGACCTGCTGAGCGCCGTGCTCGACGAATGCCGCCGGACCACCAGGTCGTGGACCCGGGCGTCCCGGGTCCGGCACACCCCGGCCCACAGCGGCCACCGCCAGCGCTCCGGGCCGTCCAGGGTCCGGAGCACCTGATGGGCCAGCGCAGAGGCGTGCGGCTGGGAGGCGTCAGGTGTCCTCCCGCTCCGAAGGTCACCAGATTTGCGTCCATAGCTGGAACTCCTCCCGCATTGACACGCTGTCTGAACAGCGATAGTTCACCCGCTGGCACAATCAAGCCGCACAAACTTTTGGGGCTTGTTCTCCCAGCCCTGTCCGGTGTAGCCAAGAATGAGGCGGCCGTTTGCCCAGGTGCCGCGTACGGTGATTTCCTCATCCGTAATGTGGCTGCGCGTGGTGAAGGAGACGCGTGAGCCTCGCTGTTCGTAGTGCGCCCTGTGCACTCCTGGTGGCGGGGATCCGGGGTGTAGCTCGTGTGAAGGACTCGGCGTTCTCAGGTTGTGGTGCGGGGCCCACGAGCGCGTCGAGAACGGTTCCGTCACGATAGAAGCGGAATACCTGTGTGTCTACGGCGAAGGTCCCGTGCAAGGGTGTGAGATTTCGGCGCTACTACCGAAGGCCTCTGATGCAGGAGGCTTGCGGTGCGGCGTCAGCAGGCTATGGAGCCAATCGGGCACATGCTCCTCGTCGCGGGGGAGTACTGCAGGTCCTGCACAAAACTTGCGATATTCAAAGGAGGTACAAAGGTGGGTTCCGAGTCGTAGCCGAAATCAACACTATATGCACGGGATCGGTGAATCATGCGTTCTGCCGTGTACCATGTGCCGGCGCCCACTCGGTACATGGTTTTTCGTAGATCGCGCATCACCTGCCATAACCGCCAGGGGAGGAGAGATCCGCTCGGCATCCTTCCCTTTGTAATTAACAAACAACCGCGTGCGATCCGTTCTGATCGTGGACAGCATGATGTACTCGAGCTCCGCCCATCCCCGTGGTGCGTAGCCTGCAAGCATGCGTAAGACCTGGTCTATGTAGTCATTCGCCGCGAGACTGATGCCTTCTCTCGTCATTTCCTTTCCCATACTCTTCGACTATTCCCCTGCTTGGTGGAACCGGAGCACATGATGTCAACCCCTGCATGACATCAGCACACAGGGTGCCGGAACCGGGGACGTCGATGTCGACCATTCACGCACCCAGAATCGTCAATTCCCGTACGAAGGCACTCCGTCCGCGCGCCAACGGCGGCGGGTACCCGTCAGGTGTGCCAGTCACCCGGGAGAAAGGCATTCCGCCCCGGATCAGCGGCGACTCTCCCCACCTGTCGAGGGCGGCAGCGACAAGGTCACCGAATATCTCTGCGACGCCGACGGCAACCACCTGATCGGCCGCACCTCCACCGAGGCCACCCTCTACCTGGGCAACACCGAAATCACTTGGCCCAAGAGCTCCACCACGCCGAGAGCCACTCGATACATCGACCTCGGCGGCGGCCACCAAGCCGTCCAGGAAGACGACGGAAGCGTCTCCCCCACCCTCGCCGACCACCACGGCACTGCACAACTCGCCATCGACACCGCCACACAGAAGCCCACCCAGCGCCGCACGCTGCCCTTCGCTGACATACGCGGCGACCAGCCCACCGACTGGCCCGGCACCAAGGGCTTCGTCGGAGGAACCGACGACACCAAAACCACCGGCCTCACTCACCTGGGCGCGCGCGACTACGACCCCACCACCGGCCGGTTCCTCTCGGTCGACCCGGTCATGGACCTGACCGACCCGCAGCAAGTGAACGGCTACACCCTGGTGTCCGGCCCGTACTCGACGATCAGCCGTGCCTCGGCAGCGCCTCCCTGAGCCGTTGCATGGCTGCCTCAAGGTCACTGGAGGACGCCGGGGTGAAGCTCCACGGGTGGAGGATCCGGAAGTACTTGTCCGGGTCCTTGCCGGAACACTCCGTCACTGTCGCGCGACTGTCGGACGTCTTCCCCTTGACACCTATCAGGTCGTAGAGACCGCTGGAAACACCTTCCACCTTGTCTGCGGCGTCACTCGACGTGCTCGTGCCGGCGGAGGGGATGTCGGAGCCGTTGTCAGTCATGCTGCATCCGGTGAGAGTGAGGAGGACGAGGGGTGCGGCGAGCACGCGTGCGCTCAGCTTGGTCTTCACGCCAGGGAACTTCTCCTACTTCACGCCAATAACGCTGGCGGCAGCTTCGGTTGCACATTGTATCCCTTTCCGACAACGACCAGCCCCTGGTTCAATAGGCTCTTGGAGCCAGGGTCCCAGTAGCCGCCGTGCCCTTCTGTGTCCGTGGTCATCTGGTTGGCACCGAAGTCCGGGTCGCTGGGGATGATGAACCAATCCCCGCCATACGCCCAGCGGCCGATGTCCGGGACGATGTCTCCGTCGTGTGGGGCTCGGTTATTCATCGCTGCTGGTCAAACGCCCCGCCCCGGCGCGCAGAGAGCTGCGACCATGATGGAATGATCGTGTCCCTTCTGTACCAGGTGACTCGACGTCTTCTCTCTGTGCCCGCAGTGCTTCTGCGGCGGGACACCGCGAAGGAGGCTGAACTTGTTGTCTTGCGTCACGAAAACGCCGTTCTGCGAAGCCAGCTGCAGGGGCGAGTACGGTACGAGCCTGCGGACCGCTTGTGGTTCACGGCCCTGTCCTCACTGATCCCCCGCCGCCGCTGGGCCAAGGTCTTCCCGGTCACACCGAGCACGCGGCTGGCCTGGCACCGCAAGCTCGTCGCCCGCCGATGGGACTACTCCCGACGACGCCGAGGTCCCGGACGGCCGCCCACACAGACCGCCATCAAGAACCTCGTGCTGCGCCTCGCCCACGAGAACAGCCGATGGGGCCACCGCCGGATTCAAGGTGAACTGGCCCGGCTCGGACACCCGATCGCCGCCTCCACCGACTGGCAGATACTCCACACCGCAGGAATCGACCCCGCACCACGCCGCACCGGCCCAACCTGGCCCGAGTTCCTCTCAGCACAGGCCACCAGTCTGATCGCCTGCGACTTCCTCCACATCGACACCATCAGCCTGCAACGCCTGTACGCCCTGGTCTTCCTCGAGCACCACACCCGGCGCCTGCACATAACCGGCGTCACCGCACACCCAACCGCTGCCTGGGCCACCCAACAAGCCCGCAACCTCGCCACCGACCTCGGGGCGCGCATGGACTCGCTGCGCTTCCTCATCCGGGACCGCGACAGCAAGTACACCGACGCCTTCGACGCCGTATTCCAGGCCGAGGATATCGAGATCATCAAGACGCCGGTCCGCGCACCCAAAGCCAACGCCCACTGCGAACGAGTGATCGGCACCCTCCGCCGAGAACCCCTCGACCACATACTCATCCTCGACGAAGCTCACGCCCACCACATCCTGGCCGGAAACCAGCCAGCCGACGAGTCCTGCGCACCCGCATCCTCGGCGGCGTGATCAACGAGTACAGATATGCCTCTTGACCAGAAGCGACGATTATTCGAGCCCCACAGGTCCAGAGGCCGGTCGGGTGTCGCATGACGCCGGCGATGTGCACCTGTGCCGCTCGAAAAGTCCGTCGCTGCAAGTGGCGGAGGTGACGGGTCGTCGACCGGAAGCATGACCGGATGTTCGTACGCCTGCTGTACAAGATGACCCGCAAGTTGATCTCCCTCCCATCGACGTTACTCCGCAGCGATGCCGCGAAAGACGCGGAGCGCGCGTACTCCGCCACGAGAATGCGGTCCTGCGCCGACAGCTGACCCGACCAGTCAGCTACGACCCAACGGACCGGTTCTGGTTCGCAGCCCTGTCCGGACACATACCCCGCCTGCGCCGGCGCGAGGTCTTCCCGGTCACCCCCAGTACCCTGCTCGGCCGGCACCGCAGGTTCATCGCCGCGAAGTGGGACTACAGCGCGCGCAGACGCACCGGTCGACCGCCCACCGCCATGGCGACCAAGAACCTCGTCCTGCGACTGGCCGACGAGAATCCACGCTGGGGCCACCGGCGGATCCAGGGCGAGTTGGCCCGGATTGTGACGCCCTTCTCGGCCGCGCGGCCCTGTCTCATCCTGCCTTCTGCGGCCTTGATCGTGCACATCTCGGCGATTTGATCGAGGAGCTGGCCGGTCCCTGGACGGCGCGGTGCGAGTCGGTTCTGCGGGAACGGCGAGGCCGCAACCGTCGGCGTGCGGCTGGCGCTGGACCGGATCACCAGCTTGTCTTCGTCGACCGGGTGCTGGTCACTCTGGTCTACCTGCGGCTGCAGCCCATCCCCTTGGATCGAGTTGGGCGAGATCCCACCCGGCGAGCGCCACCAGGGCCGCGCCCCGGGCGAGGGTGGGCGGCATCAGCGTGCGGGCCGGGGTCATCCCCAACCGCCGGTCGGGTCCAGCTCCTCGCCGTCGTCTTCGTCGTCCTCGTCGAAGGGATTGGCGAAGATCGACGACAGCGTTTCTTCGACCGGGTTGCCGACCTCGTCCTCAGTGAGGAGGATCCGGCGGAGCATGTTCAGCGGGTACAGGTAGCTTTCCGGGTCATCGGGGGCGCCGACGCAGGGGTGATCGAGCGCAGAGGTCTCCCCGGCCGCATTGAAGAACGGCTCAAGCTCCCCGCTGACGATGTCGGGGATGTACTTCCACACCATCTTTTGGTGGCGGCAGAACACCTCTCCCACGTACCAGATCGCGCCCTGGATGAAGGGCGTCATGCGCTGATCGGTGACCTCCTCCATGCTGTTCGCGGTTTCCCGGATCAGTTCGTCCAGGATCCCCAAGGAGGCCGGGGTGAAGTCCAGCACGCCCGCGAAGGAGGTCTGTTCGGCCCACCTTTCGTGGGCGTCCTGGCGCTCACCCATCCACCTGAGCAGGTCGGGGTGCCGGGTCGGGTCGTACGTCTCGTCAGGTTCGGTCATGCGTCGACGGTAGTAGATACCACTGACACCACCATTGCAGTGCCGCCAAGTCGACACCCGACACGCCCAACAACCCTCCGCACCCGAGGCGTTGGGAGCCCCTAGTGTGTTGGCTGGCGGTCGGCGAAAGACTGACACGGGGCCCCAACCAGCCGCCCGCCCGCACCACCGAAGTCCCGTGGCCCCCCACGACCAGGGACACGCATGAGAACACAGATACCCATCCGTACCCGGCTCCGGCGACGCCTGGCTTCCTGCCTCGCGGTCGCCTCGGCGGCCGGGATGATGCTCGTCGGCCTCCCCGCCACCGCGAACGCAGCCCCCGGCGACTACGCCAAGGTCACGTCCGGCGGACGCTGCGACAAAATGCACCTCGGCAAGACGTTCCCCCGCACCCCGAACAACTCCGGAGCCCCCACCGGCCAGCACCATTGGACCAAGGGCGGTCCGGACGAGGAGTACTACTTCAACCTTGAGTTCAAGGGCTTCGAAGACGTTCCCGCGCCTACCCGCGCCGACCTGAACAGCGTCGGCAACACCGACGCCGACGTCAAGAAGTGGGATGCCGCCTACCGGGCGTCGAAGAACCCCGAGGACATGAAGCGCGCCATCTGGGCCCGCTACGCCCGCTACATCCAGGGCAAGCCGTCCCCGAAGACGTTCAAAAAGTGGGTGCCACAGAACCTGATCGGCGCCCAGCACTCCCGGGAGAAGGGCGGCGTCTTCGAGCGGAAGACCGTCCAGAACTTCAACCTCGTCGGCCCGGACTGGCTGTGCGAAGTGAAGGTCGAGATCTTCGACAAGGACGGCAACAAGATCGCCTCCCGGCGTTACGACGCCTACAACCAGCGCACCGGCGACCTGGGCGAGTTCAAGGCCGACGGCAAGCGGAAGACCGGCCAGTTCAAGAACGACAAGATCATCCTTCGCCACAAGGACGCGAAGTACGACTTCACGAAGTCGAAGTTCACCATGTTCGCCGGGGAGAAGCCCAACGGGGCCACCACCAAGGAGTACAAGGCGGAGAACGCCAAGCTCCGCGCCGAACGAGGGTCGGGCAACAACCCGATCCGGATCGCGGAGCGGCGGGCGACGGCGAAGGGGCTGTGGCCGCAGACGAAGTACACCAAGTCCTACCCGGTGTTCAATCCGCGGCCGAACACCGGCGCCCAGGGCCCGATCAACTCCATCGCCTACGGCTCCGGGAAGAACCCGGCGCAGGCGCGGCAGATCCAGAACCAGCACAACCAGATGAACACCCGCGGTGTCCTCGGCCGCGGCCCCGGCGGCGTCGACTTCTCCACCTTGGAGCTCCAGTACGTCGGCAGCCCCGTCAAGGGCAAGGGGCTGGACTACAGCATGAAGGCCGACTTCATGCCCGACGAGGACAACAATCCCGGCTGGGGTGGGCAAGCGAAACTTGAGCTGGCCTCGGACGCCCTGTTCACGTGGCTGGCCCTCACCCCCGACAGGCAGTGGGTGAACCTGAATCCGGATCAGCCGGACAAGATCATGGATAAGGGGTTCGGGGAGACCGACGCCGGACGCGTCCTCCTCGAAGCCGACATGGAGATGAAGCGGGACTTCTCCCGCGCCATGGACCCCAAGAAGTCCCCCGGCAAAGAGTTCATGAACGCCACCCCCAAGGTTGACGGGGTGCCGTGCTGGGGATCCGGCCGCAACTGGATCGTTCCCGGCCGTGCGAAGGTCCGCGAGCAGGACGGCGGCATCTACATCCTCGACGCCCCGCTCAAGGTCAACCACGCGGCGATGGACTTCGACACCCCCGTGCAGGGCGAGGACTGCTCGAAGAAGCTCACCAAGGCGGAGAAGGAGCGCAGCCACCGGCTGATCACCCGCTACCTCGTTCCGCACGTTGAGAAGCAGATCAACACCGAGAAGAAGTACGCCGACCTGCGCCGCGTCTACAAGTCCCGTGTAGCCGCCGAGTGGATCCGGCAGCAGGACGCCAAGAAGGCCACCGACTTCCGGCCCATCATCAACAGCAACAATCTCAAGCGGTGGCCGCTGCGGGGTGAGAACGCCGACTGGGACAAGCGCACCGTATGGAAGGAGATGGTGAAGTCCTTCACCAAGGGCGACTTCACGTACGAATGGCCCCTCGGCGACGGACGCGTCTACACCTTCTTCGTCGGCGGCGTCGACTTCTCCAAGGCCCCCAAGCGCAACATCACCCCCGTGGAATTCCAGCTCCAACACCGGCGCCTTCCCCAGACCACGAAGGACAGCGTGCGGGCGCAGACCTCCGCGCGGGATGCCGATGTGACGTTCCTCGGTGGGAACGGGGCCGCGAAGACCGACGACGGCAAGCCCGACCCCACCCCCACGC